>CAYQBA010000006.1:0-50069 GCA_964415605.1 uncultured Anaerolineales bacterium | reverse complement strand
CGCGGCTGTCGATCCCATCGCCCCGGCGGCCGACGCCCCGCCCCGGGCCCCCCGGCGCGGTCGCGGGGACGCCAGGGCGGAGCCCGGCGGCCGGTTTCGGCCGCCGGGGCGCCCGTGATATGATCCACGCCAACCGGAGGTCACCCGCGATGTCGCCCGAACCCCTCACCTATGCCCAGGCCGGCGTCGACTACGCCGCCATCGATCCCGCCAAGGTCCTCGCCCAGCGCGCGGCCGCCGCCACGGCCGGCGCCCTCGGCCGCTGGGGCCTGGCCGAGGTCGCGGCCAGCCGCGGCGAGAGCGCCTTCGTCTGGGAGGAGCCCGACGCCTACCGCGCGATGGTCATCGAAGGGCTGGGGACCAAGAACCTGGTGGCCGACGCCATGCGGGCCATCGGCGGGCGGACGTACTACGACGCCGTGGCCCAGGACGCGGTGGCCATGATCGTCAACGACGTCATCGTGGTCGGGGCCGAGCCGCAGGTGGTGGCGGCGTACTGGGCCATCGGGGACTCGGGTTGGTTCGACGACCGCGAGCGTGCCGCCGACCTGGTGCGCGGCTGGGCTTCGGCGTGCGAGCAGGCCGGCGCCACGTGGGGCGGCGGCGAGACGCCGGCGCTCTCCGGGATCGTCGCGCCCGGCACCATCGACCTGGCGGGGGCGTGCGTCGGCGTCGTGCGCCCGAAGGCCCGGCTGACGCTCGGCGATCGCCTGGCGCCGGGCGACGCCATCGTGCTCGTCGCATCGAGCGGCATTCACGCCAACGGCCTGACGCTCGCCCGCCGCCTGGCGGCGCGCCTGCCGGACGGCTACGCCACGCCGTTGCGCGACGGCACCCGCTTCGGCGACGCGCTCCTGGCGCCGACGCACCTGTACGCCGCGCTCGTGCGCGACGTGTTCGAGGCCGGCGTGGACGTGCGCTACCTCGTCAACATCACCGGGCACGGCTGGCGCAAGCTGATGCGCGCGCCGCGCGACCTGCGCTACCGCATGGCCGAGGTGCCGCCGCTCCCCGACCTCTTCGCGTTCTTCGTCGAGGAGGGCGGGGTGGCGGTCGAGGAGGCCTACGCGAACTTCAACATGGGCGCCGGCTTCGCGGTCTTCGCACCGGGCCACCACGCCGCCGCGGTCGTCGACGCCGCCGGCCGGCACGGCCTGGCGGCCTGGGTCGCCGGCCGGGTGGAGGACGGCCCGCGCGAGGTCGTCATCGAGCCGATCGGCGTCACGTACCGCGAGGCATCGCTGGGCGTGCGGGCGCCGTAGCAGGCCGGTTCGGCCGACCGGCGCTTAACAACTGCGCCCGCGCCGGTGAATCCCGGCGCGGGCGCAGCCCCCTCAGGAACCGTCGATAATTTGAATGAGGGTTAGGTCACTCCGCCGCGAACAGCTCGAAGAACGGCGGGAAGGTCAGCACCAAGCCGATCACGAGCACCCACAGGCTGATTCTGAAGAGCCGCGCAAAGCCGACGTCCTGGTCCTTCCACATGCTGTGCAGCACGCCCCAGCTGATCGCCCAGGCGATCACGCCCACAACCGTCTTGCCGCTCAGCGGTCCGACCGGGGCGTACCAGTTCAGCGCATCTTTGAGTCCGGCGCTGATCTCCGCCCCGGTGGTCATCAGCCCGATGACCAGGCACCCGATCGTGCTGCTCAGGATCGCGGCCGCAGCGGGGCCGTCGGGTGAATGCGTCAAACCTCTCGTTGCCATCGTTGTTCCCCCTTGCCTGATTCGGATGCGTTCACGCCACCGGCGCGGCTTTGGTGATCAGGGCCCCGAACAGCCCGGCGACGGCCGCCGCCGCGAAGGCCAGGACGAACATCACGATCAACGCGTCGCGGAGTTGCTTGCGTTCGGCGAGCTCGCTGCGGTACCGCCAGACGACATACGCCACCGCCGTTGCCAGGAGCGGGGCGAACCAAGCCACGTGCTCCTTCCACTCCATCCCGAACGTGTGCCACGCCGCGAGGTTGGCATTGTCCAGCAGGAAGTAGCGCGGGTAGTCGGCCAGCTCGGTCGTCCCCTCCGGGGGCGCGGCCCGATACCACGGATACACGATCCACGTGCCCGTGATGCACGTCAGCCATGCCGCGATGGCCATGACCCACACGCCCCAATCCAGCCGGCGGGCGCGCTCCGCGATGCCCGACTCGGTGAGCCACTCAGGGCGGAAGCTGTAGAGCCCGGCCAGCCCCCCGGCGAACGCCAGAAGGTAGACGGCCCCCAGCCCCATCCCATGAATCAGTGCCCACCACTCTTGCGACGTCATCGACATCGAACTCCTCCTCCCTGTTGATGGGAGGTCGTGCGGCACGCTTGGCTCGCGGTCGCACGGCCTTGTGGTTCCTGTACGGCTCGATTGTACGTCGCTCGAGACAGTCGGGGAAGCGCCATCCCGCGTAGGCTGGCATGGGCCATTTGGCGGATGCCAGCCTGTGTCGGCAGGTGATCAGCGCACCCGCTTGCCCGGCAACAAGCGGCGCTGGTCGGAGCGGACGCGTGATCGCTCCGAGCGGGCGCGCGCCGCCGCGATTGACACCCACCCGGCGGGCCGATATTATCCCCAGCCGGCGGCCGGGCGGCCCTCGGCGCCGAACCCGATCCCACGCCGCGGAGCGCCCGTGTCGCACGTCGCCGTCGAAGTGCGCGACGCCCTCAAGGTCTTCCCCAGCCCCGGCGGCGGCAGCGTGACCGCCGTCGATCACGTCTCGCTCGCCATCGCCGACGGCGAGTTCTTCGCGCTGCTGGGGCCGTCGGGCTGCGGCAAGAGCACCCTCCTGCGCATGCTGGCCGGCTTCGAGCGCCCGACGGCGGGCGAGATCGTCATCCACGGCCGGGTCATGGGCGACACGCCGCCCTACCAGCGGCCGGTGAACATGGTGTTCCAGAGCTACGCGCTCTTCCCGCACCTGACCGTCCACCAGAACGTTGCCTTCGGCCTGGAGATGGCCCGGCGGCCGGCCGCCGAGATCCGCGCGCGGGTCGACGAGGCCCTGGCGATGGTGCGATTGCCCGAGGTGGCCGATCGCAAGCCCGGCCAGCTGTCCGGGGGGCAGCAGCAGCGCGTCGCCCTGGCACGCGCCCTGGTCAACCGACCGGAGGTGCTCTTGCTCGACGAGCCGCTCGGCGCGCTCGACCTCAAGCTGCGCAAGGAGATGCAGCTCGAGCTCAAGGCGCTGCAGAAGCGGGTCGGCATCACGTTCGTGTACGTGACCCACGACCAGGAGGAGGCCCTCAGCATGTCCGACCGCATCGCGGTCATGGACCGCGGGCGCCTCCTGCAGATCGACGCGCCGGCCGTCATCTACGAGCGGCCGAGCTGCCGCTTCGTGGCCGACTTCATCGGCGAGACGAACTTCCTCGAGGCGACGGTCACCGCGCTCGGCGGCGACCTCGGCACGGTGGCGGTCGACGGCGAAGATCTGGCGCTGACCGGCTTGCCCCAGGGCGCCCTCGCCGTCGGCCAGCGCGTGGCGTACTCGGTCCGGCCCGAGAAGATCCTGGCGCGCACCGCGCCGCCGCCGGCCGCCCCGGCCATGAACTGCGTGCCGGCCCAGGTCGAGGACGTGGCCTACATCGGGTCCGACACGCGCGTCGTCGTGCGCGTCAGCCCGCGCCTGGTCCTGTCGGTCTGGGAGCAGAACGACCTCTCGACGCTCGACCCGGACGCGTACTTCAGCCGCGGCGAGCGGGTGTGGCTGACGTGGCGCGCCGCCAACGCACTGCTCCTGGGGGCGTGATGCTCCAGACCATCCGCGAGCGCGACGACCTCAAGGGGATCCTCCTCGTCGGCCCGATCATGTTCTGGCTCGGATTGTTCCTGCTCGTGCCGCTGGCGTTGATGGTCGTCATCAGCTTTGCCGACCGCGGGACCTACGGCGAGGTCGTCTACCGCTTCAGCCTGGATAACTACCGGGCGTTGGCGGCGCCGGAGTACGCCCGCATCCTGTGGCGGTCCATCGGCGTCGCGTCCGTGACCACCGCCGCGTGCCTGCTGGGGGGCTTCCCGCTGGCGTACTTCGTCGCGCTGTCGCCGCCCGGGCGACGCTGGCTGTACCTTTTCCTCATCCTCGTGCCGTTCTGGACCAACTTCCTGATCCGCATCTACGCCTGGATGATCATCCTGCGCGGCAAGGGGGTGCTGGCGGCGATCCTGGGCACCTTCGGCCTCCTGCCCGGCTGGGCCGAGCCGTGGTTCGCGCGCATCCAGCTCTACACCCCGGGCGCCGTGCTGATCGGCATGGTCTACGAGTTCCTGCCGTTCATGGTGCTGCCGCTCTACGCGTCGATCGAGAAGCTCGACCTGTCGCTGCTCGACGCCGCGGCGGACCTCGGCGCGCGGCCGTGGCGCGCCTTCGCGCGGGTGACGCTGCCGCTGTGCCTGCCCGGCATCGTGGCCGGCTCGGTGCTGGTGTTCGTGCCCGCGATGGGCATGTTCGTCGTGCCGGACCTCATGGGCGGCGCCCAGACCGTGCTGATCGGGAACCTCGTCAACAACCAGTTCCTGCGGGCGCGGGACTGGCCGCTCGGGGCCGCGGCCTCGATGGTCATGCTGGTGTTGACGCTCGGCGTGACGCTGCTGTACACGCGGGTGTTCGGCTCGGCCGAGGATCTGGCGGCGTGAGCGACCCGCGGCATGCCCCGGGGCCCGGCCTCCGGCTGTACGCGCTCCTGAGCTACGCGTACCTGTACGGGCCGATCGTGATCCTCGTCGTCTACTCGTTCAACCGTTCGAAGTTCGGGGTCGAGTGGACCGGCTTCACGCTCCAGTGGTACGCCGATCTGTGGGACGACCGGTTCGTCCGGGCGGCTGCCCGCAACACCCTGGTCGTCGCCGCCGCGTCCACCGCGCTGGCCACCGTCATCGGCACCGCGGCGGCCCTGGGGCTGCAGCGCTACCGCTTCCGGGGCCGGTCGCTCACCGAGGCGTCGCTGTACGTGCCGGTGGTCATCCCCGAGGTCGTCATGGGCATCGCCATGCTGGCGTTCTTCGCCCAGGCCTTCGCGTGGCTGAACGACGCGCTCGGCCTCGGCTGGCGGCTCGGGCTGGGCACGATCACGATCGCGCACGTGGCGTTCTCGGTCCCGTTCGTCACGCTGACGGTCCGGGCGCGGCTGGCCGGCTTCGACCGGCGCCTCGAAGAGGCCGCCATGGACCTCGGGGCGGACGAGTGGCGCACGTTCCGGCGCGTCACGCTGCCGTTGATCCTGCCGGGGGTCGTCGCCGGCGCGCTCCTGGCGTTCACGTTGTCGCTCGACGACTATATCATCACGCTGTTCACCGCCGGCCCGGGCTCGACGACGCTCCCGCTGCGGGTGTACGCCATGCTGCGCCAGGCCGTCACCCCCAAGGTCAACGCCCTGTCGACGCTGTGGGTGGCCGTGGTCTTCGCGGCCCTCCTGGTGGCGCAGTGGGTGGGCCGCCCGCCGCAGCGGGCCGCCGCGCGGTGACCGGATCGCCTTGACCCGCTCTCGAACGAGGAGGAGAAGCCATGCCGTCGCCGTCCCTTTCCCGCGCGCTCGCCGTGCTCGCCCTGGCCTGGGCGGCCGCAGGCTGCCAGGCCCCGGCCACCGAGCCGCCGGCCCAGACCGCGCCCCCGACGTCGCCATCTTCGGACGGCGCAGCCGCCCCCGCCGGCGGGCCCGGCGCGGCCCACTCGGTGACGTCGACCGAGCTCAACCTGTACGCCTGGTCGGAGTACATCCCGCAGGATCTCCTGGACGCGTTCACCGCCGAGTACGGCGTCAAGGTCAACTACGACGCGTTCTCGTCGAACGAGGAGCTCCTGGCCAAGATGCAGGCCGGCGCAACCGGCTACGACGTCATCCTGCCGAGCGACTACATGGTGTCGGTGATGGCGAAGCAGGGCATGCTGGAGCCGCTCGACAAGACGGCGCTGGTCAACTTCGGCAACCTCGACCCGCAGTTCGTCGACCGTTCCTACGACCCCGGCAACACCCATTCGGTGCCGTACCAGTGGGGCACGGTGGGCATCGCCGTCGACACCGCGGCCGTCACCAGGCCGGTCACGGCCTGGGCCGACCTCTGGGACCCCGCCTTCGCGCAGGGCCTGGTGATGGTCGACGACGAGCGTGAGGTCATCGGGCTGACCCTGATGACCCTCGGCCACGACCGCAACAGCACCGACCCGGCCACGCTCGACGCGGCCAAGGCCAAGCTAGTGGATCTCAAGCCCAACATCCGCCTGTTCGACAGCGACAGCCCCAAGACCGCGCTGCTGGCGGGCGACGTCAAGGCCGGCGTGGTGTGGAACGGCGAGGCGGCGCTGGCCCACCGCGAGAACCCCGCCATCGCCTACGTGCTGCCCGCGGAGGGCTGCGGCATCTGGTTCGACAACTTGGCCATGCCCAAGGACCCGCCGCACGCGGACGCGGCGCTGGCGTTCATCGACTTCGTGCTGCGCCCCGACATGAGCATGCTGATCTCGCGCGACTTCCCGTACTCCAACCCCAACACGGCGGGGCTGGCGGCGCTGGCCGCGGCCGAGCCGGAGCTGCACGCGGCCTACATGGCGTATCCCGCCACCAACCCGCCCGCCGCCGATCTCGCCAAGTGTCAGGCGATCGAGGACATCGGCGACGCCCTGCCGTTGTGGGACAAGCTCTGGACCGACGTCAAGAGCGGCGAGTGAGCGCCTGGGCGGGGCGGTGCGGTGGCTGACGCCGACCGGTCGCTCGACCGGCAGCGGACGGAGATGGTGCGGACCCAGATCGCCGGCCGGGGGCTGGACGACCCGCGCCTGCTGCGCGCGTTCCTGGCCGTCCCGCGCGAGCGGTTCGTCGACCCCGTGCTGGCCGAATGGGCTTACCTCGACCAGCCGCTGCCGATCGGCGGCGGCCAGACCATCTCGCAGCCCTACGTGGTGGCCGTGATGGCCGACCTCCTCCGCCTCGCCCCCGGCGACCGGGTGCTCGAGATCGGCACGGGCTCGGGCTATGCGGCGGCGATCCTGGCGCACCTGGCCGGCGCGGTCTACAGCGTCGAGCGCCAGCCCGAGCTGGCCGCCGGGGCCGCCGAGCGGCTGGCCGCGCTGGGCCTGGCGCGCGTCCACGTCCGCTGCGGAGACGGGACGCTGGGGTGGCCGGAGCACGCGCCGTACGACGCCATCGTCGTCACCGCCGGCGGTCCCGTGGTGCCGGAGACGCTCAAGGCGCAGCTGGCGGTCGGGGGACGCCTCGTCATGCCCGTTGGGGCGACCGTCGACGAGCAGGCGCTGGTGCGGGTGACGCGGACGGCGGGCGGTGCGTTCACCATGGAGGACTTCGGGCCGGTCCGGTTCGTGCCGCTTGTCGGCGCCGAGGGCTGGCCGGACGACGGGGCCGCGGGATGGTAGGCCGCCAACACAGATGACCCCACGGGGCTCCGGACGTCCGGGAGCCCCGCGGGGTCATCGCTTGCGCGCGGCGGTCGGGCCGACCGCCGTGCCGTCAGGGCATCACACCGGTGGACACCATGTTCCACTCGTACGTGAGGAAGAACGGCCCCCAGGCGAGCAGGATCAGCACCACCGCCAGCCCGATCCACACCGGCCAGCGCTCGAGCACCGGCCAGCCCTCGTCCGGCCCGTGCACCATCGCGTCGGCGACCGGCATGGCGACCGGCGCGATGGCCGGGCCGCGCAGCACGGTCCACAGGATGATCAGCCCGAACGTCAGGCCGGAGATGAACATGATCGTGCCGCCGATGCCGGTGAGCAGGTGCGATACCTGCCACGCCGGGTTGTCGGCGCCGTAGGTCATCTGCGACACGCTCATGCGGCGCGGCAGGCTCTCCAGACCGCCGGCCATCTGGCCGCGCGAGAACGTGAACACGCCGATCAGCCACAACCAGGCCTGGACCACCGCCGCCCGCCGCCAGACCAGGCCGCGCCCGGTCAGGTGCGGGATCAGCCAGTAGCTGATGCCCATGAACGACAGCGCCACGCCGGTGCCGACCGTCAGGTGGAAGTGGCCCGGCATCCACGCTGTGTTGTGCACGACGAGGTTCATCACGTAGCTGGCGTTGACGAGGCCGCTCAGCCCGCCGAGCGTGAAGCCGATCATCGCCAGGATCTGCGCCGTCACGCTCGGGTCGTCCCACGGCAGCTTGCGGATCCACCCGAACCACCCGCGCCCGCCGCGCGCCCGCCCGCCGGACTCCAGCGCCGCGCACACGCTGAAGGCCGTGATCATGCTCGGGAAGAACACCGCCATCGTCGCGACGAGGTGGATGTTCTTGAGCCAGGTGTCGATGCCGGGGTCGGTGTACTGGTGGTGCAGCCCGGTCGGCGTGGACAGCAGCAGGAACAGCAGGAACACCAGCCGCGTCAGCGGGTCGCTGAGCAGCTTGCCGCCGACCTGGCGCGGGATCATCGTGTACCAGCTCAGGTACGCCGGCAGGAGCCAGAAGTACACGATCGGGTGCCCGCTGAACCAGAACAGCGATCGGGCAAGCTGCGGGTCGATCTTGTCGAACAGCCCGAGCGACCACGGCAGGAGCAGGCCGAGCACCTCGACGGCCACGCCGAGCGAGGCGATGAACCACATCGCGTACGTGGCGAGGAACGCGAACGCCTGGAGCGGCGTGCGCGCGCCGGGGTGGTCGCGCCGCCAGCCCCGGTACATCAGCGCGCCGCCCAGACCGGTCAGCCAGGTGCTGACCACCACGAGCACGAGGCCGACGTAGAACAAGGGGTGCGCCATGAGCGGCGGGTAGGCCGTGAACAGCACGTTGGCCTTGCCGAGGATGATGGTCCCGGCCACCAGCACGGCGCCGACGGCCATGCACCAGAACGACGCCGCGGTGACCGCGCGGTTGGGTGCCCTCTCAAACGAGCGTGCCACCACCAAGAGCATGAAGCCGTTGGAGAACGCGAACGTGAACCCGATGGCGAGGAACACGCCGTGCGCCGTCAGTCCCTGGTAGTAGGTCTCCTGCCCGGGGAAGAACTTCCACAACGTGCTCGTGGCCGGCAGCACGCGGTCCAGGGCCTGGGCGAGCCCGGCGAAGATGCCCCACATGAACACCGCGAGGCCGAGGTAGACCTGCCAGAGCATGTACCGCTGGTCCTGCCGAGGCAAGGTGAAGGCGGTGGCCGTGGTCATGACTCACCTCCCGCCTGGCGGGCGTCGCCCGCCGCCGCCGCGGGCGGATCCACGTGGAGCTTGAGGTACATCCGGTGGTGTCCGGCCCCGCAGTACTCGTGGCACAGCACGGTGTACTCGCCGGGCGCGTCGAACGTGTGCGTGACGGTGCTGACCTGGCCGGGGATGACCATGATGTTGACGTTGGTGTCCTTGATCTTGAAGCCGTGGATCACGTCCGGCGAGCTGACGTTGAACGTCACGGTCGCGCCGGCGGGCACGTGCACGCCCTCCTCCATCTTGTCCGGGAAGAACGGCTCGTACTGCCACATGGCGGCCAGCAGGTTGAGGTCGTAGGCGCCGCCGCCCTTGTCGACCAGCCCGAGCTGGTCGAAGGGCGCGGGCGGGGCGGCACGCAGCGCGGCGGGGTCGACGCGCGCCGTCGGGTGCGGCAGGCTGATGCCGTGGCGGTTGACCGCGGCCGCCAGCGCGCCCATGAAGCATGCCAGCGCCACGACCGTCAGCCCGAGGAAGAGCTTTTCGTAGGTGTCGATCTTCATCGCCGCGCCGCCTCAGGCCCGCCCGACCATGACGAAGTACACGTACGCCCAGGCAACGATGGTGAGGAGCAGGTAGAGCAGCGTCAGCACGACGGTCCCGCGCAGCGGGTAGCCGTCGTCAGGCGCGAGCGGGCCGGCGCCGTGCGCCGGCGTGGGGTTGCGATCGGTCAAGGGAGTCCTCCTTGGTCACACGAGGCGAGCGCCGCACGCGGGCGCCCGGCAGAGTGTAACCGAGGATCGCTCCGGTGGCCAGGGCCAAACCGGCAATGTCCTCTAGGCGAAATGGCGGATCGCCGGCCGGCTTGCCCTACGCGCCGGGCCGCAGCACGCGCAGCTGCTCGAACAGCGCGATCTCCTCCGGCCCGAGGTCGGCCGGCAAGCGGACGTCGACCTGGGCGAAGAGGTCGCCGTGCTGCGCGGGGTCCTTGAGCCGGGGCATGCCCTTGCCGCGCAGCCGGAAGCGCCGTCCGTTTTGCGTCCCGGGCGGGATGGTGAGCGTGATGTCGCCAGCCAGCGTGGGCACGCGGGCCTCGCCGCCGAGGACCGCCGTCGTCAACGGCACGGCGACGGTGGTGTGGAGGTCGTCGCCGTCGCGCTCGAAGCGGGGGTCGGGCTCGACCTCGACGACGAGCAGGATGTCGCCCGGCGGCCCGCCCGCGCCCGGCATGCCCTCGCCGCGCACGCGGATCCGCGACCCGGTGCGCACGCCCGGCGGGACGCGGACGTCCAGCCGCCGGTCATCCTTGACCAGCCGCCGCGTCGTGCCGGCAAAGGCCTCGTAGAGCGAGACCGTCACCGGCTGCTCGATGTCCTGGCCGCGGGCCGCCACGCGCTGCTGGCCGGGCGCCTGGCGCCGCCCGCCGCCGAAGAGGGCGTCGAAGAAGTCCGAGAAGCCGCCTCCGCCGCCGCCGCGGCCGCCGAAGAGCCCCTCGAGGTCGTCGACGGTGTAGGTGCGCCCGCCCCCCGGCGCGGCGCCCCGGGGCGCCCACGCGCCCCAGTCGAAGCCCCCGCCGCCGCCTTGCTGGTGGTGGTGCCAGGCCTGGCCGAAGCGGTCGTACTTGGCGCGCTTGTCGGGGTCGCCGAGCACCTCGTAGGCCTCGGTGACCGCCTTGAAGCGCGTCTCGGCCGAGGCGTCTCCCGGGTTGTGGTCGGGGTGATACTGGCGCGCCAGCCGCCGGTACGCCCGCTTGATCGCCTTCTCGTCGGCGTCCCGTGGCACGCCGAGCACCTGGTAGTAGTCGCGGTATTCCACGATGGCTCGATTCCTCGCGCCCTTGATTGTACGCCCCGCCCGCCGCGAGCAAGCCGCCGGCGGCGCTAGACATGCGCTAGAAAGCGCTTTCCCTGGGTTGCCCGCCGCGCCGCGTTGCCGTAAGCTTGCGGCGCGCGGCTCCCCCGGACGGCCCGGCGGCGAGCCAGGAACGCCCATGTCGACCGCGATGACCCCGACCGCCCTGCCGGCCCCCGACCCCGCCCCCGACCCGCGGGTGCGTCAACGCGACTACCTGTTGTCGGTCGCCCGGGCGTTGAACGCCGACCTGGACCTGCCGCAGGTGCTCGGGCGTGTGATCCGGGCCGCCGTGGCCATGACGGGCGGGCAGGCGGGGGCGATCGCCCTGCGCCAGCCCGACGGCGAGCTGCAGGTGGCGGCCAGCTTCCAGCTCGAGGAGCGCTTCCAGCACCACCTGCACCCGTTGCTCGACCCGGCGGCGCCGGAGACGGCGGACTTGCCCGCGCCGGCCGCGCAGGGGCAGTCTATGACCGCGGGCATCGGCGCGGACCGCGCGAAGGCGCCGCCATCCCCCGGCCTCGACCCCGCCCCGCCTGCCGGCGGCGGCGGGCAGATCGCCTCGACCGCGACCCGCCACGACCTCATGCGGCTTCCCGACCCCGCCGCGGCGGCGCCGCTCGCGCGGCTGGCAACCGCCGCGGCCGGGACCGACGTGGCCGTGGTCGAGCTCGGGTCGGGCTCGGAGGTGGGGCGGCAGGCGCTCGCGCTGCCGCTCCAGATCGGCGACAGCATCATCGGGCGCATCTTCGTCTTCCGCTCGGAGGGCGCGGCGGCCTTCACGCCGCTGGACGGCCAGCTGCTCCAGACGTTTGCCGACCAGGCGGCGGTCGCCATCCACAACGCCGACGCCCACGCCCGGCTGCAGGCGCGGGAGCGGCGGCTCAGCGCGCTGGTCGAGTTCAGCCCAGCGGGCAGCCTCCTGGTGGCGCCCGATGGGTCCATCCGCGCCCACAACCCCACGGCGGCGCTGCTGGCCGGGCAGCCGGGGGCCGACCTCACGGGGCGCGACATCCGCGCCAGCCTGCCGCTGGTGGACCCGCAGGGGCACCCCGTCGACGTCGCCCTGCCGGTCGGGGCGGGCGGGACGGCCAGCGTGCACGGCTTCGTCCGCCGGGCCGGCGGCGGGCCGCCCGGGGCCTGGGTGCAGCTCACGCTGACCGCATTGCCGAGCCCGCACGGCGACCCGGCGGGGTACGTCGCCGACGTGGTGGACCTCACCGGCTACAAGGAGGCCGAGGACGCCAAGCGCGCGTTCCTGGCCGGGCTGTCGCACGCGCTCAAGACGCCGCTGTCGCTGATCCGCGGCTTCGCCGAGACGCTGCGCCACCCGCACATCCGGTCCGACGACGCGCTGGCGGGCGAGGCCATCGACGTCATCCTCGACGAGACCGGGCACATGACGCGCATGGTCGACCAGCTCCTCGAGGCGGCGCGGCTGCAGTCCGGCGCGCTCCGGCTCGACCGCCACGTCGTCGACCTCGCGACCGAGGTCCGGCGGGTGGTCGAGGCGTTCCGCGGCGCGCATCCCGGTCGACCGTGGTCGCTGGACGTCGCCGTCGACCTGCCGCCGGTGCACGCCGATCCCCTGCGCATCCACGAGGTGCTGCAGAACCTGCTGGCCAACGCCGTGGCCTACTCGCCCCCGGGCAGCGCGGTGGAGGCGCGGGTGGCCGCGGTCGACGGCGGCCGGCGCGTGCAGGTCGAGGTTCGCGACCACGGCAGCGGCATCGCGCCGACCGACCAGGCCCGGGTGTTCGAACGCTTCGAGCGCGCCACGCCCGGCGGCGGCGGGGCCGGGCTGGGGCTCTACATGACGCGCGCGATCGTCGAAGCGCATGGGGGGCGGGTGGATCTGGCGAGCGAGCCGGGCCGCGGCAGCACGTTCACGGTCACGCTGCCCGCCTGGGCGTCCGATGCGCCGCCCCCGGCGGCCCCGGCGCGTACACCCGAGCCCGGCCCGGACGCGGGCCGCGACGGGCGACCGGCGCCCGAGGGCGCGGCCGCCGACGAGGCGCCGACATGACCGCCGGCCGCGACCAGAGCCTCGGCGGCATGGATGCCCCGCCCACCCGCGCCGGCGCCGAGTCCAACCTGGCGGGGCGCCTGGTGCTCCTCGTCGACGACGAGGAGCGCATCATCCGGTTCGCGCGGTTGCACTTCGAGATGAAGGGTGCGCGGGTCATCGAGGCTCACGACGGCCGCGCCGCGCTGGAGCAGGTTCGCCAGCACCTCCCGGACCTTGTCGTGCTCGACGTGATGATGCCGGGGATGGACGGCTTCGAGACCCTGCGGGCGCTGCGCCAGGTCTCGGACGTCCCGGTCATCATGCTGACCGTGCAGGCCGACGAGCGCGACCGCATCCACGGGCTGGACCTCGGCGCCGACGACTACATGGCCAAGCCCTTCAGCCCCGGCGAGCTCGTCAGCCGCGCGCAGGCGGTGCTCCGGCGGGTGCAGACGCCGACGGACCGACGCCTGATCCACGTCGACGACGACCTCGAGGTCGACTTCGGGACGCGCGAGGTCGTCGTGCGCGGCACCCGCGTCAAGCTGCGCCCTACCGAGTGGCGGCTGCTCTACCACCTGATGCAGAACGCTGGCTGGCTCCTGACCCACGACATGATCCTGTCACGGGTCTGGGGCCCGGAGTACGTCGGGCAGGACAACTACGTGCGGCTGTACGTCACCTACCTGCGGCAGAAGATCGAGCCCGATCCCGCGCATCCGCGTTACATCCTGACCGAGCGCGGGGTGGGCTACCGGTTCGTGGAGTTCGCCGCCAAGGACGCCGTTCCGCGCGGCCTTTGAACGACGGCGGGGGAGGCGGCGCACGCCGCCTCCCCCGCTCGTCTTGCCAACCGGCGTCGGTCAGTTCACGCGCACGTTGATCTTGCGCGGCTTGATGGCCTCGCTCTTCGGCAGGCGCAGCGTCAGCACGCCGTTGTGGAACGACGCCTCGGCCTTGTCGACGTCGATCGACGTGTTCAGCGTGAAGCGCCGCTGGAAGGGGCCGCGGGCGCGCTCGGCGAGCACGTAGGTGTGGGCGTCGTCGCGGACCGGCACGCTGCCGCCGATGACGAGGGTGTCCTGCTCGTAGGTGATCTCGACATCGTCGGGGCTGGCGCCCGGCAGCGACAGCTCGATCACGACCGCGTCCTCGGACTCCCAGGCGTCGGCCGCCGGGCGGAACTGGCCGTTGGCGCCGTTCGCGCCGCGCGGCGTGCGCACGAAGCTGTCCTCGACCAGGCGATCCATTGCCTCGCGCAGCGAGACGAAATCGCGCATCGGGTCGAACAGGCGGATCTTGGTGGTCATGCTGGGTCTCCTTCAACGATGGGATGGGTGGCGCTCGGTGCTGTCGAGGCGCCCACACGGGCGTTCATGTTCTGGCGAGGATGATATTCGGCCCGCGTTAGCGCCACGCTAGCCGGCCGCTAGAACCGCATTAGAGCCCGGGCACGCCACGCGGCGATTCCGCGGCCGCCGGCGCGGTTTGGTATACTGATGCCCGCACCGGCGGCCTTGTCATCCGAACCGCGTCATCCCACCGCCGATGGCGTGACCCCGACACTCAGGATTGCCACCCATCATGCGCAACGGTTCGCTCGTCGTCATCGCCGCCTGCGTCGCCTTGCTCGGCGGGACCGCCGGCTGCGGCGGCACCCCGTCGGCGCCGTCCGACCCCGGCCCCGCCGCGGACGCCACGCGGGTGCCGCCGCCCACGATCGTCGCGCGCGTCCCGCGCACCGCCACGCCCACCGCGATCGACCCGCTGGCGGTGGTTCCGGCGGAGGGCATCGAGGGCATCGTCGTGCCCGCCGGCGCCGAGCTGATCGAGATCACGGCCGCCACCGACGACACCGATGCCCGTGCCGACTACCGGATCGCCGACGTCGACGCCGAGGCCCTGTCCGCCTGGTTCGCCGAGCACTGGCCGGCGGCGGGTTGGGGCGAGCCCGAGGATCGCGACGGCGCGTTGGTCTTCGTCCACACCAAGGCGTTGAGCGCGCGGCACGCGTCGGTCGGCCAGAAGCGCAGCGCGACGGTGGTGTTCGACCTCGACGAAGGCATCGACTTCACGCTGTTGGTCGAAGCGCCCAAGTAACCGGCGCCCGGCGGCGGACTGGAGGCATCGGTGGTCAGGGATCGCGTCGCGATCGTGTTCTATCCCGAGAAGGAAGGCGCGCTGCCGGCGATGCTCGCGTGGCAGCGCCGCAACCCGGACTGGCGCCAGCCGCTGCCCGACGTCATCACGTGCCCGGTGTGCGGCATCGCGGTGCGCGCCATCGCGGATCTGGCGCTCTTGGACCCGGCGCAGCTCCGGGAGGAGATCGCCCGCTTCCGCGACGCGCACCTGCGCGCGGCGTGCTCGGAGCACCACCTGCCGACCGAGGAGGAATGGGCGGTGATGGGGGCCGGGATGCGTTAGGCGCCGGTGCGCGCCGTGCCTTATAATGTGGTATCGCCGCCGTCTCCCGCCGCGCGTGGCCAAGCCGCCGAGCGGGCGGCGGCCCGGGGGAAGTGGCGGAACCGGCAGACGCGCATGCCTTAGGAGCATGTGGGGCGACCCGTGGGAGTTCGAGTCTCCCCTTCCCCATCGTGGTCAGATCAGGAGCCTTCGACCTTGCAGATCACCTCAGAGCCGATCGAACCCTGCCAGGTGCAGCTCACCCTCGTCTTCTCGCCCGAGGAGGTCGAGGAGGCGAAGCGCGCCGTGGCGCAGGACCTGGCGCGCAAGCAGCGCGTGCCGGGCTATCGCCCGGGCAAGGTTCCGTACGCGCGCCTCGCGGCCATCGTGGGCGAGGACGCGCTGCACGACGAGGCCGTCGAACGGCTAATCCAGCGCAAGCCGATCGAGGCGCTGACGCGGGAGGCCCTGACGCCGGCGGCGCCCGTATCGATGGAGATCGTGTCCGAAGACCCGCTGACGCTGCGGGTGGTGGTCCCGCTCGAAGCCGACGTCGACCTCGGCGCCTACCGCGACCTGCGGGTGCCCGCCGACGCGCCGCCGCCGGTCGACGACGCCGCCGTCGACGCCCAGATCGAGGCCTGGCGCGCCGAGCTGGCCGAGCTGCTGCCGGTCGACCGCCCGGCGGAAGCCGGCGACGTGGTGCAGTTGACGCTGACCGGCCGCCTGGGCGATGCCGAGGTCGTGGCCCGTGACGCGTTCGACCTCGCGTTGACGGGCGAGGCGGCCGTCGAAGCCGGGCTGCCCGCGGCGCTGCCGGAACACCTCATCGGCAGTGAGGCGGGGGGTTCGTCGAGCTTCGAGATCACGTACTCGGAAGTGTGGCCCGACGCCGCGCTCCAGGGCCGGACCGTATCGTTCGACGCGTCCATCATCGCCGTCCGGTCGCGCGTGGCGCCGCCGCTCGACGATGCCTTCGCGGCGCGGATGGGCGTGCCCGACCTGGCGGCGCTGCGCGAGCGGTTGCGGTCGCAGATGGCGAGCCGCGCCGCCCTCGACGCCCGCGACGAGCAGGTCTCGCGGGCGGTCGACGCCCTGGTCGCGCAGGCGCACGTGCGCTACCCGCCGCAGATGCTGGCCCACGAGGCCCGCGAGCTGGCGTCGGACCTGCGCGAGCGGGTGGAACAGCAGGGCTTCACGTGGGAGCGCTGGCTGGCGATGCAGACCAAGGACGAGGACAGCCTGTGGGCGGACCTCGAGCGGCAAGCCGAGGCGCGGCTCCGCCGGACGCTGGTCCTGCGCGCCTTCGCCGAGGCGGAGGGGATCGACGTCGGAACGGACGAGGTCGAGGACGAGGTGGACCGGTTCAGCGCCTTGTTCCTGAGCGGAAGCCCACGCCGGCGCGGCAAGGTCGACCGCGACTCGCTGCGGCGCGAGCTCGGGGCCCGGATGTTCTCCGGGCGCGCGCTCGGGCGGCTCGTGGCGATCGTGTCGGGCGAGGCCGAGGCGGCGGCCGCGGGCGGTGGGGCCGAACCCGCACCGGCCCCGGCGAACGAGGCGGCCGCCGAGGCCGCGGGGTGATCGCCGCGCGCCATGGCCCCGGCCGCCGGGGCTGGCACGTGGATTGCTGAGATTCGACGGCGTGGGCCGGTCGGGCGATGGTGCCCACGCATCACACATCGCGCTGAAGCGACGCGACGACGGGGGAAGCATGGCCCGCAGCACACGACGGCCGAGCCACATGTGCTCGTTCTGCAAGCGCCAACAGGACCAGGTCAGCCGGCTGATCGCGGGCCCGGACTCGGTGTACATCTGCGACGAGTGCGTGGACCTGTGCAAGGAGATCCTGGCGGACGAGGAGTCGCGCGCCATCGAGACCGACATCTTCTCGCCGCGGATGCCGTCGCCGCGCGAGATTTACGGCAAGCTCGACGAGTATGTCATCGGCCAGGCGCACGCCAAGAAGGTGCTGGCCGTGGCGGTCTACAACCATTACAAGCGGATCTTCACCGACGGGGCGCCCGACGGCGACGCCGAGCTCCAGAAGTCCAACATCCTCCTGGTGGGCCCGACCGGGTGCGGCAAGACGCTCCTGGCGCAGACGCTGGCCCGGCTGCTCGACGTGCCGTTCACCATCGCCGACGCCACGGCGCTCACCGAGGCCGGCTACGTCGGCGAGGACGTCGAGAACATCCTCCTGCGCCTGATCCAGGCGGCCGACGGCAACCTCGAGCGGGCGGCCAAGGGCATCATCTACATCGACGAGATCGACAAGACGGCGCGCAAGTCCGGCGACAACCCGTCGATCACGCGCGACGTGTCGGGCGAAGGCGTGCAGCAGGCCCTGCTCAAGATCATCGAGGGCACGGTGGCGCACATCCCGCCGCAGGGCGGGCGCAAGCACCCGCACCAAGAGTTCATCCAGCTCGACACGACGAACATCCTGTTCATCTGCGGCGGCGCCTTTCCCGGGCTGGACGAGATCGTGCGGCGGCGCATCACCAGCCGCGGCGTCCTGGGCTTCCGGGCGGTCGACGAGACGGCCGGGGCGGCGGATGCCAGCGCCGTGCTGCAGCACGTGGCGGCCGACGACCTCTTGGAGTTCGGGCTGATCCCGGAGTTCGTTGGGCGCCTGCCGGTCCTGGTCAGCGTCGAGCCGCTCGACGTCGACATGCTCGTGCGCATCCTCGTCGAGCCCAAGAACGCGCTGGTGCGCCAGTACCGCCGGCTGTTCGCGATGGACGGCGTCGACCTGCAGTTCACCCCGGACGCGCTGCGCGCCGTGGCCGAGGCATCGATGCGCACCCAGGCGGGCGCCCGCGGCCTGCGCACGATCATCGAGCGGATCCTCCTCGAGGTGATGTACGAGATCCCGTCGCGCGACGACGTCAAGAAGTGCGTCATCCGCGCCGAGACGGTGCGCGGCGAGGCGCCCCCTCTGCTCCTCACGCAGCACGACCACCCGGTCGACCTGATGTTCGGGCGGGCGGCGGCGTCGGAGCCGGCCTGACGCCCGCGCGCCCGCCGTGGCGCGTGGCGTGCGCCGCGACGCCCTACGGGCCGTCGAGAAAGCACGTGATCCCATCGGCGACGCCCAGCGCCATCTCGTAGCGGTGCGCGTCGACGAACGCGCGATCGCCGAGCATGAAGGCGAGCTCGATGATCGCCGCCGGCGTGTCGGCGCCCACCTCGCGGAAGGCGTAGTAGTTCCACATGTTGACCGAGATCGTGTCGTCGCTGCGCGGCAGGCCGGTGGCCGCGGCGTAGGCGTCCTCGAGGCACGCGACCAGCCGGTCGTCGGTGGCCTGCATCTCGCTGTAGCGCCAGCGGGCGACCTTGAACCCGCTGAGGCCCGGCCACTCGCACGTGTCGGCGTGGATGGCGACCAGCGCCGCGGCGCGGTAGCCCTGGGTCGGCGGCTGGGGAACGGCGGGGTCGTGCTCGGGCAACAGGTCGACGTCCAGCCCGCGCGTCTCGAGGATGGCGCGCGTGCGCAGCGCCACGTCGCTGGTGACGTCGACCTCGCGCAAGCCGTCGGCGCAGACGGTGCCGCTGTCGTACCGCCAGTGGCCGACGAGCAGCCCGACGCGGCCGGTTGGCGGCGGTGGGGACGGCTCGGCGATCGCCGTGCTGGCGGTCGGCGCGGGGGTGAAGGTGGCGGCCTCGCCGTGCGCTGGGCTGGTGGCGGGCGGCGGCGGGTCGCCGGGGGCGGGCGGCGCCGATTGGGACGGGCGGGGGGCGGGGGCCATGGCCGCGTCGCCGGGGAGGATCGAGAGCCGGCCGGACCACTTGGCCACGGCCAGCACGCCGGCGGCCCAGACCAACCCGATGAAGGCGAGCCGCCACAGCCAGTGGATGCGCCGCAGCACCGGAGGGGGCGGCGCGCGGTGGGGTGGGACCGGGGGCGGCGGCGACCGGGTCGGCGGACTGGAGCGGGGGGATGGGGGTTGGCTCATGCGGCGTGGGGCCGTGCGTCCGGCCCGGGTGCATATACTAACACCACGCCGCCCGATCGCAAGCACCCGTCGCCAAGGACCCTGCCATGCCCCCCGTGATGCCGCCATCTCCGCCCGATTCGCCCGCGGCCGGGATCGGGCCCGGCCTCCGCGCCTCGACGCTCGTCCCGGCCCCGACGGGCGCCAACCCGATAGCCGCTCCGGCGCCCGAGGCCGCCAGCCGTGGCCTGGCCAGCTACGTCTGGCGGGAGGGACAGGACCGCCGCTTCGCGCTGATCGCGGCCGCTGTGCCGCTGCCCGGAGCGCGCGTGCTCGACCTCGGCTGTGGGGTGGGGATGTACACGGCGCACCTGGCCGCCGCGGGCGCGCGGGCCGTCGGCCTGGAGGTCGACTGGCCGCGCGCCGTCGCGGCGCGGGCGCGGGGGCTGGACGTGGTGGCGGCGGTCGGGGAGGGCCTGCCGTTCGCGGACGGCCGCGTCGACGGCGTGCTCCTCCACGAGGTGCTCGAGCACGTGCGCGACGACCGGCGCACGGTCGGCGAGGCGGTGCGCGTGCTGCGGCCGGGCGGGCGGGTGCTCGTGTTCGTCCCGAACCGCGGCTGGCCGTGGGAGACGCACGGGGTGTACTGGCGCGGGCGCTATCGGTTTGGGAACGTGCCCGGGGTCAACTACCTGCCGGACCCCTTCCGCGACCGGTTGGCGCCGCACGTCCGGGTCTACACGGCCGCCGGCCTGCGGCACTTGTTCGACGGGCTGCCGGTCGACGTCGTGATGCACACGCAGGTCTTCCCGGGCTACGACAAGCTGGCGGCGCGCCGTCCCCTGCTCGGGGCGGTTGCGCGCCGGGTGACATACGCGCTCGAGCGCACGCCCCTGCGGCAGCTCGGGTTGTCGCACTGGCTGGTGGCAGAGAAGCGGGGATGACCTCTGGCGCCGCGGTCCCCCGCGGAGCGTGGCGCACGGCGGCCGTCCACGGGTCGGTGATCGCGGCCATGATGCTCGGCCTGGTCTACCATTGGTTCGCCGTCGCCGATCGGTATGCCGTGTTCCTGTACAACCACCGCGATCGGCCCGGCGAGCCGGCGGCGACCCCGTTCGACCCGATCACGCGCAGCCGGTACTGGATGACCGGCCTGGTCGCCGCCGGCGCGGTGCTGGCGGCCCACTCGGCGCTCGCGTGGCTCGCCGGCGCCGTGGCTCGGCGGCACGGCCGGGCGCTCGGGCTTCCGGACGGGCGGCGCGTCTGGCTGTGCGCGGCGCCGTGGCTGGCCGTCGGCGTCCCCGCGATCACGCTGACCCAGAACCACCCGACGCTCCCACCCGGCCTCGCGCTGGCCGTCGCCATGGCGGCGCTGGCCGGGCTTGCGCTGGCCCTGGCCCCCGCGCGGCTCGCGGCGGACGACCCGGCGACGCTGGCCTGGACCGGCCTCGACGGCATCGGCGTCGCACTGCCCGCGCTGACGTGGCGCGCGCTCGAGCTGCCCGGCCTCGGCATCCGCGACACGCCGCCGCCGTCGTTGATCGCCGCCGCCGGCCTGGTGGCGGGGATGGCGTGGCTGTGGCTTCTCACCGTGCTGCCTGGGCGGCGCCCTTGGCCGCGCGCGGGGGCGATCGTCGTCGCCGGCCTGGCGTGGGTCTGCCTCGTGGCACCATTGGCGCACCATCTGGCCTTCACGCCGCCGGGCTTCCGGTACATCACGTCGGCCCCCAACGTTTTTGGCCACCGCGCCGCCACGGTCGGCGCGGGGCTGGCGATCATGGTCGCCCTGGCCGCCGGCACGACGTGGGCGCGGTCGGCGCGCGCGGCGCGCAGGCAGGCAAGGGCGACGGGCACGCGCTGAGGCATGGTCGTGGCCATGGCCGGCGGTCCGCGCGCGGTCGCTTGCCGACTGGGAGCCGGCGCTCCCCGCGACGACGCGGTTGATCGTGCGGCGGGTTCGTTGGCCAGACACGTCGCCCGTGGGCCGGTCTGACGGGATTGCCCCGTCCGCGCTTGACGCCAGACCGCCCGATGCGCTAGAGTGTCGGCGGTCGCCGCGGCGCCAGAGAACGGGTGCGGCGGCCCACAACCGATCCAAAGGCTGAGACGGAGAGAGTAAGCCGGCGGGCGCTGCCAGGGAGGGGGGATCGCGACTGCAAGTCCCCCTCAGACGCCACCGGCCGAAGTTCACTCCCGAGCCGGGCGGGGGAAAGGCGCGCCGCGCCGAGTAGTTCGCCCCGGGCGCCCGCCGTGATCCGGGCAGCCGATCGCGCCGTTCGCGTCCCTTCGGGGGGCGGGCGCCGTCGGCGACGAGGGGATCGGCTGGCGCGCCATGCGCCGGCGATCAACAAGGGTGGTACCGCGGGCTGCACGCTCGTCCCTTGGGGGGCGGGCGTTTTTCGTTCCCGGCGGCGGTCTGCCGGGCTGGCCACGAAGGAGATCGGACATGCGCATCGAGGAGGTGAATCGCCAGCGCGACGCGGCGTTGGCGGCGTTGGAGGCGGCCGAGGACGCCGCGGCGCTCGAGGCCTGGCGCGCGCAGGCGCTGGGGCGCGCGAGCCCGGTCATGGGTCTCCTCGGGCAGGTCAGGGCCGTGCCGCCGGAGGAGCGGCCGGCCTTCGGCGCGGCCGTCAACGCGGCGCGGCAGACCCTCGAGGCGGCCTACGCGGCGCGGCGGGCGGCGGTGGATGCCCGCGCGCTGGCCGCGGAGCTGGCCGGCGACCGCATCGACGTGACGCTGCCGGGCACGCTCCCGCCGCGCGGGGGGCTGCACCCGATCACGCGCGCGCTGCGGCGGATCTGCCAGATCTTCGCCGACATGGGGTTCCAGATCTACCAGAGCCGCGAGGTCGAGACCGACGACCTCAACTTCACGCTGCTCAACACCCCGCCGCATCATCCGGCGCGCGACATGCAGGACACGTTCTACGTCACCGACGACGTCGTGCTGCGCACGCACACGTCGCCGGGGCAGATCCACGCCATGCGCGAGCACGCGCCGGATCCGCTGCGCATCATCCTGCCGGGCGTGGTCTACCGCAACGAGAAGATCACCGCGCGCAGCGAGATCCAGTTCACCCAGGTCGAGGGCCTGGCCATCGGCGAGGGCATCACGATGGCGGACCTCAAGGGCACAGTCGAGGGCTTCGTGCGGCGGCTGTACGGGCCGGACCGGGCGGTGCGCTTCCGGGCGAGCTACTTCCCGTTCACCGAGCCTTCCGCGGAGGTCGACGTGAGCTGCATGCTGTGCGACGGCCGCGGCTGCGCGATCTGCAAAGGCGGCGGCTGGCTGGAGATCATGGGCTGCGGAATGGTGCACCCGACGGTGCTCGCGAACGGGGGCTACGACCCGGATCGCTTCACCGGCTTCGCGTTCGGGGGCGGCGTCGAGCGGGTGGCGCTCCTGCGCTACGGCATCGACGACATCCGCCATTTCTGGGCCAACGACCTGCGGTTCCTGGAACAGTTGCGGTGAGGGAGGGCTGACATGCGCATCGTGCTGAGCTGGTTGAAGACGTACGTCGACCTCGACGGCGTGAGCGTCGAGACGCTGGCCGAGCGGTGGACGCAGGCCGGCCTCGAGGTCGAGGGCATCGAGCGGATCGGCGACTGGTGGGACCGCGAGCGACTGCTGGTCGGCGCCGTCGTCGCCGTCCACCCGCACCCCAACGCCGACCGGTTGGTGCTGGCCGACGTCGACCACGGCGGGGGCGCTCCGCACCGCGTGGTGACCGGCGCGCCGAACCTCCTGCCGTTGCGCGAGGCGGGAACGCTGGACCGCCCGCTGAAGGTGGTTTTCGCGCGCGAAGGCGCCGAGCTGTTCGACGGCCACGCCGACGGCTGGCAGAAAATGGTCCTGAAGGGCCGGCCGGTGCGCGGCGTGATGAGCGACGCCATGGTGTGCTCGGCCAAGGAGATCGGGCTGTCGGAGGACCACGAGGGGATCCTGATCCTCGCCGACGATGCCCCGGTCGGCCGGCCGCTGGTCGACGTGCTCGGCGACGTCGTGTTCGAGGTCGCCATCACGGCCAACATGGCGCGGGCGATGAACGTCGTCGGCCTGGCGCGCGAGACGGCGGCGATCCTCGATCGGCCGCTGCGCGTGCCGGAGCCGGCGATCGCCGCACCGGCGGACGGGGATGCCGGCGACCACTGCGCCGTGGTGATCGAGGCGCCCGACCTTTGCCCGCGCTACTCGGCCCGGATCGTGCGCGACGTGCGCCTCGGGCCGTCACCGGCGTGGATGCAGCGGCGGCTGACGCTGGCGGGGATGCGGCCGATCAACAACATCGTCGACGTCACCAACTACGTGATGCTGGAATGGGGCGAGCCGCTGCACGCGTTCGACCTCGACAAGCTGGTCGCGCGCGCCGGCGGCGCCGTGCCGCGCATCGTCGTGCGGCGCGCGGCGCCGGGCGAGCGCATGACGACGCTCGACGGCGTCGTGCGCGATCTCGACGGCGACACGCTCCTCATCGCCGATGCGGCGGGGCCGGTGGCGATCGCCGGGGTGATGGGCGGGGCGGACACCGAGGTCGATGCCGGCACGCGGAACGTCCTCCTGGAGGCGGCGGCGTTCGACTTCATCAACGTCCGGCGCACCAGCCGGATGCTGAAGCTCGCCAGCGAGAGCGCGGCGCGGTTCGGGCGGGGGGTGCACCCCGCGCTGGTCGAGCCGGGGTCGGTGCGTGCGGCGGACCTGCTGCGCGAGCTGGCGGCTGGCCGGGTCGCCGGCGGGGTGGTGGACGCCTACCCGCGGCCGCCGGCGCCGGTGCTGGTGACGCTGGCGATGCGCGACATCCCGCGCACGCTCGGCGTCGACATCCCGCTCGACGCGGCGCTGGGCATCCTCGAGCGGCTCGGGTTCGGGTTGACGCGTCACGTCGACGGCGCGACGGGCGCCGTCGTCGCGGTCGAGGCCGAGGTCCCGCCGCACCGGATGGACGTGGCGCTGCCGGTGGACCTGGTCGAGGAGATCGCGCGGGTGTACGGCTACGACCGGCTGCCCGGCACGCGGATGGCGGATCCGCTGCCGCCGCAGCGCGACAACCGGGGCTGGGATGTCGAGGAGGCGGCGCGCGACGCGCTGGTGGCCGCGGGGCTGCAGGAAGCCATCAGCTATCGGCTGGTCGCGCCGCGGGTCGAGGCGCGGCTGGTGCCGGGGGCGAGCGCGGCGGCCTTGGCGGAAGCGGCTGCAGGTGCGGCGGGCGACGGCGCGGCGGTGCCGGACGCTGATTCCGGTTCCGCCTCCGCTCCCGTGACGCCCACTGACGCCGCCGTCAGCGCGGCGACCGGACCCTACATCACGCTGCTCAACCCCATCAGCCCCGAGCGCGCGGCACTGCGGCGGTCGATCCTGACGGGGCTGCTGGAAGCGGCGGCGAGCAACCTCCGGTACCGCGATCGGATCGCGTTGTTCGAGCTCGGACGGGTGTTCCATCCGCGGCCGGGCGAGGGGCTGCCGGACGAGCCGCGCCGGCTGGGCCTGGTCATGACGGGGGCGACGGAGGACCGCGGCTGGCGGGCGGCCGGCGGGCGGGGGCTTGACTTCTACGACGCCAAGGGCGCCGTCGAGCGGGTGCTGGCCGCGCTCGAGATCGAGGCGGCCTGGGCGCCCGGAGCCCATCCCTCGCTCCACCCGGGGCGCACGGCCGAGGCACGGGCGGGCGGCGCGCTGCTCGGGCACGTGGGCGAGCTGCACCCCACGGTTCGCCAGCAGTGGGGCCTGGGCGACGCGGCGGTGGCGGTGGCGGACCTCGATCTCGACGCCCTCGAGCGGGCGGCGGGCCAGGTGCGGCCGTTCCGGCCGTTCTCGCCCTATCCGGCGGTGCTGCGCGACCTGGCGGTCGTGGTCGATGAGGCGACGCCGGCTACCGCGGTCGAGGCCGTGATCCGGCGTGTCGGCGGGGCGCTCGTGGCCGACGTGTGGCTGTTCGACGTGTACGGGGGCCCGCAGGTCGGCGCCGGCAAGAAGAGCCTGGCCTGGTCGCTCGCGCTGCAGGCCGCGGACAAGACGCTCGAGGGCAAGGTGGCCGACGGGGCCCGGGAGCGGATCGTCAAGGCGCTCGCGCGCGAGCTGGGCGCGGAGGTGCGGTAGGGAGGGCGGTGCAGATCGCAAGCGGCGGTCGGGGCGCCCACGTCGGCCAGCCCCGCGGCAGTGGCGGTTGGTCGCGTCGCGCCATGAGAACGCGTCCACGAGGCGTTGGCCAAGCGCGCGGGCCCGGGTGCGGCCGCCGGTGGCCGGCCTGACGGACGACTCAACGCGCCATGCCGCCGGCCAGCCACGGAAGATGGAGCCGCGGCCATACGGGCAGCGCGCGGCCGGCGACGAAGAACCGGTTGCGGATCCACGTGCGGCCCGGCTCGATCGGATCGTCGATGAACGTGATGACCCCCAGCCCCTTGGCCTGGAAGGAGCCTGGCCCGCTGGCAAGCCAGAGCCCGCAATCCTGCGTCAGGCCCGTTTCAAGCGGGTCCGCGCCGTCGCGCTCGACACGCAGCGACAGCTCGCCGCCCGGGCTCGGGCGGGTGACGTGCAGCACCCAGCGCTCCCCGAAGCTGGCGGTGCCCTGGTAGGTGCCCACGAAGCGATCCCCCGCCGTCGGGTCCATGGCGCAGGCCTGGGGGGGGCTGTGACGGGCCGGGTGCCACGAACGCGGCCAGGGCGCATGTCGTCGCGTTGGTGAGCGTCCTGCCGCCGACATTGGAGACGGTGGCCACGGCGACGCCGGCCTCCGGGATCCACTTCAGCGTCGCGGACCAGCCCCAGGCGCCGCCATCATGGTGGATCATCAGGCGCCCGTGAAACGGCTCGATGAACGTGCCCAGGCCGTAGTACTGGTCGCGGCCAAGGTCGAGGGACTGCTGCCGCGACTGCATCGCGCGCGCCGACTCGGCCGTGACCAAGGGGGCGCCGCCAGCCATGAGGAGCGACGCGAAGCGCACGAGATCGCCTGCGGTGGCGTTGGCGTAGCCGGTGGGATGACGCGCCCAGTTGTTGGCCTGGTTCAGGTCGTAGATCTCGAGCCGGCCGGAGAAGGGGTTGTTGTAGTGGCCGAAGGCGAAGTTCCCGCGGGCCACGGCCGCTTCCGCGTACAGGGTCGAGTCCGCCATGCCTGCCGGGCCGAAGACGCGCGCGTCCATGTAGGCGGGGTAGCTCAGCCCACTCACCCGTTCGAGGATGTGCCCGGCGTACATGTAGTTGGCGCTCGAGTAGTTCCAGAAGCGGCCCGGGGGCGCGTAAGGTGCGCTGCCCGCCTGAGCGGCCACCCAGCGGGCCATCGCCCCGGGATCGGTTGGTCCGAACAGATCGGACTCGTCCCTGGCCGACGTATCGTGCAGGCCGCTGGCGTGCGTCAGCAGGTGCCGCACCGTGATGCGCCCGGCCTGTCCGGGCTCGGCCAGCTCGAAGCCCGGGAGATAGCGGGTGATCGGAGCGTCGAGATCGATCGCGCCGGCCTCGACCTGCTGCATGACCGCCAGCGCGGTCAGCGTCTTGGTGGTGGACCCGATGCGGAACTGAGTGTGGATGTCGACGGGGTCGTCCCGATCGCGATGGCGGCGGCCATAGGCGCGCTCGAAGACGATTTCGCCGTCGCGGGCCACGGCCAGCTGGGCGCCGTGGATGCCGGCGCTGGCCATCTCAGACCGCACGCAGGCGTCGACGCGCGCGGCCGGATCGTCCTGGCCATACGCCGCGCGAGGGCCGGCTGGAGAGAGCGCCTCGAGCGCGAACCCGGATCCCCAGATGGCGATCAGCGTGCCGCGCCGAATCAGCGACCCCGACATCGGAGATCGATCCGCTATGCCCCGCCGGCCGCCAGGCCGGCGACCACCACGCCGAGACTCCGAAGCATCGTCGCATCTCCTGGGGGATCATGCCGCACGGGCGCATCGGGCGAACGCCCTGGCCGGGCGGTTCGTCGCGTCGATCCGTGTCTGCGCCACGCGGGAGTAGCTCATCCGTTCCGCGGCCCCCATTGTAGCGGTCGGGGCGCCCACGTCAACCAGCCCGCGGTAGTGGCGGTTC
The DNA here is from genome assembly GCA_964415605.1 of uncultured Anaerolineales bacterium. Taxonomy (GTDB): domain Bacteria; phylum Chloroflexota; class Anaerolineae; order Epilineales; family Epilineaceae; genus UCB3. The sequence continues at coordinate 22,765 of CAYQBA010000006.1, read as the reverse complement.
GTCACGGCGCGCCCGAAGCGAAGAACGCGTCGAACATCGTCCACGGCAACGACGGCGACGGGCCCGCCGTCGGGCTGCCTTCCAGCATGTCCCGACGGCGGGCCCGTCCTTCGCCTGCTGCAGCGCCACCGCCGGCGATCGGCCGCGATCGCCGGTGGTGCGGCCGCGCTACCGCGGTCCCGCCACCGGCAAGTACACCGCCGCCATCGGCTGCCACGGCGCCGGCGCCACCGTGGTCCCGTCGACCGCCACCCGATAGGCGCCGCCTCGGCCCGTCAGCGCCTGCGCGGCGGCGACGTCGATCCACGTCGCCCCCGCCCGCCGCGCCCGCAGCGTCAGCCGGGCCAGCTCCGTCCGGCCTGTGATCGCCGCGCCCGGCTCCGGCCGGAATCCGCCCAGCCGCACCGTGTCGCCCGCCACCGCCGGGCCGAGCTTGCCCCCGGCGCCCGCCCACGTGCCCTCGCCCGCGATGCCCACGACGTCGAACGCCGCCGCGGGCACCCGCAGCGTGGCTTCCCACGCCCCGAGATCCACCGCCGCCGGCGCACGGCCCGGCGCCAGCACGATCGCCACGTCGAAGACCCCCATCTGGGCCACGTCGGCCGGCGCTTCGAGCCGCAGGCCAACGTCGCCCGCCGCGCCCGGCGCCACCGGCACGCTGTCGCCGCAGGCCAGCGACGCGCGGCCGCCGGCCAGGGCGATGTCGGCCGCGTCGATCGCGCCGTCGCCGTCGATGTCGCGCCCGTCGCCGGCGGTCGCCGACGGGTCGCCCCACGCGTCCGCCACCAGCGCCGCGTCGAACGCCGTCAGCCGGCAGTCGCGGTCGATGTCCCCGGGGAGCGCCGGGCGCTCGGCCACGCGGTCGGCGTCGATCTGCACCTGGTCGCTCGCCGACCGCCCCCAGACGTCCGGGCGGTACATCGCGTACGCCTCGGCCGGCCGCGCCGCGAACGTGCCCGGCGTCACCGCGCGCGCGGCGTACTCGAACGTGTGCGTGCCGGCCGGCAGCACGCTGGCGAAGAACGTCACCCGGTCGTCGCGGATCTCCTTGCGCTCGTAGCCCCACCAGCGCCACGGCTCCGACGGCGTGGGGGCGTGCCCCGTCTCGGTGGCAAGCCCAGTGTTGAGCGCCTCGAAGCCCGCAGGGAGCAGGTCTTCGATCAGCATGTAGCGCACCTCGCGCGCCGTCGTCAGCGACAGCTTGACGTTGACGAGGTCGCCGACGTGCCAGCCGTCCGCGCCGGCGCGCCCTGCCACCGGCTGGTACTCGCGCTTCAGCGTCACCCCAATCCCCTGGGCCTGCGCCGGCTGGAAGCGTGGGTAGAACAGCGTCATCCGCCCGTTGACGGTGTAGTACAGGCGACCCTGGCCCGCGACCTGGATGGCCAACGTGTGCTCGCCCGGCGCCAGGTCGGCGCTCGTCAGGACGACGGGCGGGATGTCGGCCGGTCGCGTCCCGCGCTCCACGCGCCCGCTGGCGACGACGCGCGCGTCGAGCTGCACCGTCCAGTCGAAGGCCGGCCGGAGGTCGCCGCTGGCGATCACGTAGTCCGTCAGCGCCAGGAGCGCGAAGGCCGTGGTCTGCGTCGTCTGCCAGCCGGCGCCGACGCGCCGCTGGAGCAGCCAGCTCACCACCTGCGGCGCCGCCGGGTCCGCTGGTCGGAGCCGCGCGATCGCCAGGAGCGCCATGGCCGTGCTCGTCTCGTCCGACGCCATGCTCTGCCAGCTCCACGAACCCCACAGGTTGCCGCGGTCCATCGTCCAGTGCGTGCCTTCCGGCGTCGTGGTGGCGCGCGCCAGCACCTCGTCGAGCGCCGCCGCGGCGAGGTCACGCCGGCTGGCCTTGTCGAGGGCCATCGCCAGGGCGGCGAGCGCGAACGCGTCGAGCTGGCGCCGCTGGTCGAACAGGGCCGTCGCCAGCGCCGCGTCCGGGCGGCCGGCCTCGGCCATGGCGAACGCCGCGTAGGCGCGCATGCGGATCTCGGGGTGGCTCGGCGCGCTGCGGGCCAGGTAGCTCAGCCCGCGCTCGATCACCGCGGCGTCGACCGGGTACCCGGCTTCGCGCGCGATCGCCAACCCTTGCGTGACGTAGGCCGACAGGTAGAGGTTCTGCCCGCCGCTCCACCAGCCCCAGCTGCCGTCGGCGTGCTGGAAGCCGTACAGCTTCTGGATGCCGACGTCCATGAACTCCGGCAGCTCGGCCAGCGAGGCCGGCGGCACGACGCCGGTGGCGTTCTGGAGCCGGCCGATGACGGCGTTGGGCAGCGTCTTGCTCATCGTCTGCTCGACGCAGCCGTACGGGTAGCCGATCAGCGCTCCGGCGCCCTCGAAGATGCCGGTGGCGATGCTCGGCGTCAGCCGGACCTCGATGCGCAGGTCGTCGGGCACGGTCTTGTACGGCAGGATGAACGGCTCGAACGCGATGTCGGTCGTGGCCCCGGCACGGCTCCAGCGCTCGGGGACGCCGAACGGCTGGACCTCGAACGGCACCTCGATGGCGTCCGACCCTGCCGACGTGACGAGCCGCGCCTTGACGGTGCCGGCGCCGACCTGCGAGGCGACCACCGACCAGCGCGCCACGCGCGTGGCGTTCAGCGGCAGCTCGAGCTCGCGCGGGCCGGGGTCGAGCTGCACCAGGCCGGGCGCCTCGATCCCGCACGTGCCGGCCTGCGTGCCGGCGGCGTCGTTGCGGCCGACGACGTCCAGCACGAACGCGTCGCCCTGCACGGCGAAGCGCGGCAGGACCGGGTCGGCCATGATCGGCTTGGCGACGACGATCTCCGCCCCGCCCTCGCCGGCCAACGTGTCGACCGTGACGGCGCGCGCCACGAAGCGCCACGTCGTGAGGTTGTCGGGCACCACGAACGCCACGCGGGCCGTGCCGTCGGCGCCGGTGGCGACGGCGGCGTCCCAGAACGCCGTGTCGCGGAACTCGCGCCGCGGTGCCACGGCGGGCGCGGCGTCGTCGAAGCCGAGGTTGGGGCCGCCCGGCGCCCCGGCCGTCGGCGACGGCGCCGCCGTGCCCGGTGGGGCCGTCGGCGCCGCGGCGGGGGGGGTGCCCGTGGCGCCCGGGAGCGGCGTCGCGCCGCTGCGGTTCATCGCCCGGGAGCGGTCGTACTCCGGGTACACGTACCAGTGCGACGGCCGCAGCGAGTCGTGGGTGCTGATCTGGCTGAGGCGCGGGCGCCAGAAGGCATCGAAGATGTCGCCGGCCGGGTCGGCGGCCAGCGCCAGGACGGCCTTGTCGATGACCGCCACCGCCACCTGCGCGCGCACCGGCCGCCCGGCGTGGTCGCGGACGGTCAGCGTGGCTTCGGCGATGTCGCCGGGGGCGTACGTCGCACGGCCGGGCGTCACCTCGACCGCCAGCCGGCGGTCGACCGCCGGGACGGTCAGGTCGACCGTGGCCACGAGCAGCTGGCCCTCGGCGGCGTCGTACCCGCTGGCGGAGCGGGTGGTGTTGGGCTTCCAGATCATGACCTTGGCGACGACGTTGGGGGCGTAGGCGGCCTTGATCGGCACGTCCACCGGCGTGGCGCCGCGCATCGGCACCACCAGTTCGTCGTACACGCCGTCGCGCTCGAGCGTGATGAGCGCGGTGCCGGTCACCGGCGATTGCACCAGCAGCCGTGCCGTGTCGCCGTCGGCGTACTGGTCCTGGTCGGCCGTGACCTCGAGCTCGCCCTGCCAGTACCACGGGTAGCGGCGGCTGTAGCGCCAGGCATAGGTGTCCGCCGATACCGTGCGCCCGGCGTCGTCGCGGGCGGTGGCTTCCACGTCGTACCAGCCGTAGTCGACGTTGTCGAAGCGCGCCACGGCCTTCCCGTCCGCCCCGGTGGTGACGGTCTGCCGCTGGACCACGCGGTGGGCGCCCTGGCGGTAGTCGTAGGTACGGATCTCGAGGTCGACGCGGCGGCCCGCCACCGGCTGGCCGTCGTGGCCCGGAGTGGCGACGTCGAGCTCGATCGGCTGGCCGACCTCGGTGCCGTAGCGCCGGTTGCGCAGGCTCAGGCCGAACGCCGCCGGGTGCAGCGGCGCCTTGGCCGCCGCGTACACGGGCCGTCGCCCGGCGTCGGTCACCTCGGCCTCGAACGACAGCGCAGTGGACGCGGCGACGTCGCCGGCCGCCGGCAGCGGCACGCTGAAGGCCAGGCTGCCGTCGGCCGCGAGGTCGCCCTGCCGCTCGAACAGCGGGCTGCTCCCTTGGTGCGCGTCGTCGAAGACCCGCAGCACGACCTCACCGTCACCGACCGGCTGGCCGAAGTAGTAGTCGGCCTGCACGGTCACGCGCGCCGTGTCGCCCGCGACATAAAACGGCGCGTCGGTCTCGACCTCGACCGCGTAGTCGGGCTTGACATATTCCTCGACCTTGAACGCGCCGTTGATCGTCTGCCCGTCGATGCGCACGTCGACCGCCCAATTGCCGAGCGACACCTCGTCGCCCAGGGCGAGGTCGCCCGCCACGCTCCCGAAGGGGTCGGTCCGGGCGGTCGTCTCGCGGATGATGTTGCCCGCGGCGTCGCGGATGGTCACGCTGACGGCCGTGCCGGCGGCCAGCGCGGCCGGGCCGTCGCCCTGCATGCGGCGCAGCGTGGCCTTGTAGTGCACGACGTGCCCCGGCCGGTAGATCGGGCGGTCGGTGTGGATGTGCCCGGCGTAAGCCGGGACCACGACCGGCGGGCGCTGGTAGAGGTAGTACCACGACAAATAGCCTTCGCTATACCAGTAGCCGTCGAGCGCCACCATGACCGGGTGGCCGCCGACGTCCGCGACGGCCACCCGCGCGCCCGGCAGGGCCTCGGCGCGGGCGATGCCCCGCGCGTCGCCCGCGACCGTCGCGAGGGCCCGGCCGTCGCTGTCGTAGACCGTCACTTCCGGAGCCGGGGCCGGCTCGCCGGTGGCCGGCCGGGCCGTCCAGAAGGTCGTCCCGCTCGGGCCGACCGCGGCCGTGAGCGCGTAATCCGAGTACATGAGGAGCGTGCGGGCCGTGCCGGTGTGCGGGTGCGCCACCTCGGCCACGTACAGCCCCGGCGGCGTGCCGGCCGGCAGGTCGATCGAGACCGGCGCCGACAGCGCGTCGACGGTCTGGGTCCAGCGGGCCGCGGGCGTCAGGCCCGCGACGTCGATGGCGTTGACCTGGTTGGGGACCAGCGCGGCGTACGCGCGGACGAAGTCCTCGGTGGCCAGCCGGTACAGCGCCATTTGGAAGGTGCCGCGGGGGTAGCGCGGCTGGAACGGCACGCCATGCCCGCCCGACGGCGTGACGAGCTGTACGGGGAGCCCGCGTGAGAACTGCGGGACCAACGCCGAGCCGCTGACGGTGAAGCTCCACCGGTACGGGGTCGTCAGGACCGCGCGACCACCCGCGTCGCGGATCGAGGTTGCCAGGGTGACGGCGTACACCTGGCCGGCCGCCTGCGGGTCGAGCGGGACGACCTCGACCCGCTTGAAGTCGTCGAACCACTCGAACAAGGCTGGCACGTGGGGCTGGATCGTGAGCCCGGCCTCGACCGTGGCGCGGTCCATGGCCTGGTTGAACACGACGATGATGCGCTGGCCGGCCCACACGCCGGTGCGCTGGTTGGCGGGCTCGACCCAGTTGACGGCCGCCGCCTGCGCGCGCAGGTTGGTGGCGGCGGCGAGGGCCGCGACGGCGGCGAGGGTCAGGCCGACGCAAAGCACGACGCCGCGCCGGCCCGCGGTGAGCGGGTGGGCGCGGCGTCGCCACGGGGAGCGGGTTGACGGCAACGGGGCGCGATCCATCGGTCATCCTCCTGGTGGCTGCGGGCGCGCCTCGGCGCGCGCCTTGCCCACCGGTACGTTCGGGAGGACGGGTTTGTGACGGACGGGCCGAATCGCCGGCCGACTCGACGTCCGCTGGAGTGTCGGCGGCGCCGGCTGGCCCGATCCGACGGGCGGCAGCTTGCTCCCCTGGACGCACCGCTCGGGCGGCTGCCTAGGACTGGAAGAGGTTGCCCAGGCCCTTGACCACCGACCCCTCGCCGACCGTGTTCCCGCCCATGCGGGGCGCGCTCTGGATGATGCGGTCCGCGAGGCGCGAGAACGGCAGCGACTGGAGCCAGACCCGACCGTGGCCCTGCAGGGTGGCCATGAACAGGCCTTCGCCGCCGAACACCATCGACTTGAGGTTGCCGGCGCGCTGGATGTCGTAGCTGATGTGCGACTCGAAGGCGACGATGCAGCCGGTGTCGACCATCAGCTTGTCGCCCGCGAGCTGCTTCTCGACGATGGTGCCGCCGGCGTGGATGAACGCCAGCCCGTCGCCGCGCAGGCGCTGGAGGATGAAGCCCTCGCCGCCGAACAGGCCCGCCCCGAAGCGGCGGTTGAACGCGATGCTGATCTGCGTCCCGAGCGCCGCGCACAGGAAGCTGTCCTTCTGGCAGATTAGCTCGCCGCCGACGTCGTCGAGGTCGAGCGGGATGATCTTGCCGGGGTAGGGCGCGCCGAACGCCACGCGCCGCCTGGAGGGGCCCTGGTTGGTGAAATGGGTCATGAACAGGCTCTCGCCGGTCAGCGCGCGCTGGCCGAGCTGGCCGAGCTTGCCGAGGAAGCCCTGGGCCGGGTTGGACCCGTCGCCCATCTTGGTCTCGAACGCGATCCCGTCCTCCATGTACATCATGGCGCCGGCCTCGGCGATGACGGTCTCCTGGGGGTCGAGCTCGATCTCGACGAACTGCAGGTCGTCGCCGAAGACCTGGTAGTCGACTTCGTGGCTGGTGTTCATGGGGTGTCGCGCTCCTGATGCTGGCCCGCGCGTGGGCGCGGGTGGGGTGAGGCGGCAGCGCAATCGCGCCGATCCAGCCGAATGATACGCATGCGACGGCCATTGGGTCGCGCAAGGTGGAGCATCCGCAGGCTGTGCACCGGGGAGGAACGGTTCAGGCAGTCGCAACCGCACGTTCAGGCGGCGGATTGGGACCAGAAGTGGCGCCGGCGATACTGAGAGGCGAGCGGAGACGTGGGCCGGACTTCGCAGCGCGCTCACAACCATCGGCCATCGTCAGATGCTTGGACGAAGACTGTCGGACGTCCCAGGGATGTCCGAGGATCGGACTGCTGTCCGTGTGGGGCCATCGCCGCCAGGTGGGCCGCCCAGGTCGCCACGCCTCTCGCGACAGAGGGGGTTGGCCAGGGAGCAGCACCGATATGGCCGATTCCGTGGCAATGGCCGGAACACCCGTTGCCGACGGAGGCTCCTTTCATAACTTCGCCCACCCCAGTCGCCGCGGCTGCCCGCAATAGAGATGGTCGGGCATAGGGATTACCCGAAGTGGCCGAAGTTATGACTATGGCCGGTTTGACAACTCCCAGCGCCAGGCGTAGACTCGTCGCACCCGGGTCACTCTGTGGCGTGGTTTTCCTCCGGTTAGCTCGACCGCGAAGCCTCGCACAACATTGTCAACCTCGTCGCGGTGGCTGCTGAACCATGCTGAAATGTCTCGTTTACTACGTAAACCCCATCTGGGAGGATCGCCCGTGGCAGCGCAGCGCATCGTATTCCTGACGGTCCTGGCATCCGTATTGACGGCGGTCAGTGCCTTTTTCGGTACAAAGGTGACCTTGGCCGCTATGGAACCAGATGAATGGCTCTGGGATGCAAGTTTCGCCACTGTGAATAACCTTGCGTCCGTCTATCGATCGGAGGTTATCTTCTCTGCGGAGGACTACTCCACCAATGGTTTTCAAATGCCAATCCTCGCGAACCCATACAGAAATGGCATACCGTGTGATGGAACCGAAAAGCTCATTACCTTCTATGAGTACGGTCCACCGCTTAATGTGTGGCCGGTTTACGCCACGGCGACGGCACGCAAGGTGTGGGTAGATTCTCAGACTGGTTGTCAGATGATTAATTGTGATAATGGCCTCTTTAACGGTGGAAAACCCAACAACAATTGCAGCAAAAGTGTAAGGCCAAACTACGGAGAGATTATGATCAACACTACCGAAATTCAATGGTTCCCGTTCCCGCAAAACACAACTGCACATGAGATAGGGCATCCGCTTGGTCGTGGACACGCAGTCGGCGATATTTGGGTAGCCATTATTCGAAGCTTGAACTGCGATCCCGTGACGGTGATGTTCGACAAAGAATGTCGGTTGCGTTGGATTGACAATCATGGTGGCATGCTCTTTAATGATCTACAATCCGATGACATCATCTGGATCCAAGCCAATTACCCCTAGATTAGGTTAGTCTTTTGTCTCTGGGTCGATCGTCTAAATCTTCCTCGTCGAGTCCTAATGGAGGTATGTTATGTATAGGAATGCAGTAGTAGTAATTATCGCTTCCGCTCTGGCCGGGAGTGTGGCGGCGTTCGCGTTGTGGGCCCCAAAGCGCGAAGCTCGGAACTACAATGCAATCTCCCTCCCGCTCAATGTCGAAGATCTCGTGCGCGTCTCATCTATCATTTTCGAAGGTACTGTTGTTAGCACATCATTCTCTGGCAACCAATTCTTTCCCGTTATAGTACCAACTGCATCACCCAGCACTCCGGGACCTGGAATGCCCACTCCTACTAGCACCCCGGGGGGGATTGCTCCGCCACAAGGTATGAGTTTCGACATTAGCACGATTCAGATAAATGTAGACAATGTATTGTTCTCTCGATCACCAATCAATCTACAAGAGGAATCGATTGTTGAGATGTTGATGGGAGTCAACGCGGATACTTACGCCTCACCAACTCCTGGGGATCCCGATGGCTGGACAGTAGGATGGCCTGAAGAAGCCTATCTTGTTCGCAGTACTACGGTGATGCCACAAGCCGGAGACGTGAGGCTTTTCTTGCTCCGTAGTAACCCTGATGGAGAGACCTTTGGTCCGACACATGGACCATACAGTATTCTCGACATATCGGACTCTGAAGTCCGAATCCAGTCATCACCTCCGATCGTCATTGACATCTCGTCAGATCCATCGACCCAGCCCTTTCTTGCGGAGTTGCAGGCCGCGATTGCGAATCAATGAGCAGAGCACGTGGTTTGCGTAGTAAACAGGAAATTTCGCACGCTAAGCGTTCGTCAGCTCTTAACTTGGTAAAGTCCCTGTGGTGCACTCAGTCCGCTCGGTTGGGAGGTTGTTCGTTGACGGACCGGCTCCTTTCATGACTTCGCCCACCCCAGTCGCTGCGGCTGCCCGTAACAGGGATGGTCGGGCATAGGGATTACCCGAAGTGGCCGAAGTTATGGCTATGGCCTCCCGATCGAACCGCCGGTAACCGCTCGGATTGGCAATGACATTGGCGTTGTGCATGCCACGATGTCGCCGAATGGGCGATTTATCATCATCAACCGATGGTACAACGGAACCGTTCCTGACCTGGATTTGGCGCCACGGAAACCGGCTCTGATAGACCTAGTCAATCGCAGTGCCAAAGACATCGTTCTAGGCGCATCCCGTGCTGACGTTGACACGATAGGCGACGTGGCTTTCAATCACGGTTGGATCAACTCAGGGTTGCTCGCAGTACATGCTTTCAATCAGGTGATCGTGTTCGACATCTCTCAGAATGGTGATTTGGCTGAGCTGGGCAGAACTCCAATCTCGAACATTCTTCGCCGAGAGCCCACGGCAATTTCCGGTCCCTGGCTAACACTTGCCTGGAGCACTTCAGGTGCGCAGTTGATCGCCGCGTCGAACCACCTGCACTCTGATGGCAAGCGCATGGATGAATTCGTGGTCATAGACGTGTCAGAGCGCGGCAGAAAACTGGCCGTGTCTGACACCATCGATGCCTGCGTCAAACCCTACGAACCAGGCGCCTTGACCGTCCCTCTTGACGTGATGACGGCAAACGGACTCATCACACCGCCCCCCTGACAGCCTGACACAACGCGGGGTCCAAGAGAGCGAGACTGGAGGACAAAGGTGTATCCTGGAGCGTGAAGCTACCACACCGCACTCTCCAGGAGGAACCGATGGCCGCCAGTCTCAAGGTGCATTCTACGGTGTTGCGATGTGTGCGACAAGCGAACCCACGGGAGGATCATCGGCGGCAACGGGCATTCGCGTGGGCAGTGGCGGCCGTGATCCTGACGGGAAGTGCGTCGTTGGGCCAGTGGATCGACGTGGTGGTGACGCCGGCCCGAGCGGCCAGCACGTGGCGTCGGCTGTGGCGACTGATGAACAACGTCCACCTGGACGTTGGCGCGTACTACGAGCCGTTCATAAGGACGGCGGTGAGCACCTGGAGTGGCCGGCATGCCCTGGTGGCAATCGACACGACCAGCCTGCAGGATCGGCGAATTGTCTTCCGGGCAGCTCTGATCTACCGCGGCCGGGCGGTACCGTTGGTTTGGAAGGCGGTCTCGACAGCCAGCCACAGCCTGTGATTCGAGACCTACGAGCCGCTCCTGAAACAGGCCAAAGCCTTGTTGCCACCTGACTGTAGCGTGACGCTCCTGGGTGATCGAGGGTTCGGCGGTGTCCGACTGATGACATGGTGTCGCCGCCATCGATGGCACTTCGCGCTGCGGTTGAAGGGCAATCGCTCTGTCGTCTTGGCCGATGGGCGGCGCAACCGGCTCTCGGCTCAGGCCGTCGGACCAGCGGACGTGCGCCTGCTTGAAGGCGTTCGACTCGTCGGTGCCAAGCGCCTCGGGCTGGCAGCGGTCAACATCGCGATCACCCGCAGCCCGCTGGACGGCAGTGAACCGTGGTTCATCGTCTCCGATCGAACCGATGCCCTGGCGATCCTTGCCGACTACCGCTGTCGGATGAACATCGAGCACGGCTTCAAGGACGACAAATCGGGCGCACTCGGCTGGGAGGACAGTCGGATGAACTCCGTCGAGCAGGTCGACCGACTCCTGCTCATCATGGCCGTGGCGGTGCTCTACTTCGTGTCCGAAGGCACCTTCCTCGTCAAAACAGGTGGCCTTGCCGCTGCCGATCCCCATCACAAACGGGGACTGAGTTACTTCAAGCTCGGGCTGCGGCGTATCCAGAAGGCCCTGTTCCAGCAGCTGCCGATTCGGCTCAGGCTCTTTCTTGATCCAACTCATGACCCGTTTCCGGTCTGTCCCTACGGCATCCCGTTCCCTGTTGGCGGTCACTTCACCTGGCTCCCAGGGCCATCTCGACCCGCCGGCACGTGACGATGTGTCAGGCAGTCAGCACCGCCCCCTCCAACACCACTTCCTGCCCCAACACCAGGTCAGTGCACCTGCCGAAACGTGCGCCGGCGTGTCCCGGCCGCCGTCATTTCTGCGGCGTTGGCGAATCCGGAATCAGTCGATGGGTGGATGCAGCCGCTGAACCCCGGAAAGCCACCCGGACCGGACAACCCATACCGCACTTGTTTGTCGCTGCTGAACCCTGGACTGGACTATCATCCTCTCTGGAATCGCCCCGTCTTTCGAGTCGGCTGTCCGTAGGGGCCACGCCGGGGTCAGTCCACTGGCCTCAAGTGACTACGAGGAGCGTTGGCTCCAGTCGGAACAGAGCACCCGGCAGCCTGAGTGCGCGAGCCGATCGCCTCGGCTCGCCAGGGGAGTCAGTCCTGGGCACCGTGAACCGACTCCAGTGCAACGCCCAACACCGCCGCTCGAATCACCCTTGAGTCCCCCGGAGCCGCCCGTAGTCCTCGGGCGTGTCGATGTCGGTGATCACGGCGTCTGTGGCGACCTCGACGAGCCGCAGCCGATCGGCGAACCGATCCAGCAGCGCCCGCGGCGACCCTTCCGGCGGCTCGGCCAGGACGTCGGCGAAGAACGGCCGGCCGAAGAGCACCGGGTGCCCGCGCCGGCCGCTGTCCGCGGCCGCCGCGAGGTCGTACCCATCGTCGAGGTGGGCCGCGACGACAGCGTCGATCACCGCGGGGCCGATCAGCGGTTGGTCGGCCAGGAGGACCGCGACGGCCGTCGCCGCCGGGTCGACCGCGCGCACGGCCGCCTGGAGCGATGCCGTGAGCCCGCCTGTCCGCCAATCCGGGTTGTGGACGACGTCCGCCCCGTGCGCCCGGGCGACGGCGCCGATCGGGCCAGCACTCGCGCCGGTCACGACGGCGGTGCCAGCCGCGCGGCTGGCACGGGCATGTTCCAGCACCTGCCCCAGGATCGTCGTAGTGCCCCACGGCAGCAGCGCCTTGGGGCGGCTCATGCGCCGGCTCGCACCGGCGGCGAGGACGACGGCGACGACCGACCGTGATCGATCGCCTCGCGCCGTCATCCCGGCGCCGCCCCCGCCGCGCCAGGCCATGCCACCGCCCCGGCTCGCCCCCCGCCGCGCCGCACCGTCGTGATCTCCGCCAGCACCGCCAGCGCGATCTCCTCAGGCGTCCGCGCCCCGATATCGAGCCCGATCGGTCCACGCAGGCGATCCAACTGCGCTGCGTCGATTCCCGCCGCTCGCAGGCGATCGCGCCGCGCGGCTTGCGTCCGCCGGCTGCCCAGCGCCCCGACGTAGCCCGCGGGGCTGGCCAGGGCGGCCGCCACGGCCGCGTCGTCGATCTTCGGGTCGTGCGACAGGACGGCCACCGCCGCCGCGGGCGAGAGCGGCAGGCGCGCCAGCGCCGTGGCCGGCCAGTCGACGACGACGTCGTCTGCGTCCGGGAACCGCGCCCGGGTGGCAAACGCCGCGCGGGGGTCCACCACCACCGTCCGATGGCCGACAAGGCGCGCCATGGCCGCCAGCGCCTGCGCGATCTGCACCGCGCCGACGATCACGAGGAGCGGTGGCGGCGCGTCGACGTCGGCGAACAGCATCGCGGTGGCCGCCTCGAGCAGATGCGCCGTGCCGGGAGCCCCGGGCGCGGGGTCGGAGCGGTCGCCCGTGCCCGGCAGCGCGATCTCGACCGACTGCCCGGCGCGGTGCGCGGCCAGGATCGCCGGCCACGCCGCGCGCATGACCTCCGCGGCCGCCCCGCTCGACCACACGACCTCGGGCACGTCGCCCTCGCCCGCCACGACAACCTTGCTCCCGAGCAGATCGGGCGTGGTGCCGGCGTCTGACACCGCCACGACCGTCGCCGCCGTCACGCCCGACCCGCGGTCGAGCGCACCCGTCGCCGCCGCGAACGCCGCCGGGTCGAGCCGCTCGACCCACACCGCGATCTCGCCGCCGCAGGCCAGGCCGACGCTCCAGGCCGTGGCATCGGGGACGCCGAACGAGAGGCGTCGTGGGATGCCGGTTCCGAGCACCGCCTGCGCGGCTTCGACGACGGCCGCCTCGACACAGCCGCCGCTGACCGACCCCGCGAGGCCGCCGCCGGCCGAGATCGCGAGCTTGGCGCCAGGCGCCCGCGGCGCCGAGCCCCACGTGCGGATCACCGTGGCCAGCGCCACGGCCTCGCCCGCCGCCAGCCAGGCCTCGATGGCGGGGCGGACGTCACGCATGGCGGCGACGGCCACGATGGCCGGCTGACCCCCGGCGGCGGGCGCCCGTGGACGCGTGGGCCTGGGGAAGTCGCCCGGCAACCGAGATGGCGCCGCGCTCCAGCGCGCCCTGGCTCACGGCGCCGTCGTGAACGACCACCGCGCCTCGAACGGCAGGCCGCGGCTGTCGGTGCCGGCCACGTGAGCGCGGTAGACCGTGCCGCGCCCCATGGGCTGCCGGGCGATCAGGAAGGCCACGTCGGGGCCGAGGAATGTGTTGGGATCGGCGCCTTGGTGGAGCACGTGGGCCGGCACGGCGGCGCCGCGGTCGTCCGACAGCGCGATCGTCGACACCGACCAGCCGCCGTCGTCGCCGTCTTCGAACGGGCCGCGCAGCGCCCCGCGCCACGCGGGTCCTCCGCCGACGCCCCACGGCCGCCCGCGCAGCGCCGCGACCGCCGTGCCGGGCGGCGGCGCGAACCGGTCGCCGGCGATGCCGCCGGCCGGTTGGGCGATGTGCAGGCTGACCGGGTAGCCCACCGGCTTGGGCTGGCCCGGTAGCGGGTCCGGGCCTTCGCCGCCGTCCCAGCCGGGCGGCACGTCCGTCTGGCCGTCGAACGGGTACGTGTAGACGACGCGCTCGCCCGGCGCCGTTCCCCGACCGCCGCCCATGTCAAGCACGTCGGCGGCGTTGCCGCCGGCGCGCGCCGTGCCGATGCCCGCCTCGACCAGCCCGTACTGGATGACCGGCACGCGGTGGTAGACCGTCGTCATGAAGCCGTCGATGGCCGCCACGGGGTCGCCGATGAAGTGCATGTCCTCCCAGACACCGTACGGGTAGCCGAAGTAGCGCACGCGGTCGCTTGGCCCCGGCCCGACGAACCCGGGCTTGCCGGGCGTCTCGCCGTGGCTCTCGCCCGGGTTGCGCACGGCGTAGTCGGCGTGCGCCTGCGCCGCGAGGTGGATCGCCAGCGCGCCGCGCGCCCGCGGGATGGCCACGCGGTCGCGGTAGAGGTTGACCCGCGCGATCCCAGCCACCTGGGCCGCGCTCGGCTCGAACGGCCCGGGGACGGCCACCGCGTCGAGCGCCACGACGCGGCCGGTCGACGCCTGGTCCGCCTGGGCGGCCACCACGATGGATACCGCATGGCCGCCCGGGCCGAGCCCGTCGACGACGGCCGGCACCTGGTGGCGCTCCTCCGGGAAGTAGAGCTCGAGCGTCCCATGCCGCCGTCCGTCGACGGAGACGATGGCCTGCCCGCCGTCCGGCCCGATCCGGCGATAGAGCGTGAGCCGGTCGCCGCCGAACGCCAGCGTCACGCGATCGCCCGCCGTGTCGGAGGCGAGATAGGCGCCGCCGGACGCGGCCGGGTCCGCGACGCGCCGCCACGCCCCACGACGGGCCAGCGCCGGGTTGTCCTCTTCATAATGGCCGTCGGCGGCCGGCGGGACCTTGACCAGCACGGGGGGCGACACGGCGCTCTCGGCGCCCGTAGCGTCGCGGGCCGCCACCGCCACGCGATACGTCAGCCCGCCGGGCAGGTTGGACAGTCGCAGCGGCGGGGCGACGCCCGCCGGCAAGATCAAGCTGTATCCGGGCTGGTCGGCCACCCCGGCGTAGACCACGTGGGCCACGGCACCCGGTCGCGCTGACCAGCGGACGTCCCACGCGAAGTCCCCCGCCGGCTCGACCACGACATCGGCCGGTGCTCGGCCCGACGGGGCAAACGGCAGCGCTCCGAGATCGCCCCCGTGGCTCGCCGCACCGATGGCCGGCGACCCCGCGCGCAGCCGATAGTCGCCGCCCGCGCCGTCGCGGAACAGCGGATCGGCCGTGACGTCGCCCACGCCCGGCACGGCGCGGTAGTCGACGCCGTTGCCGGTGACGAGGTTGTGGTGCGCGGTCGCTCCGGCCAGGTCGCCGAGCCCGAGGAACGCGTTGCCGGCGATGACGTTGTCGACCACGGTCGCGCCGGCGTGGGCGACGACGATGCCGCTGCTGCTGTTGTTCGTGCGGCTGCCGCCGGTGCCGTTGCCGGCGATCGTGTTGCCGCGGGCGTCCCACACGGCGTGCTCGTTGCCGTTGATGCCGGCGCCGATGTTGCCGTCGACGAGGCTGCCCTCGATCGTCACCCGCAAGTCGCAGGTGGCGGCATCGAAGCACCACCCGTAGATCCCGGTGTGGTTGCCGGTCACGCGGATACGCCGCAGCGTCACCGGCCCGCGCGTGATCCACACGCCGGCGTCGAACACCTCGTCTGGCCTGCCGTCCCGGACGGTAACGCCCTCGACCACGCTCTCGGGCTGCGGCTCGAGCACGTGGCTGGCCCCATTGCCGTCGATGATCGTCCGTGCCCAGCCGGCGCCGAGCAGATGGACCCCGCGCCTGACCGCCAGCGGTCCCTCTCGGTAGGTGCCGGGGGCGACCGAGACGACGTCGCCCGGCGCCGCCGCGGCCAGCGCCGCCGCGATCGTCGCGTGGTCGTCCGGGACCCGCCGGATGCGCCCGACCGGCGGTGCCGGCGGCGCCGGGATGTCGACGACGGTCGACAGCGCGCTCTCGTTCCCGGTCTCGTCGTAGGCGCTGACGGCGGCGACACGGTCCAGCGCCGGATCGAGGTCCGTCAGGTCCAGGCGAACGGCGGCGCTGCCGGCGTCGACGCGGCGATGGAAGCGGCCGGCACCGGCGCCGAAGTACACGACGTGGCCGTGAGCGCCGTCATCGGCCCAGGCCAGCCAGCGGCGGCCGGGGTCGTCGGCGGGATCGACGCCGTCGCGCACGGCCACGCCGCCTGGCGGCGCTCCCACGGGCTCGAACGCGATCGCGCCGTACGCCCGGCCGGTCGCCGAGACCGGCGACCCGGCGGTGGGCCGGTAGTCGCCGGCCGCGCGGTCGCGCAGCAGCGGGTCGGCCGCCAGGCCGCCGTCCGGGACCAGGGATCCGACGTGATCGGCGCCGTTGTCCCAATATAAGTTGTCACGGACCACCGGTGCCGCCCCGGGTCCGGCGGCGACGATGCCTTCGGCGTGGCCGACGATCACGTTGCCTTCGAGCATGCCATCGCCGCTCACGACGATGCCGCGCGCCCTGTTGTCGATCACGGTGTTGGCGTGAGCGTCGAGGCGCCCGCCCGTCGGCCCGGCGATGCCGTCGCCGCGGCTCAGCGCGACGATGGACTCCTCGACGGTGACGCCGCAGCCGTCGCCGGCGGCGCAAGCCGCGACGATCCCGTTGGGGTTCCCCACGATGGCGGAGGCACGCACGCGCGCCGGGCCGCCGGTGATCCGGATCCCGGCGCCGCCTTCGCCGGCGCCGCGGACCGTGAAGCCCTCGAGGCTGCCGCCGCGGAGCGTCACGCCGTCGCCTTGCTCCAGGGCATCGATGACCGAGGCGGCCCAGCTCCCGCCGACCAGCCGCACGCCGGCCGGCACCACGAGCCCGCTTTCGGGGTACGTCCCCGGGGCCGCCTCCACCGTGTCGCCCGCCCGGGCGACGGCGAGGGCGGCGCGCAGGGTCGGCAGGTCGCCGGGCACGCGCCACGTGCGCGGCCCGCTCGGCGTCGGAACCGGAGGGATGAGCGACGCGGGGCCGTGGATGACGAACGGCAGCCAAATGCCGTGCGGGCTGTCGGGCGTCGCCGGCGCCGCCGAACCGCGGGGCGCGAGGGGGCCGGCGGCCGCCAGCGTCAACCCGGCGGCGAACAGCGCGGGCAGCGGCGTGCGCCGCGGGGATCGTCGTTCAGGCATGGGGGGCTCCTGCGTCTCCGGCCTGCCGCCGGCGGGGCGGATGTGGATGCCTTCCATCAATACCACGCCCCTCGATCGCCGTCAATCGCGTCGCCGGTGGCGAGCCGATGCCGAAAAAGAATCCGCGCGCCAGTATCTTTCGGCCGGGGAACCCGTTAATAAACATCGATCGCTTGGTAAAGGCGCCTTAATTTGCTCTTGGCCAGGCATCACCCGCCGCATCGCTCCGGGGGGAGACGGTTTCGAGGCGATCGGTCGGGACTGGCGGTTCGGCTCGGGGAGGCAAGGTCCGCCTCCCTACTTGCATGGTTTAGAGGTTTGTCATGATTGACAGCAAGGTCTCAGGCTATTCGACGTTTGTGCACCGCGCGGCGTTATTGCGCCCTTGGGCGCCCGACCCCGTCGCGGAGCCCTGGTACACCCAGGCATTCGTCACGCAGCCGGTGGCGTGCGGCGAGTGCTACCTCCGGCTCAAGCGGCTCCTGGACCTGGCCTTCGTGGCCGCGATCCTTCTGCCGACCCTCGTCGTGTTGGCGATCTGCGCGGTGGCCGTGTGGGTCGAGTCGCCCGGCCCGATCTTCTTCAGCCAGCAGCGCACCGGGCGCTTCGGGCGGCGCTTCAAGATGTACAAGCTGCGCACGATGGTGGCGAACGCCGAGGCGCTCAAGGCCACGTACGCCCACCTCAACGTGCTGACGCCGCCGGACTTCAAGATCCCGGACGACCCGCGCATGACCCGCGTGGGCCGCTTCCTGCGGCGGACGTCCCTCGACGAGCTGCCCCAGGTGTTCAACATCCTCAAGGGCGACATGACGCTGGTCGGCCCGCGGCCGACGTCGTTCGCGGCCGAGACGTACTCGCCGTGGATGTGGGAGCGGCTCACCAGCGTGCCCGGCCTCACCGGCCTCTGGCAGGTCATCGGGCGCGCCGAGCTCGACTTCGACGAGCGCTGCCGCCTGGACATCTTCTATGTCCGGCATTGCTCGCTGCGCATGGATCTGGCGATCATGATGCGCACGTTCGCCGCCGTGGCCGGCGGCCGCGGCGCGTCGTAACCGCCGACCGCGAGCCTGTCGCCCCGGCCCGGGGGTTTGACCCTGGGGGCATGCCATGTTGACCGACATCCAGCGGGAACGCCCGACCCTTCGCGAGCTTGCGGGCCCTGCGCGCGACCGGCTGGCGGTTGGTGCCGTGGCCGCGCCGGACGATGACGCGGCCGGCGGCCTGTGCGCGCTGCTGCCGCTGGCGTCTGGGGATCGGGTCGGCATCTGGGGCACCGCCCCCCATGCGTCCGACGCCGTCACGGTTTCCGGTGCGCTGCCGATCGTGCTAGAGCCGGTCGATCCGCGGATGGCGACCCAGCCAGGCGCTTGCTCCGGGTGTGCCAGCGGGCGCCGCCGCCTCGCGCTGGGCGACGCGGTGCTCGACCACTTTCTGGTGCCCGCCCACGCTCCCGCCGACGAGGGGTGGCTGTCGGGGGAAGCCGCCCGCGTCGTGCGCCCCGGGGGCTGGATGGTCGTGGCGATGCGCGGTCACGCCGGCCGGTCGCGGCGTGGTTGGCTCGCTGCCCGGCGGCCCGCGCGGACGGTCGATTGCGAATCCGGCGCGTGCGCCTGCCGCGCATGGCAGGACAGCGGGTTCCGAATCACCGGCCGCCACGGCTACGCCCGCGACGTGCACGGCCGGTGGTCGCTGGTCTCGCTCGATCGCCCGGATGCCGTGGCTTACTACCTCCGAGCGTTGCACGCCCCCGCTCCGCGCTGGCGCTGGCTGCACACTCGCCTGGCGTCCGCGATCCTCAACGCGGGGCGGCCCGACTGGCTGTTCGACACCGTGGTGGTCGTCGGCCAGCGCTGCGCCGATTGATCCACGCCGGGCGGTCGAAGCGAGGGTGACCATGATCCCGACGATCATCGATGCATTGAACGGCGCGTGGCGGCCCGCGCTGAAGCAGGCCGGCATCTACCTCCGGCCGCCGATCAGCACCATCCTCTTGCGTCCCGATTCAGTCGCGCGGGGAGAGGCCGTCTACCTCGTCTTCGGCGCCGGTCAGCCGACCCCGTCGCTGGTGATCAAGACGTCGGCGCATGCGTCGGGGCAGCGCCGCTTGCAGAACGCCTTCGAGGCCCTCGAGTCGCTGTGGCAGATCTCCGCGCTCCAGGGAACCGTGCCGCGGCCGGTCGGCCTGTTCGACCTCGACGATCACCTCGTCATGGCCCGCAGCGCCGTGCCCGGCGTCACGCTCGACGTGCTGATCCGCCAGGGCCGGCGCACCCGGATGGGGCAAGTCCAGCACGACCTGTTCCGCGCCCAGGTGTGGCTGCAGCTGATGCAGGAAGCCACGGCTTCGGGCGTCACGACGTTTGAGGGCGGCGCCGCCGTGCGCGATCGGCTAGCGCTCCTGGCGCACCTCGGGCGACCCGTGGACGGCCGTCTCGGCACCTTCGTGACCGCTCTGGAGGATGCCGCCGAGGTCCACCGGGGCCTGGTCCTGCCGATCACGGGGCGCCACGGCGACTTCCGGCCTGGCCACGTGCTGATCGACGGCAACCGGCTCGGGGTGATCGGCTGGGAGGAGGTGGCCGAGCGCGCTGCACCGTTCGACGACGTGTTCCAGTTCGCGGTCGACCTCGCCGCCGCGCTGCCGCCGGCCGAGCGCCGGCCGGTGGACGCCATGGATGCGTTCACCCGGGCGTTCCTGGCGCGCACCACGCTCTCGGATCTCGTGGTCGAGTACGTCGAACGGTACCTGCGGGCGATGCACGTGCCGCTGGCGGCGGCATCCATGCTCTTCCCGCTGTTCTTGCTGGATCGGGCGATCGCGGAAGCGGCCCGCCATGCCGGAACGGAAACACCGAGTAGCCGATGGTCCTCGCTGTTCGTCTTATATGCTGAACACGCGGATGCGTCGGTCTTCCGCCCGGATGTGCCGGGCCGGCGCGCCGCATGACGTGAATCGGTGCGCGCCGGCCGCGCACCGCGACATTCGGTGACAGCGACCCTTATCGTGCCGACGGCCGCGCCCCACGCAATCGGTGGTGCGCGGCGCCTTTCCCGCCGGTTGGTCAAGACCCATTTTCGGTGACAACCCGTTGACTATCCTCGAGATCGTGTTTCTGGGCGCCTTGGCGCTCGTGGCGTACACCTATGTCCTGTTCCCGCTGCTCGTCGTGGCGCGGGCCCGGCTGTGGCCGCGCCCGCCGCGCGCCGCGGACATCACCCCGTCGGTCAGCGTGATCGTCGCGGCGCACGACGAGGCCGCGCACATCGCCGACCGCCTGGCCAACCTGCGGGCGCTCGACTATCCGGCCGATCGGCTCGAGGTCGTCGTGGCGTCCGATGGGTCGACCGACGGCACCGACGCCATCGCCCGTGCGGCCGCCTGGCCCGGCGTGCGCGTGCTGGCGCTGCCGCGGGTCGGGAAGGCGGCCGCCCTCGAGGCGGCCGTGGCGGCCGCCGCCGGCGAGGTGCTGGTGTTCACGGATGCCAACACGGCCTTCGCGCCCGACGCCGTGCGGGCGTTGGTCCGGCCGCTGGCCGATCCGACGGTGGGCGGCGTGGCCGGCGACCAGCGCTACCGCAAGGCGGCGGCGCTGCACGCGGCCGGCACCGGCGAGGCCGGCTACTGGAGCATCGATCGCTGGCTCAAGCGCCTGGAGAGCGACGCCGGCAGCACGATCTCCGCCACCGGCGCCATCTATGCCATCCGCCGCTCGCTCTTCCAGGGGGTCCCGACCGGCGTCACCGACGACTTCGCCGTGTCGACGTCGGTCATCGCCCAGGGCCGGCGCCTGGTCTTCGCGCCGGATGCCGTCGCGTACGAGCCGGTCGCGGCCGGCAGCGGCCTGGAGTTCGGGCGCAAGGTGCGCATCATGACCCGCGGGCTGCGCGGGGTGTGGGTGCGGCGAGCGCTGCTGGACCCGCGCCGCCATGGCTTCTACGCGCTCCAGCTGGTGTCGCACAAGGTGCTGCGCCGGCTGCTGGTCTTCCCGCTTGTCGTCGTCGCCGTCAGCGCCCCGCTGCTGTGGTCCGCCGGCTGGCTCTATCGCGCGGTCACGCTGGCCGAGCTGGCCGGTCTCGCGCTGGCGCTGGTCGGGGCCGTGGGCCGCGACGGGGCGATCGGGCGCGCGAAGGTCTTCAGCTGGCCGTTTTACTTCTGCATGGTCAACCTGGCGGCGCTGGTGGCGGTGTCCAACCTGGTGCGCGGCACGCGGATCGAGCGCTGGGAGCCGCGCCGCGGCGGGCCGGCAGCGGCATGAGGACCGACGGGGCGGTGGTCGACTTCGACCTGCACGGCCTGGCGGTGGTGCGGCTCGTCGACGCCCGGCCGGGCGACGTGCGCGGCGTGGCGCGCCAGCTCGGCCCCATCCAGTCGCCGGAGCCGACCGGCCGGCCAGCCGACGTCGTGGTCCGGTTCGTCGACCGGCTGCCGCTGGCGGGCCGATTGCGGCTGCTCGGCGTCGATGATGCGGGGTTCACCGACGACGCGTTCGTCGTGCTGCGCGGCAAGCACAAGTCGGCGGTCCGTGTGCGCATCCCGTTCGACCGGCTGGCCGGCGGCGAGATCACGTGCGAGCGCGGGCTGGCGGCGGTGCCGCTCCTCATCCCGATCCTCAACCACGTGCTCGTCCAGAAGGGGGTGTTGCCGCTGCACGCCACGGCCTTCGCCTGGCGTGGGCGGACCGTCCTGGCCACGGGCTGGGCCAAGGGCGGCAAGACCGAGCTGCTCCTGGCGTTCGCCGCGCACGGCGCGGCCTACGTCGGCGACGAGTGGGTCTATATCGAGCCGGCGACCGGGCGGCTGGTGGGCGTGCCCGAGCCGATCCGGCTGTGGGACTGGCACCTCGACGACCTGCCGGCGGTCCGGCGGCGGCTCGCGCGATCGGACCGCGTGCGGCTGGCCGGCACCCGGCTGGCCGAATCGGGCCTGGCGCGGCTCGGCGCCGGCGCGCTGGGCCGCACGCCCGTGGGCGGCGTGGCCCGCCGCGCGCGCGCGCTGGTGCACCAGCAGCGCAACGTGCAGGTGCCGCCCCAACGCCTCTTCGGCGACGGGACGCGCCGCGAGGCGGTGCTCGACGTCGTCGTCCTCGTCGGCAGCCACGCCGCGCCCGAGACGACGCTGACGCCGATCGACGGCGCCGAGGTGGCCGCGC
Source organism: uncultured Anaerolineales bacterium (assembly GCA_964415605.1). Taxonomy (GTDB): domain Bacteria; phylum Chloroflexota; class Anaerolineae; order Epilineales; family Epilineaceae; genus UCB3. The sequence goes on along the minus strand of CAYQBA010000006.1, from coordinate 527 downwards.
GGATGGCGCACTCCCTGGCGTACGAGGCGCTGCCGCTGGTCGAGCCCGTGCTGAAATACCGCTTCGCCTTCCCCGGCGCTCGGGTGGAGGACCTGGCCGACGCCGAGGCACGGCGGCGGGCGCTGCTCGAGCGCGCGCTGTCCGGCCGGCCGGCCTTTGCGCTGTGGCACCCCTATCCGGCGCCGATCCCGGCGCTGTTCGACGCGCTGGCGCCCGCGCTCGAGGTGGCGGCGTGAGCCGCTCGGTCGGCGGATCCGCGCCCGCCGCGCCCGGCGCCGCCGCCGACGCCCGCCTCGCGCGGGTGCGGCGAGCGGACTGGCGGTTTGTGCTCCCGGACCCGAAGCCGGGCCTGGTGTGGATCGGGTCCGGCGCCCCCGCCGGCCTCGTCGAGGCATGGGCGGCCGCCGGCGCGCGCGTCGAGCTGCGCGGCGGCGCCGATCGCGGCGATCGCCCCGAACCCGGCGGGGGTGCGACGGCCGCGGCGTTGCCCGACCGGATGCCCCCGACCGGGTTGGATCCGCGGCCCG
>CAYQBA010000005.1:35477-52401 GCA_964415605.1 uncultured Anaerolineales bacterium | reverse complement strand
CAGTAATACCGGTGCGCTTGTATTGGGCGCACTGGGCGAAGGCGCGGTGCCGGCTCCCCGGCAGCAGCGCGCCGGCCCCCGGGCCGCCGACCACCTGCCCGTCGGGCAGCTGGAGCACCACGTCGACCGCGCCGCCCGCCCAGCCGACGGCAATGTCCGCGCCGTGCCCATCGACGACGAGCGGCACCGACCGCACGTCGCCCGGCCCCAGCTCGAGCACGGTCACCGGGGACATCGGGCCGCCGACCGGGTCCGGCGACGCGCCGCCCGGAGCGAGGCCGGGGTCGACGTCGGCCCCCGCATCGGCGGCCGCGAGCGCGGCGGCTTCTGGATCCGGCCCGCCACCCGGCGCCCCGAACGTCCCGACCGGGCGCGTGACGCGCTGGCACGTGCCGCGCGCCCCCGGACCGAGATCGAGGGCGATCTCGAGGCAGCGGGCGCTGTCGTCGCTGACCGCGTAATGGTCCACCACCAGGCTGGTGAGCGCGGTGTGGGCGTCGTTGACCTGCCAGCGCGGCACGTCGAGCCCGACGGCACTGCGGGCCTCGACCACGCCGTCGTCGGCGCCCGGCACGAACCAGCTCGGCGGGATGATGGCCTTGTCGCCCGCGACCACGTCGTAGCCGACCCCGGCCGGGCGGACGTGGCTCCGGTTGAACGCCGCCATGGCCTCGTACGAGAGCTCGCACGTCCCGGGGCTCGCCGTGCACGGCAGGCCGCCGCGCACGAGCGCCGACGGGTTGAGCAGCGCCAGCAGGCGCAGGAGCACATCCGCCGCGACCCCGAGGTGCGGCGAGCCGAACGTGACGATGTCTGACACGTCGGCGCGGGCCGCGAAAGCGCCGCCCTCGACGTACGCCCGGCTGACCAGCCCTCCCATGCTGTGGCCCACCAGCGTGACCGGCGGCGCCGGCTTGCCGGTGCGGGCCGCCGTCCGCCGCCGCGCCTCGGCGATCTGCGTGGCCAGGCAGCCCGCGGCGTCGGCCAGCCCGATGGTCTGGGCCCCGCCGGTGGTCCAGCGCGCGAAGTACACGTCGTAGCCGGCCTGCTCGAGCCGGTTCGCCAGGCGCACGAGCTCGCCGGCGGCCCGCGGCGAGCGGCCGTCGGGGGGCGCCGGCTCGTCGATCCCCACCAGCCCGTCGGTGCAGCGATAGCCGCGGCCCCACGGCACGAGGCCCTGATACCCGTGGACCATCACCGCGATCCGGGCGTCCGCGCCGGCCGCCGCGAGCGGCGCCGCTTCGCGCGAGGCGGCCGGCAGCCATGCCAGCGCGGCGCCGGCGGCGCCGAGGATGGCCAGCGCCGCGCCGGCCCGCCGGAGCCAGCGCGCCGGGACCGAAGCCAGCGGGGAAGCGAAGGGCATGGGAATCTCCTAAGGGGAGGCGCGGCGCCGCGTCGCCGCGGGGCGGGAAAGCTGGGTGCCGAACTCCAGGGCGTAGATGTCGAGGATCGCCAGGAAGAGCGCCGCGATGATCGGCCCGACGATGAAGCCGACGACGCCGTAGACGTACAGGCCCCCAAGCGTCGAGAAGAACACCACGAGGTCGTGCATCCGGGCGCGCTGGCCAACCAGCCGCGGGCGGATGACGTTGTCGATGTTGGAGATGATGCCGGCGGTCACCGCCATGATCACGATGCCCTGCCACACGTGCCCCGTGAGGAGCTGGACGATCGCGAGCGGGTACATCACCAGCCACGTGCCGACGAGCGGGATGATCGACACGGTCATCATCACGACGCCCCACAGGAGCGGGGCCTGGACGCCGCAGATCCACAGCGTGACGATGCCGATCGAGGCCTGGATGCCCGCCAGGATCGCCTGGCCGCGCAGCGTGGCCCGCGACACCCAGCTGAACCGGTCGAACAAGAGCTCCTCGTAGTGGCTGTCGAGCGGGCTCAGCGCGCGGATGCGCGCCACCATGGTCTCGCCGTCGCGGAAGAAGTAGAACATCGTGAACAGGATGATGAAGATGTTGGCGATGAGCTCGACGGTGCCGCGCGACATGTTGGTGATCAGCGTGGCCAGGAAGCCGCCGCCGGTGGCCGCGATATCGCGCACCTGGGCGTCCCAGGCCGTCTGTTCGACCGGCAGGAGCCGCAAGATCTGGGCCAGCGGGTCCGGCGCCGTGCGCGCCATCCGCTCGACGTCCGCCGCCAGCGTGCCGAGGCCGGCGAGGAACCCTTCGATGCCCGGCCGGGCAGCCTCGTACAACCCGCTGGCCTGCTCGCGCACGAACGTCGCGGCGATGTAGAACGGGACGAGGATGCCGATGACCATGGCGAGGCAGCTGAACAGCGCGGCCAGGCCGCGGCGACCGCGGAAGGTGCGGCGCAGCTGCAGGTTGAGCGGGAACACCAGGTTGGCGAAGACGGCGGCGAGGATGACCGGGACGAGAAAGACCCGGACCAGGTAGACGAACAGCACGCTGACCGCGACGAGGACCACCAGCATGCCCCGGCGGCCGAAGTGCTCGCCGGTGGGGTCGTACTGGCTGCCGACACCTGACCGGCCGGGATCGTGGTCGGCGGGGGGCAGTCCCGGGGGTGGAGGAGGGCGGTCGCTCACGGGCGGGCGCGCCACGCGTGCACAGGGGTCTCCATGGGTTGCGTATCGACGGCTGCGATGTCAGTATAAGGGCCGTGGGTCGCATCTGTAAAGTCATGTTCCTCGCGCTGGCCGGCTTCACCGCGGTGTCGCTTGGTGGCTGCCGGGGCGGGTTCTCGGGTGCGTCGGCGACGGCCGTGCCACCGTCCGCCGGCGTCGAGCCCGCGTCTGACGCGCTGGCCCCCGGCGGCCAGCCCGCCGCGGCGGCCGGCGGTCCCGGGCACGGCCACATCCCGCTGGTTTCCCCCGTGCCCGGACTCGCCCTGGCCTTGCCGGGCCCCGCGCGCGGCGCGCCGGAAGTGTATGCCGGCCTCGCGCCGTGGGTGGCCTTCGTCGAGACGCCGCTGGCCACTGGCACCGGCGTGCGGATCGACGGCGCGCGTCTGGTCACCAACGCGCATGTGGTGTGGCCGTTTGAACGCGCGCGGGTGGTGTTCGCCGACGGCCGCGAGATCGCGGCCGCCACGGTGATCGGGCTCGACCTCATGGCCGACCTGGCGGTGCTGGCCGTCGGGGACGACCGCCCGCCGCCAAGCCTGGCGCCGGCGCCGATGGTGACCGACGGCACGCACCTCGCCGTCGGCAGCGACGTCTACTTCATCGGCTACCCGGCCGAGGTCGAGGCGTTCCCGCAGCCCGCGATGACCCGCGGCATCCTGTCGCGCTCGCGCGCATGGGATGCCCTGGGCATGCGCTTCTTCCAGACCGACGCGGACCTGGCCGGCGGGCAGAGCGGCGGGGCGCTTGCGGCCGCCGACGGATCGGTCATCGGCATCTCGAGCATGATCTTCGGCGACGATGCCTTCGGCCTGGCCATGGCGATGCCGGATGTGCTCGCGCGCGTGGAACGCCTGGCGGCCGGCGCCGACGTCGACGGTCTCGCGCCGCGCGTGGTGCCGCTGTCCGGCGGCCGGACCGCGTGGTCCGCGCCCCTCGCCCACCCCTGGGCTGAGGCCGTCTACGCCGTGAACGCCGCGTTCGGCACCACCGTCGAGGTCGATGCCCGGGTGCGTGACGGCGGTGCCGAAGTCCATATCGATGTCATCGACCCCTATGGCGACGTGTTGCCGGACGACGGGGGCTCTGGGCACGACGGCCACGGCGTGGGCGATGGGCCCGGAGACCACGGGGACGCGGGCGACGACGCGCCAGCCGGCGAGGGGGGAGACGCCGACGGCGGGGTGATCTCCGATGGCGGGCCCGGGATCGGCGACGGCGCGGGCGCCCCCGGCTCCCCGGGCCGCGCGTTCCGCTCCTTCACCATCGACGCCGACGGCCCGTTCTTCGTGGCGGTCACCGCCGAACCGCGCGGCACCGTCGAGGTGTCGGCCAACGTGTCGCTCGCGGCGCTGGCGGATCCCGACGACGGCACGCCGCTGGCCGCCGCCGCGGGAACGGCGGTGAGCGACGACGACGGCGCCATCGAGGCCGCCGCCGGCACCATCGCCGCGAGCATGGACTACCCCGGCGACGTCGACGCCTTCACCCTAGCGCTGCGGGAAGGCCAGACCGCCGTCGTCACCGTCGAGACCCTCAACTTCGTGCCGGACATCGTCGTCGACCACGCGACCCGGCCGGGTCTGGCGCCGCCGCTGCTCGACACGCGGATCGACAGCCCGCTCGGCCTGGCCGCCCGCGCCGCGTTCACCGCGGCCGAGTCGACCACCTACCTCATCGTCGTCCGCGACCTCGACGGCGTCGGCACCGGCGGCTACTTCATCCACGTCGGCACCGATTGATGGAACCAGGAGACAAGCACCCGTGATCGCCACACCGCTCGAGATCCCGGACGTGATCCTCATCGAGCCCAGGGTCTTCGCCGACGAGCGCGGCTTTTTCCTCGAGAGCTACCACCGCGACAAGTTCGCGGCCCTGGGCATCGACTGCCCGTTCAGGCAGGACAACCACAGCCAATCCGTGCGCGGCACGTTGCGCGGACTGCACTATCAGTCCGCGCCCGGACAGGCCAAGCTCGTGCGCGTCGTGCGCGGCCAGATCTGGGACGTGGCGGTGGACATCCGCCCGGGCTCACCGACGTTCGGCCGTTGGGTGGCGGCCGAGCTCTCGGAGACCAACAAGCGCATGCTGTTCGTGCCGGTCGGCTTCGCGCACGGCTTCGTCGTGCAGAGCGACGTCGCCGACGTCCTCTACAAGTGCAGCCACGTCTACGTCGCCGAGACCGAGGCCGGCATCGCCTGGGACGATCCGGACGTCGCGGTGCCCTGGCCCATCGACACCCCGCTGCTCTCGGCCCGCGACCTCGCCAACCCCCGCCTCCGCGCGGCGGTGCCCGCCGGCTTCAGCTGAGGCGGTGACCTTCGCGCGGCGCGAACCGGCGCGCCGCGGGCCGGGCGTCGTCGAGCGCCGCCTGCAGCGCGGCGGCGAACGCCGCGGGCGCCATGCCGCGGCGCAAGCGCGCCAACGTGCCGGCCGCGTCGTCGCGCTCGCGCGACCCCAGGTGGTTGAGCAGCACCATCGCACGGGCCACGCACGCGACGGCCTCGTCGAGCCGCCCGGCGACCTCGGAATGGTGCGCCAATCGGTCGAGCGTGCGCACCATCGCCGGACCGTTGCCGAGTCGTTCGAACGCCCGCAGGGCCTCCTCGAAGCGCCCGCGGGCATCGTCGATCCGGGCTTCGAGCTCGTCGGCCTGGCCCAGCCGGAAGAGGTTGTCGGCCACGCCCTCCCGGTTGCCGGCGTCGTGCTCCAGCGCAAGGGCCTGCTCGAAGCACGGCCGGGCGCGACCCGGGTCCCGCTGGCCCAGGTACAGCAGGCCGAGGCGGCGCAGCGCCAGTGCGGTGAGACCGGTGTCGCCCGCCGTTTCGGCGATGGCCCGTGCCTGTTCGTAGCACACGCGGGCACTGTCCAGCGCCCCGTGAGCCTCGTGAAGCTGCCCGAGCTGATGGAGCGTGGCGGACATCGCCACCCCGTTCGAGAGGGCCGACTGAAGCGCCAGCGTCTCCTCGAAGCGCTCGATGGCCCGCCGGGTGTCGCCGTCGACGGCGTGGGCCGCCGCGAGTTGCGTCAACAGATCCGCGGCTTGGGCGCGGTCCCCGTCCGCTCGCGCGAGATCGAGCGCACGCTCCAGGCACAGCACGGCGCGCCCATGCTCGCCGCGGCGCGTGTGCAGCGTGCCGAGCTGGCGCAGGCAGTCGGCCATGGCCGCGCGATCACGCATGCCCTCGGCCACCATCAGCGCCCGCTCGACGAGCGCCGTCGCCCGCGCGACGGCGCCGCGGTCGTGGTGCAGCCGCGCGAGCGCCTGAAGGGCGCCGACGACCTGCCGCCAATCGCCGGTCGACTCCGACGCCTCGAGCATGGACTCCCGCACCCGCAGCGCCGCCGCGTCGTCGCCGAGGGCCCGGAGTGCCTGCGCCAGGCGGTCCAGCGCGAGCACCCGGCGCTCGCCCGACAACGTCGCCACGCCGTCGCCGAGCAACCGCACCAGGCGTTCCGCCTGGCCGGCCAGCAGCAGCGCGTTCCAGACCGCCTGCACGACGGCGTCGGCGCCGACGAAGTCCCCGGCCTTGCACAGGTAGCGGCGCCCGATCAGCGCGGCTTCGACGTCGCCCGCCGGCTGCCCGGCGCCCAGCCAGTGCGCGGCCGCGCGCCGGGCCAGCACGGGGCGCTGGCGGCTGCCGACGAGCCGACCCGCCCACACGCGCACGGGACCGGGAAGGTCGAGCCCGGGCTCGACCGCGGCCGGCGCCGGGCGTGCGGTCGATACGCGCACGAAACCGGCGTCGATCAACCCGTCGATGGCCGCGTCGGCCCGCCGGGCGGCCGGCGTGCCGGGCTCGATGCCGGCCAGAACCTGCAGGCCCGCGCGCGAGATCGGCTCGTCGAGCACCGACGCCGAGATGAGCAGCGATCGGGCCAGCGCGGGCAGCCCGGCCGCGGCCGCGTCGATCGCCACGTATGGGCTGGCCCTCACCCCCCCGTTGGGCGGGAGATCGACCACCTGCCGCGCCACGAGCGACAGGGCCCAGGGGTTGCCCCCGACGGCTTCGAAGACCCGGTGCAGCGACGGCGCCTGAGCGACCGCACGCATCGGGAGCGGTGCCAGGGAGGGCAGCCGCAGCATGGCCTGGGCGGCGGCGGCGAAGTCCAGCGGAGGAATCGCGGCGCGGTGAGCCGGCCGGACCGCGTGCGGCGCACCCTGCGCCGATGGCTCGCCAGAGCCTTCAGCGCGGCCGCCTGGCGACCATCCGCCCGCTGCGGGGGCATATCCCCCAGGCGCCGGGGGCGGGCCGCCGGCAAGCGGGTCGAAGTCGACGTGGCTGGCGAAGATCAGCCACGGGCCGCGGACCGCCGTGACGCACGCGGCCACCAGGCCGGCCAGGTCACCGTCGGCGAACACCCATCGGTTCGACTCGGCCACCGCCTGGCCCGCGCCCGCGGCGTCGGCGTCAGGATCGGCCGGCCCGGGGACGAGCAGGCGCTCCGCGCCATCCACGACGATTGCGGTGGGCGCGTTTGCCAGATCGTCGATCAGGGCCCGCGTCTTGGCGGCCAGGCCGATCGGCTGACGCAGCACGCCGGCCAGGCGCGGTGCTCGTTCGGTGCCGAGGTCCGCCGCCATGCGGTCGAGCACCGTGTCGGCCGAGAGCGTCGGGACGCCATCGATGTGGAGGACGTGGGCGACGATTCCCGCGGCACGCAGGCGGTCGGCCAGCGTCACGCCCAGCGCCGACGTGCCGTGACCCGGGGCGCCGTGGAACACCACGGCGCGACAGCCATGGTCACGAATGGCGGCTTCGGCCGAGCGGAGGATCGGCTCGCGCCCAGGCAGGCTGGCGGGGCGTGGTGTTCCACGGCGCCCCGGCAGCCCATCGACGCGGAGCCCGGCGGGCCCGTTGTCGTCACGGATCTCGCGCACGGCGATGGCGTCGGGAGCCGCGGGATCGAGGCGCTCGACCGGCAGCCTGCGCCGGATGGCTTCGGCGATGGATGCCGGAGCGGCGCCTTCGGCGAACCCGCGGTAGGCGGCCCGCGCGATGCCGGCGTGCGCCGCGCCGGGCCACGCGCCGGCGATCGCGATCACGCCCCGGACACCGGCCGCGACGAGCTGATCGGCGACCGCGGCCACCGAGAAGTGGCCGGCGGTCGCCTCCCCGCCGTCGCTGACGGTCAGGTCGACGAATGCGAGCCCGGGCGCGGTCGCCGAACCACGGCACGCGTCGCGGATCACCTCGATCACGTCCAATTGAGCCGGCACGGCTGATGTCGCCGACGCCGACACCGGGCCCATCAGGTGGAGACCGTCGAAGTCGCCATCCCGCAGCGCCAGGCCAAGTGTCGAGGCGTCCGGGTCGGCCATGAGCTCGACATCGAGATGCCCGTCGCGCTGGAGGTCCGCCGAAGCCGCCAAGAGCCGCTCGAACGCCGGAACGACGTCGCCCGGGCGTGGCGGCCGCGGATCGGTGAACGCCACGACCAGCAGGCGGAACGCGGCAACCCCGGGGGGGGAGCCGTGCGACACGCCGCGCACATCGAGGGTCAACGGCGCGCAGGTCATCTGTCCTCCAAATCGGTGAGGCCAAGTCAGGCCGGGGCAAGCCGGTTACAATAACGTTAAGCATATCCCGGTCCGCCGCGTTGTCAACCCGTCCATGCCCCACGTCTGGCCGACTTGCGGGCTACCGTTGCCCCACGGCCTCGCGCGGCTTCCCGCGACGGGAAGGCGGCCGCGGCGGGCGCCCGGCGTTTGCCGCGACGCCAAAAACGCACCGGCGCCGCCACGATGTGACTCGTGGCGGCGCCGGTGCTGACGCCGAAGGAGCGTACGGAAGGCGAAGGTGTTGTCCGGCTCCTAGCCGTTGCAGTTGGCCGCGACGCAGGCCTTGACGGCCGCCTCGGCTTCGGCGGCGCAGGCCTTGCGGTCCCCGCCGTTGTCGCGGCAGGTCCGGTAGGCCTCGGCACCCGACTTCTGGCACTCCAGGCGACACGCCCAGGGCGGCGGCGGGCACTGTGCCACGCACGCCTTGAGCGACTCGCGCGCCTGGGTCGCGCAGTCCTTCGGATCGCCGCCGCCCTCGACGCACGCGCGGAGTGCCTTGCCGGCGGCCTGGGCGCAGCCCAGGCGGCACGGGGGCTGGATGCCGGCGCAGTCCGTGCTCATGCAGTCCGCCATGGCCGCGCGGGCGGCCTCGGCGCAGGCCTTGCCGTCGCCGCCGCCCGCCTTGCAGGTCTTGAAGGCGGTGTGCGCCTTGGCGGCGCAGCCCATGTGGCACTTGAAGTAGCCCGAGCCGTCGTCGGCGAGCGTGCCGATGCCGTCGAAGCTGGCCGGATCGAGGGTGACGATGGGTTCGCCGGCAGCCGCGCTCGGCGCGGGACGCAGGCCGGGCACGAGCCCGGCGGCGAAGGCCGCCGCCAGCGCAAGCACGGCGACACGGCGTGAGATACGGTTCATCGTTTGGTCCTTTCGTCGATTGGGGGAGGTCAGAAGATCGAGCGATGGCAACTCGCGACCGCTCCGCGCTTGGCGCGGCCTCGCGGCGGTCCATCCCCGCTTCTGGAACGGTTGCGCGCCCGCCGGCGGCATGCTTGCGGGCGCCACGGCCATAAACACCGGCGGTATGGAGCGGGTTAGCGGGGAACGAATCGGGCCAGTGCGTTGGATCACTGCCCATGGTGACCCGCACTGGCCCGTTTTCGCAGGCGATGCACGCTCAGCGCAGTCGCCGCCCCGAAAGGCGTCCGACCCCCACACAGCCACTGGCGTGCATCGCCAACGAGCGCCACTATAACACAAAAATAACGCCGCTCGCGTAAAGGTTTTGTTAAGCAGGCGGGTGGGCTGGTTGCGTGGGCGTCGGCGGTGACGGGTGTGATGGCGCCGCGTCGGCGCCATGCGGTATCCTGATTGCGTTGAGGAGGGCGCCAAGGAAGGGAGAACATGCTCCGAATCGCGATCCTCGGTCCGCTGCGGGCCTGGCACGGCGGTGAGCCGCTTGGCCCGCCGAAGCGCCGCGACACCGGGCGCTTGTGGGCCTACCTGTTGCTCCATCGCGGGGTACCGATGGCGCGCGAGGCCGTGGCGCGCGCTCTGTGGCCGGACAGCGAGGACCCGCGCTTCGAGCTGCGCTTCAACCTGCATCATCTCGGGAAGCACCTGCCGCCCGAAGCCGCGGGTCGACCGTGGCTCGTGGTGGACCGCGACCACGTGGCGTGGAACCCCGCCGCGCCGGCGGAGATCGACCTCGACACCTTCCGGGATGCCGTCGCCGCGGCGGGCGCGCGGCCCGCGGATCGTGCCGAGCTCCAGGCCGCGCTGTCAACGGTCACGGGCCCGCTCCTGCAAGGGATGGACGAACCGTGGATCGAGGCGGCCCGGGCCGACGTCGAGGCGGCCTGGCGTGCCGGCATGGAACGGCTGGCGGGCGCCCATGCGACGGCGGGCGACGCGCCGGAGGCCGTCGCCGCGGCCGAGAGGCTGATCGAGCACGATCGGCTGCGTGAGGCGTCGTACCGCCTGGCGATGCGACTGCACCTGGCGCGCGGCGACCGGGCGGGTGCGGCGGCCGTGCTCGAGCGCTGCCGGCGGATGCTGGCGGCAGAGCTCGGCGTCGAGCCTGAAGCCGAGACCGTTGCCTTGCTCGAGGCGGCACCCACTGGCGCCACCGGCGGGTCCCCGGGCGAGACCGCGGGCCACGCCGGGGTCAGGACCGCGCCGCCGGCGGGCGCGGCACCGCGGTTCACCACGCCGTTCGTCGGCCACGATCGTGTCGACCTGGTCGCCGGGCTGCTCGACGCCAACGCCGTCGTCACGCTGATCGGCGCGCCGGGCATCGGCAAGTCACGCCTGGCCGCGGCCGTCGCGCACGCTTGGCTGGCGACATCGGCGGCGGATGCCGCGGCGCCGGTCGCGTGGCTCGACGTGGCGGCGCCTGGGACGGCTGGTGCGGTCGCGCCGCGCCTGGCCGCGGCGTTCGGGCGCGCGATCGACGATCCGGATGACGGCCCGGCCGTGGTGGCCGACGTGCTGGATGGCCGGGATGGCCTGCTCGTCCTCGACAACGCCGTCGAGGCCGACACGGGCTGCGCCCGGTGGGTGGAGGTCCTGTCGGCCGCGGTGCCCGGCTTGCGGATCCTGGTGACGAGCCGGGCACCGCTCGGGACGCGCGCCGAGGTCACCTGGCGCGTGGTGCCGCTGGCCGTGCCGGCAGCCCACGGCAGCCGGGACGGCTGGTCGCCGGCGGCGCCGACCGACGCCGTGGCGCTGTTCCTGTCCCGGGCGGCGCCGCACGTGCGGCCCCACCTCTTGACGCAGGACCAGGCGATGGCCGTGGCGCGGATCTGCGTGGCGCTCGACGGCGTGCCCGAGGTGATCGTCCGCGCCGCGGCGGCGCTCGATACCGTGCCGCTGGCCGATCTGGCCCACGCCTGCGCCGCCGGCGACTTGGCCACGATCGACGGCGCCCGGGGGGTCGACGGCCCGCGGCACGCGGGCTGGGGTGACTCGGTGGGGTGGACGGTCGACCGTTTGCCGCCGATCGAGACGGCGCTCGCGGCGCGCCTGGTGGTGTTCGGCAGCGGGTTCGACTGCGCCGCGGTCGAGGCCGTGTGCGCGGGCGCGCCGGGCGGCGGCGTCGACGTGCCGTCCGAGGCGGTGGTCGACGCCCTCGACCACTTGATCGCCCGCTCGCTCGTCCACGTGGACGTCAACGCCGCGGCCCCGTCGCGCCACCGGCTGCTGGCGCCGGTGCGTTGGGCGCTGGCATGCCGCCCGGGCGCGCGCGATGAGGTCGATGCCGTCCGCGCGCGGCTGGCCGAGTGGTCGGCGGGGCGGTGACGGCGCCGCCGACAGCCTGTCGGGAACCCTTCGCAACCGGAGTGTGACGAAAGTGCAACGGTCGGTGGGTTATACTGGCGTCATCGCTTGGCCTGATGGGCGTGCAGAGATCCCACGAAGTGCCGGGATCGCCGGCGCCGGGCAAGCGAAGAGCCAGGTGTTCACCCGTTACACACAGAGGATGACTTCAATCATGAACCGCGATCTGCTGCGCAACACGTTCTTGACGAGCACGACGGTGGCCGCGGCCGCCGCGGTGCTCGCGCTTGCCGCCCATGCCACGACCGCTCGCGCCGAGGAGCCGAACCCCAGCCCCGCGCTCGACGGCGTGCAGGTGCGGCTGTGTACCGACGGCTGGGATGTCGACGCCCGTTACTGCAGCGCCTCGGGCGAGGTGATCGCCACCCAAACGTCGCAGCCCCGCTTGTTCGACGCGGGCCCGGATGCTGAAGTGACGCTCCCCGGCTCGTTCCGCTTCACCGCCGTCGAGCTCGCGGAAGCGGCCCGGTACGGGCTACCCCGGGCGGTGGTCTTTGGCCCGATCTACGGGGTGTACGAAGGCGAGGTTGCCGGATACATCTGGGGCACGCTGTTCCGCGACAACGATGCGTATGCCGGCTACACGGGCGTTCATACCGAGGTGCACCAAAACTACTTGGGTGACCCGGCGCTGGGTCTCGACACATCGTTCACCCGTCAGTACGGCAAGGAGTTCGCGTTCATCCCGCACGCGCTCTTCAACACCATTCCGTACTACGTCACGATCTACCTCGACCAGTCGCTGCCAGGCATGCAGGCCAACCCGGGCATCGGCACGCCGAACACCCTCGATGGCCAGGTTTGGGGCATGCAGAACCCCCCGCAGTACTGATAACTCTCGAACACCGATCGCTCTGGGCCAGGTCCACCCCCGGGTGGACCTGGCCCATCGTGTGCCTGGAGGCCATTGCCGCGGCGCCGGCCGCCGCCGCCGCGGCAATGGCGATCGTGTATGATTGATGGGTGGGAACACCCATGGCATGATCGACATCGACCTCCTGGGGGGGTTCCGTGCACGGTGGGACGGCACGGAGATCCGCCGCCTGCCCCGCCGAGTCGTCGGCGATCTGTGGGTCTACCTGCTCCTGCACCATGACGTCCCGCTGCTCGTGCCCCAGGTGGCGGCCGCCTTCTGGCCGGATATCCCGGATGCCAAGGCCCGAGGCAACCTGCGCCGGTACCTCTACTTCCTGACCGCCGAGCTGCCCGACGAGGACCCGGCGGCGCCGTGGCTCCTGCGCGACCGCCAGGTCGTCCAGTGGAACCCCGCCGCGCCGTTCACGCTGGACGCGGCCGGGTTCGAGAACGCCGTGCGGCGCGGGCGGCACGCGGCCGACAACGGGGACTCGGATGCCGCGGTGGCCCACCTCCAGGCCGCGCGGAGCCTCTATCGAGGCGACCTGATCCCCGAGAACGACGCAGCGTGGCTTGCGCCGCACCGCGACCGGCTGCGCGCGCAATGGGTGCAAGGCCTTGGCCTCCTGGCCCGGTTGCTAGCGGCCGAGGGCGATCTCGCCGGGACGGTCGAGGTCGCCGATTCTCTGTGCGCCGCCGCACCGCGCGACGCGGCCGGCATCGCGGTGGCGATGTGGGCGCTGGCCGCCGGCGGGCACCCGGATGCGGCCCTGGCAAGGTGGCAGCGGTACGCGGCCGACCTCCGTGAACAAGGCTTGCCCGGCCCCGGCGACGACCTGGGCGCCTTGGCAAACGCCATCCGTGAGGCCGGGGATCTCTCGCCGTGGCATCCGGCACGCGCGCTGCGGCCTGGCATCCGGCCGGCTGGCGACTTGGGAGCGGCCGGCGACACACGGCCGACCGGCAACGTGCCGCTGCCGGCGGACGCGTTCATCGGGCGCGAGCCGGAGATCGCCGACATCACCCGGCTCCTGTCGGTGTCGCGCCTCGTCACGCTCGTCGGGCTGGGCGGCGCGGGCAAGAGCCGCCTGGCGGTGGAGACCGCGCGCCGCGTGGCGGGCCAGTATCGCGATGGGGTATGGTGGGTGGACATGGCCGCCATCGCCGACCCCGAGCTCGTCGACCGGACGATCGGGTTGGCGCTCGGCGTCCAGCCAGGGCCTAACCGGTCGCCACGTGACGCCATCGCCGCACGTCTGCGTGAGCGCGAGACCTTGATCATCCTCGATAACTGCGAGCACGTCGTCGCGGCCTGCGGCGAGGCGGTCGCGTGGCTGGTAGAGGCCGGCACGCGCGTGGCGGTACTGTCCACCAGCCGCGAGCGCCTCGGGGCGATGGGCGAAGTGGTGTGGCCGGTCCCGGCGCTGTCGGTCCCGGGCGAGGAGATGGCTGCCCCCGAGGCGCTGCTCGACCACGACGCCGTCCGGCTCTTCGTCGCGCGGGTGCGCGAGGCGTGGCCGGAGTTCATGGACACGCCCGAGCGGCTGCGCGCGGCGGCGCGCATCGTCCGCATGGTCGAGGGCATCCCGCTCGGCATCGAGCTGGCGGCGGCGCGCGTGGGCGTGCTCGAAGTGGCCGACGTCGCCGCGCGGATGGAGAGAGGATTCTCGTTCCTGGCGCGTGCCGGGCGCGGGCACGCCGAGCGCCATCGCTCGCTCGACCGGGCCATCGCATGGGGCCACGATCTCCTGAGCGAGCCGGAGCAGGTGGCCCTGCGCCGCGTGGCCGTGTTCGTCGGCGGGTTCACGGGACCGGCGGCGCAAGCCGTGTGCGGCGATCGCCTGGATCCGGGCGTGCCCCGTATCCCTGGGCACCTCGACGTGGAAGAAGTGATCGGCCGGTTGGCGGACAAGTCCTTTCTGTCGGATGCCACTGCCCGGGGCCAAGGCCGGCGCTACCGGCTGCCCGAAGTCGTGCGCCTGTTCGCGCTGGCGCGCCTGGCGGAGGCCGGCGAGGACGGGGCGGTTCGGCGCGCGCACGCTGAGCACTTCGTCGCCTGGGCGGAGGAGGTGGCGCCACACCTGACCCAGACCGATGCGGATGCCTGGATGGATCGGTTGGACCGGGAGCACGGCAACCTACGTGCGGTCTCCGCATGGGTTGCCGACATGGGAGAATGGAATCTCGGGCTCAGGCTCGCGGCCGCGATCTGGCGGTTCTGGCATATCCGCGGGCATGTCGGCCCGGAACGGGTATGGCTGGATCGGGTCTTGCACGCCGTCGGCGGCGCGGCGTCCGTGGAGACCCTTGCGCGCGCCTGCCATGGGGCGGGGGTCCTGGCCTATGATCAAGGCGACCACGCGGCTGCCAGCGTGCACTGGGAACGGAGCCTCGAGCAATGGAAGCAGCTTGGGAACCTCGAGATGGCGGCGCCCTTGCTCTTTAACCTGGGCCTGCTGGCCACGGTGCAGGGCCGATTCGCCGAGGCGGAAGACCTCGCTCAGCAGGCGCTGGCGATCCGCCTGACCCACGACAAGCCCGATGCCGTCGCCCTCGCCTACGGCCTCTTGGCCGACATCGCGACGCGCCGGGGCGATCATGCCACCGCCTACGCCCGGCTCGAACAGTCGCGCGACGCGTTGGAGCGGCTCGGGTCGCAGGACGTCCGGATGTTCAACGTCCTGCGCGGGCTCGGGCGGGTGGCGTTGGCGCTTGGGAACTACGCCGATTCGGAACGCCACCTGACGCGCTGGCTGGAGAGCAGCCGTGCGTCGCGCAACAAGCGGGAGACCGCGGCGGCGCTCAGCCTGTTCGGCATGCTCCACACCGAGATGGGCCGGTACGACGAGGCGGCCGGGTGCTTCCGTGAGGCGGTGGCGATCCTGCGCGACATCGACAGCCCGGACGAGCTCGCGCGCGTCTTCCACAACATGGGCGAGCTCTCGCGTGTCCAGGGTGAGTCGACGATGGCCCGGACCTACCTGTCACGCAGCTTGAGCATGAAGGAGACGCTGGGCGACGCATGGAACGCGGTCTTTTCCCGCATCGCGCTGGCCGAGGTCGCCGTCGACGCGGGCGACGCAGCGACGGCATGCGAAGAGGTCATCGCCGCACGGCAGGCGGCCCGCGAGTACACGGCACGCAGCCTGGTTGCCCGATCGCAGCGGGTCCTGGCCCGGACGCAGATCGCCGGGGGTGATCTCGACGCCGCGACCGACTCGCTCCGGGAGTCGTTGGCCGAGTGCCGTGCGATGGGGGAGCGGCGGTCGGTGGCGGCGGGCTTGACGGTCGCGGCATCGCTGGCGGCAGCGCGCGGCGACGCCGCCGCGGCGGCTCGCCGCGTGGCGGCGGCGATGGCCCTGCGGAACGAGATCGGCGCGGCGGCGACGGGGGCGGAAGCGGCGGCGGAGGAGGCGGCGATGGCTGGAGGCACGGCGGAAGGCGACGTCGACCCGTGGGCGGTCGTGGCGGAGGTGGTGGGGACGGGTTAGCGCGGGATGGCGGCCGGCCTGGCATCGACGGGTTCAGGGCGCGGGTGATCTCCCCAAGGTTGGGCCGGTTTTCAAAGCCTAAGGTGCCGACTACCCGGGCATTCTGCGCCCGGGTCGTCGGCATTCAAGGTCGGAGACGTTCATCGCCTCGTGGCAACCGATCTGGGCGGCCTGTGCTTACGATCGGTTCCCCACGTCGGATCGCGGCGCGGACGCCGCCGGGCGCGTCACCGCTGGCAAGCCACGGCGGTCGCGCAGAAGTCGTGGATGCCACAGCCGGAGCTTGTGAGGTCGACCCAGAACTGGCTCGCCCCGGTCAGCGTGTTGCAGTTGGAGGTCGTGCCGATATACGCCAGCAGCTCGGGCGAGATCAGCGTGGTCGGCGTCATGATCGCCACGATCTGCGGTCCGAGGTTGGTCATGGTGTAGACCGGAATCTGCGACGGGGGCACGCAACCGTCACACGTGAGGTCGAGATTCAGGCTGAACTCGACGTTGTACAGCCCCGGGCCGGGCGGTGCCGGTGGACTCACCGACGCGGTTTGGTTGCCGCACGCGTCGCCCTCGAGGTTCGCGCACTGCGTGCTGCTCTGGGTGCAGTTGACGCAGCACTGCGCCTTGACGTGCACCTTGGCCACCCGACCGTTCTCGGGGTCGTCCTGCACGAACTCGACGTGGTTGACCTGAGCTGGATCCATGCAGGGCGTGACGACCGAGCTCACGTCGGTCACATGCTGGGAGTACACCGGCGCGCCGTTGGGGTCGTAGAGCGTGAATGTCCCGGGAATGGGACCCCCGCTGTCGCAAGTCTCGACGGCGATCTGGTAGGACACCGGTCCAGGACAGTTGGCGAAGCTCGTGGGCAAGGGGTAGAGGACCCCGAGCACGCAGTCCCCGTCCCCGCCTTGGTAGGTCCCGAGCACGCAGCCCGAGGCTTGCGCCTCCGTCGCTCGGCTCGCGAACAGCCCGGCGGCGAAGGCGACGGCCATGACGGCCGTCAGAGTGATCAACCGGCGATACATTGTCAGGCTCCTTTCAGCAGAAGTGTCGCGGGGGGGGGGGCGCCGGGGGGGGGGGCCCCGCCCCCCCCCCGCGGTGGGGGTTGGCTAAAATAATGCACCGGGAGAACCAACACAAAAA
>CAYQBA010000005.1:34946-35467 GCA_964415605.1 uncultured Anaerolineales bacterium | reverse complement strand
AAATATTTAAAACCCGCATAAAATTTCTATGCACCATAACACCATTTGGGGCGGGCCCTGGGCCCCGTTGGTGGGGGCGCCAAGGCCGCTCCATGGGTTGTGGCTTCAGCATATGAGGCGACCGTTGCACGATCGTCACACCTTGTGACACACGCCGGGAGGGTCGTGCAACGGTCGCCGTCCCGACGACGGCAAGCGCACATACCGTTTCACTGAGCCCGGCGGCCGGCGAGGTGGTCGGTGACGGTGAGGACGGGCGCGGGCTGAAGGAGGCGGTTGCTGACCGAGGAGGGCGAACGCCGGCTGAAGAGCGTAGACGGCGGCGAAGCGGCGATCACGGCTGATGGCCTGTCAGTCGCTCGGCGCCAGCCGCGAGCCTGGGGGGGACAAGATTTCGGGCCCCTGCCGTGGGGGGGGCGCCCCGCGGGCGGGCCGGGGCCGGGGGGGTGGGGACCCCCCCGCCAAACCACCCTGAACCACCCCCCACCCCGGTGCCCCCACCCACCCCCCCCGCGGGGGGG
>CAYQBA010000005.1:26994-34936 GCA_964415605.1 uncultured Anaerolineales bacterium | reverse complement strand
GCCTGCGCCGCGGCAAGCCGCGCGATCGGCAGGGGCCCGGATTGGTAGCACACCCACGTCCTAACGTCGTTACCGCCCCAATGAGCGGGTAACCCCCACACAGCCGCTAGCGTGTCAGTGCTACGACAACCAGTCTAACACGATCGTGCGGCTTCGTGTCTAAAGGTAACGTTAAGATTAACCGTCCGCGGGGCTTTGACCCTTGTTCGCGGGCTCGGTACAATGGGGAGCGCGCGATGCGTGCCGCCGGCGGGGGTTTTGCTCCGCGGCCCGGCCAGGATCGTGCCGGCGGCTGGATCGGCCCGACCAGGGCCCCGCGCGGCGGGGGACTCCGAACCGCGCCAGGTCCGGAAGGAAGCAACGCTAAGGGGACACCTCCGGGTGTCGTGGGTCTACCTTGGCCGGGCCGATCCAGCCGCCGGCGGGCAACGGCCCGCCGCGTGGCCGGCGGTGGTCGCGGCTGGTCGATGACCCACGGGCGGTCGGACCCGTCGTGAGCTGCAAGGTATTCGGGGGAGTTGGGGGATGGGGCGTATCCCGCGACGAGACGTCGCGCCGGCGACCGCCGCGCGCGGCAGGCTGGCGCAGTGGTCGGCCCTGGCGTGGTTCGGCGGCATCTGCGCGTCGCTGGCCGCGGGCTATCACTGGGCCGCCGTGCCCGTCACGCTCACCATCGACGGGGGGCGGCGCGCGTTTCGCACCCACGCGGCCACCGTGGCCGATCTCCTCGTCGAGCGGTCGGTCGCGGTCGCGCCCGGTGACCTGGTCGTGCCCCCACCGGATGCCCGGCTCCGCGCCGGCGACGCCGTGGCCGTCCGGCGCGCGCGCGCCGTCCGCGTCCGCGCCGACGGCCGTGTGGTCGCCCTCCGCACCCACGCCCGATCGCCGCTCGCCGTGCTCCACGAGGCCGGGGTGACCCTGGCGCCCGGGGATGCCGTCAAGGTCAACGGCGCGCCGTCACCGGTGGATCGGCCGCTCACGCTCGCGGTGCAGTCTAGCCCAGATGCCGACGACGCGCTCGCCCCGATCCACGATCCACGCGACCCTGCCGCCCGCGGCGCCGGCCTCGCCCGCTGGCTGGACGGCTTGGGCGCCCTGCCGCCGGTGGTGGCGGTGGCCTCGGCCGCCGGGCTGGGGCAGCCAGGTGGCGAGGTCGCCCCCGCGGGTCCGGACGGCGGGATGGGCGACGGACCGGGCGGCGCCGCCGGCTCGGCTCCCGCCGTGGACTCGGTCGATCGCAACGATCCGGCGGCCGCCGGTCACGCGGGCTTGCCGCGACCGGGCGGGTCGGACGGGGCCGCCGGCAGCGGCCCCGACGTCGTCGTCGACGTGCTGCGGGCCGTGCCGGTCTCGATCGTCGAGGACGGCGTGGCGTTCGGCGCCACGGTGGCCGGGGCGACGGTGGCCGAGGCGCTGGCCTCGGCCGGGATCGCGGTGCTCGAGGGCGACGAGGTCGACCCCCCGCTGACCGCCTCGCTCGAAGGGTCGATGCGGATCGCCATCTGGCGCGCCGCCCCGTTCGTCGTGGTGACCGACGGCGAGACGCGCGAGGTCCGCGCCAAGGCCGACACCATCGCCGAGGCCCTGACCGACGCCGGGCTCGCGCTCGAGGGGCGCGACTACAGCATCCCGCCAGCGGACGCTCCGCTCGTCGCCGGCATGACGGTCGAGGTGGTGCGCGTCCACCAGGACATCCAGGTGCTCGAGGTCGAGATCCCGTTCGCCAGCATCACCGAAGCCGATCCGAGCCTCCCGCTCGACGAGCAGCGCGTGCTCCAGGCGGGGCAGTCGGGCCTCAAGTCCCAGCGCGTGCGCATCACGTACGAGAACGGCGCCGTCGCCGACCGCGAGATCCTCGACGAGACGGTCCTGCGCCCGGCCGTCGACGCGCGGGTGGCCTACGGCACGCAGGTGGTGTGGCGCACCATTGACACGCCCGAGGGGCCCAAGCAGTACTGGCGCAAGCTGCGGATGTACGCGACGAGCTACAGTCCCGCCCGGGCCGGCACGCCCATCACCGCGCCGTGGTACGGGCGGGCCCGCAACGGCATGGTGATGCGCAAGGGGATCGTGGCCACCGACCGGAGCATCATCCCCATGGGCATGTGGGTGTACGTGCCGGGCTACGGCGTGGCCATCGCCGGCGACACCGGCGGCGGCGTGCGCAAGTACATGATCGACCTGGGCTACGCCGACGACGACTACGTGTCGTGGCACCAGTACGTCGACGTCTACATCCTGGACCGGCTGCCGCCCGAGCACCAGATGCGCTGGATCCTGCCCTGATCCCGCCCCGCCCGCCCGACCCGCACAACCCGCGTGAGATCCTCCGGCGCTACGGCCTGCGCCCCCGCAAGGGGCTTGGCCAGCACTTCCTCGTCGACGCCGCGCATCTGGCTCGGATCGTCGCCGCGGCGGAGCTGGCGCCGACGGACGTGGTGCTCGAGATCGGGCCGGGCCTCGGCGTCCTGACGGCGGCGCTCGCGCGCTCGGCGGGGCGGGTGGTCGCGGTCGAGATCGATCCCGGCATGCGCGCGGTGCTGGCTGACGTCCTCGCCGGCTTTTCGAACGTGGCCGTGGTGCCGGCCGACATCCTGGCGGTCGAGCCGGCCGACGTGCTTGGCTTCGAGGCCGACGCGGCGGGCCGGCGTCCGGGCTACAAGGTCGTGGCCAACTTGCCGTACCACATCACGTCGGCGGTGCTCCGCCACATCCTCGAAGCGCGGGTGACGCCGGAGCGGGCGGTCGTGATGGTCCAGAAGGAGGTCGCGGACCGCATCATGGCGGGCCCGGGCGACATGAGCATCCTGGCGGTCGCGGTGCAGCTCTACGCGCGGCCGTCGCGGGTCGGGATCGTGCCGGCCGGTGCGTTTCATCCCGCGCCGAAGGTCGACTCGGCGGTCTTGCGGCTCGACGTCCACCCGGTCCCGCCGGTCGAGATCGACGACGTCGACGCGTTCTTCCGGGTGGTCCGCGCCGGCTTTGGGCAGAAGCGCAAGCAGCTCCGCAACAGCTTGGCCGGCGGGCTCGGCATCGCGGCCGCGGCGGCCGACGGCGCGCTGCGGCGCGCCGGCATCGACCCGGCCCGCCGGGCCGAGACGCTGTCGCTGGACGAGTGGGCGGCGCTGGCGCGGGTCGTGTGGGAGGCGCCGCTGCGGGTCACCCCCACCCCCGGCTCGCTTCGCTCGCCACCCCCGCCCCCAGAGGGGCCAGGGGAAAGACACCGTCCTGGGCGATGAGGGGGTTGGCCGACGCCACCGCGCGGCTTACGGTGCCAGCGCCTGACCGGCGCCGGCCGCCGACTTGACGTGGGCGTCGAAGAACGCGACCGATCGCGCCAGCGCGGTGGACAGGCTCTTCGAGATGTTGTGGTCGTCGCCGGCGTAGGTGAACAGCTCGACCTGGCCCCCGACGGCGCGGACCTGGGCGTCGAGCAGCTCGGAGAACACCAGCGGCACGGTGGCGTCGGCGGTGCCATGGTGGAGCTGCAGTGGGCCGCTGAGGTCGGCGACGTACGTGTTGGACGAGATCGATGCCCAGAAGTCCGGGTTCTCCTCAAGCGTGCCGTACAGCCGGACGAGGTCGTTGCGCCAGCGGCGCGGCTGGCCGGGCGCTGGCGTGGCCGCCGAGACCGTCGGCGTGGCGGCACCCGGGCGCCGCCAGCGGGTCATGAGGTCGGGATACGACGCCACGACGCCCGCCCAGATGACGCCGGCGCGAATGGTGTCGGTGACGACCATGGCGCGCAGCGTGATGTAGCCGCCCATGCTGTGGCCCCACATGCCGACGCGGTCGGGGTCGGCGTCCGGCCAGCGGCGGACGGCCGACAGGCCGTTGAGCACGTCGACGGTGTAGTCCGGCGACCCGTACCCGCCGCGCGACTCGCCCTCGGAGTCGCCGTGCCCGCGGTAGTCGCTCTTCAAGACGATGTAGCCGTTGCGCGCGAAGGCGTCGACGTAGGCCACGTAGCGCTCGGTCGTGCGGTATTGGGCGGGGGGGATGTAGCCGTGGTTGAAGACCACGACCGGCCAGCCGGTCGCCGGCATGGCCCCGTTGGGGATGGTGAGGAGCGCGTAGATCTTGAGCCCGTCGGACTGGTACGACACCACGTGGCGGGCATAGCCGTTGCCGGGCGCCAGCGTCTGCTCGATGGTCAGGTCGCTGCCCGGATAGCCGCGGGCGCGCATGGCGGCGATCGCCAGCGGGTGGGGGGTCGGGGTGGCTGTCGGCGGGAGAGTCGGCGTCGCGGTCGGCGTCGCCGTCGGCATGGGCGTGGCGGTGACGACCGGCGTGGCGGTGGCGAAGAACGTGTTCAGCGGCGAGTCGCTTCCGCACCCGGCGAGGAAGGCGGCCGCGAGCATGCCCGCGATGCCGGCGGCGGTGCGATGGGGCTGTGCACGGAGGCGGGGGCGGCGCTGGTCGCGAAAGCGGCCCCGGCGCGGCGGGCAATCCGTGTGCGCGGCGCCGGGGCGACCCTCAGCGGCGGGCTGGGGGTGGTGCGAGCTGAGCGACGCCGGATCGTCGTCGCCGCGTCGGATGAGGGGGGGATGCGGTTGGTCGGGCACGCGCCACCTCCTGGCCGGCGTTGGGCGCCCGGGGTTGCCGTCGCGGCGCGCGGGCCCGGGCCACCCGCGGTTGGCCGTTCAGTGTGCCCGACGCGCATGAGGATTCGATGAGGAAGCGGCGGGCCGATGGTCATGGTTGGTCTCTGCGCGGCTGTCACGCCCAAGGACGACTGAACATCGACGGCGAGGGCTCCCACTGGTCAGGCTCGGCGGCGTGCGCGGATCGACGGCGGTCCTCGTGACCGGCGCGCCCCGCGGAGCCTCGACGCGCCCCCGGCTTCGGTTGATCGCACGCCCTGATCCTGCTATCGTGGCTCCGCCCGCCGCGGGACGCCTTGCCTCCGGTGGCCACCCACCCGCCAGGAAGAGGAGCACCGACCCGCGATGACGGACCCCTCGCCCCCGTTCCACTGCACGTTCTCCCCCGGCATCCCCGAGCTGCTCGACCGGCTGGACTGCTCCCTCGTCGTCAGCACGTATCAGGCCGGCAAGGTCATCTTCATCAGCCCGCACGGCGACGGGCTGATCCAGCTCCCCCGCAACTTCACCAAGCCGATGGGCATCGCGGTCGACGGCCGGCGCATGGCGGTGGCGACGCGGCACGAGGTGGTGGTGCTGGCCGACGACCCGCGCCTGGCGGCGTTTCACCCGACCCGCCCCGGCCACTACGACGCCCTCTTCGTCCCGCGCGCCACTTACTTCGTCAACGAGGTCGACCTCCACGACATGGCGTGGGCCGGCGAGGCGCTGTGGGCGGTCAACACGCTGTTCGCGTGCCTGTGCACCATCGACCACGCCTACAGCTTCGTGCCGCGCTGGCGGCCGCCGTTCGTCAGCGCGCTGGCGCCCGAGGACCGCTGCCACCTCAACGGCATGGTCCTGGTCGACGGCCAGCCCGCGTACGCGACGGCGCTGGGGACCGCCGACGCGCCGATGGGCTGGCGCGAGCACCGCTACGGCGGCGGGGTGCTCATGCACTGCCCGTCCGACACGATCGTCCTCTCCGGCCTGCCGATGCCGCACTCGCCGCGCGTCTACGACGGCCGGGTGTACGCGCTGTTGTCGCTCCTGGGGGCCCTCGTGGTCGTCGATCCCGCCGCCGGCACGTACGACGAGGTCGCCCGCGTGCCGGGCTTCGTGCGCGGCCTGGCGCGGCACGGGGACTACGTGTTCATCGGGATGTCGAAGATCCGCCCCGGCCGGGTGTTCCCCGACCTGCCGATCGACCGCGAGAAGCTGTTGCCGGGGATCGCGGTCGTCCACCTGCCGAGCGGCGCGGTCGCGGGCTTGATCCAGTACCACGCCGACTGCGAGGAGATCTACGATGTCCAGGTGCTGCCGGGCGTGCGCCGGCCGGGGATCATCGGGCTCGGCGACGGGATGCACCTCAACGCGCTCTCGACGCCGGAAGCCGTGTTCTGGGGCCGGCCGCCCGATGAGCGGCCGTAGGCGGCCGTGTGGCGATCGGCGGGCGAGCACGGCCGGCGGCGAGGGCGTGTCGGGCTTTCCAGGGGTGCGGGACGGCACACGGCAGACCGCCGCGATCGTTGCCGCCAAGCTGGGGCTTGCGCGCGTGATGTTGACGGCCCGCCTGTGCGACGATACCATCCAGACGCCGCCTCGACCCTGAGATTGCCGGTGCCGCACGTCTCGTTCTGCCAAGGAGCACCCCCCGATGGCCGACCTGACCGAACCATCCGTCCGGAACGTTCCCGGTCTCGGCGCGTGCCTGGCGCTGTACCCCCGCCTCACGCGGCGCGCGCGACGGCGTTTGGCGGCGTTGCTGGTCGTGGCGTCGCTCGCGGCGCCGCCGATGGCCGGCCATGCGCGGGGCGTGCTCGCGGGTGAAGCGGGGGGGGGCAACTTCCGCGCCCCCATCGCCGTGCACGCTCCACCCGCCGCGCCGGGCACATCCGACGCCGTGGCCGCCGCGGCCGCGAACCCCGCCGTCGCGCGGGCCCTGCGCGCGCTCGGGCTGGACGGGCCGACCTTCCCGACAGCGGCGGACGCCGTGCCCATCGGCGGCGAGATCCAGATCAACAGCCTGTTTCAGATCTCGAACACGCAACGCGCCCCGTCGGTGGCGATGAATCCTGGCGGCAACTTCGTCGTGGTCTGGGAGAGCACCGGCTCGGGCGGCACCGATTCGAGCGGGTACAGCATCCAGGGCCGGCGCTTCAACCCGGCGGGCGCGGCTCAGGGCGACCAGTTCCAGGTAAACACCTTCACGACGAGCGACCAGCGCCGCCCGGCGGTCGCGATGAACTGGGATGGCGACTTCGTGGTGACCTGGGACAGCCAGGGCTCTTTCGGGCCCGACAACAGCGGATTCAGCATCCAAGGCCAACGGTTTTGGAGAGACGGCAGCCCGCTTCTCGGGCAGTTCCAGGTCAACGACTTTACCCAGGGCTCGCAGTCTGAGCCGTCCATGGCGATGGACGAGATCGGCTTCTTCGACGTGGTCTGGACGAGCGACGGCTCCAGCGCCACCGACACCAGCGGTACCAGCGTTCGGATGCGGCGTTACCATGTGAGCGGCGATCCGCTGGACCCCTGGGACATCGAGGTCAACACTTTCACCACGGGCAACCAATCGGAACCGTCGGTGGCCAGGAGCGAAGACGGGGACACCGTGGTGGTGTGGCAGAGCCAAGGATCGAACGATGCGGGTCAGACGGCCTACAACATCGAGGGGCAGCTCGTGGGTGGGTTCGGCCTTGTGGGAAGCGAGTTCAAGGTCAACAGCCACACGGGGTACGCGCGCTATCCCTCGGTGGCGATCGACGCGGACGGCGATTTCGTGGTCGTGTGGGAGAAGAGCTTCAGCTCGGCCGGCAGCGATACGAGCTACTACGGCGTCCAGGGACAGCGCTTCAACACGACCGGCGCGGCCGAAGGCAGCGAGTTCGAGGTGAACACCTACACGACCGGCCGCCAGTTCCACCCGGCGGTGGACATGGACGCGGACGGCGACTTCGTGGTCGTGTGGCAGAGCTACGGCTCGGCCGGCAGCGACTCGAGCGGCTACAGCATCCAGGGCCAGGCCTACCGCGCGAACGGCGACCGCCGGGACGGCGAGTTCCAGGTCAACACCGTCACCACGTTTGGGCAGCGCCTCCCGGCGATGGCGATGGACAACGACGGCGACTTCGTGGCGGTATGGGAGCAGTCAAACTACGACACGCGCCCCGAGAGCATCCAGGGTCAGCGGTTCCTCCCGCCCGGCGCGGCGACGCCCACGCCGACGGACACCCCCACGCCCATGCCGACCTCCACGGACACGCCGACCGCGCCGCCGCCGCCGACCGATACGCCGACCCCCACGCCGACGGCGACCGACTCGCCGACGCCGACCCTGACCCCCCTCGTCCCCCCGA
>CAYQBA010000005.1:0-26894 GCA_964415605.1 uncultured Anaerolineales bacterium | reverse complement strand
TCGTCCCCCCGACCTCCACGCCGACGCCGACCAACACGGGTGCGCCGGCGACGCCGCCGACCGGCACGCGGACCCCCGCGCCGACATCGACCCCCACGCCCCCGCCCGACCCGTCGAGCACGGTGGACCTGCGCTACTTCCGGGCGATCGGTCTGAAGGATCGGACGATCCTGATCTGGGAGACCACCCGGGAGACGGGCACGCGCGGCTTCCAGGTGTTGCGGTCGGCCGAGGTCGGCGATCCTTGGGTGCCCGTCAACGCCGACCTGATCCCGGCCGCGGGCGGCGCGACGGCGGGTCACACCTACGTCCTCTACGACGCGCCCGGGCCGGGGAGCTGGCGCTATCGCCTGGAGGACGTCGGCGAGAGCGGCTCGCGCGGGGTGCACGCCCCGCTGGAGGTGGTTGTCGGGCCGGAGGCCACGGGTCGCGCGGTGTTCCTGCCGCGGGCGGACTTGCGGTGGCCCGGGGGACCGTGATCGACCGGATCCCGAGCCGCTGGTCCCCTTGCCGGCGCATGCCGAGGGTGAGGCGGCGCCCGGGGCGCGAGCATCGTCGCTCGGCGGCGGCCATCAAGTGAGCGACCGCAACAGCCCGGGCCACCGGGCGGCGGCCCGGCACCAGGCCGGGCTGGAACACGGCCGGCACGGGGACTACACGTCGGCGGCGCGCTGCTTCGAGCAGGCGGTGGCGATCGACGATCGCAACGCGGGCTACCTCGCCAACCTCGGCGAAGCCTATCGTCGCCTCGGCCAGGCGGGGCGGGCCGTGGACGCCTTCGCGCGCGCCGCGTCCCTGGCCCCGGACCTCGCCGCGGCCCGGTTCGGCCTGGCCAACGCGCTCAAGGATCTCGGCCGGTTCGACGAGGCCATCGCGCACTACAAGGCGACGGTAAGCCTCGATCCGAGCCACGCCCGGGCCTTCTACAACCTCGGCAACACGCTGCTCGCCGTCGGGCGGTTCCGCACCGCTGCCGCTTGCTTCGAGGCCGCGGTCGCCCTGGTGCCGGACTTCCCTGAAGCGCACAACAACCTGGGCGTGGCGCACAAGGAGCTGGGCGAGCTCGACACGGCCATCCCGTGCTTTCGGCGGGCGCTCACGTGGCGCCCCGGGTACGCCGACGCCCACCGCAACCTGGCCCAGGTGCTGGAGCAGCAGGGCGACGTCGCCGCGGCCGGCGTGAGCTACGACCGGGTGCTGGCCATCGATCCGGCGGACGACCTCTTGCGCCTCTACCGCGAGACGCTCTGCCCGGTCATCCCCGCCAGCCAGGCGGAGATCGAGCGCTGTTGGGCAGATCTGGACGCGGCGCTCGCCCGCCGGTTGGATCGCGGCGCCCCGGTGGCGCTCGACCGCCTCGACCGGCTGGATGCGGTGCCCCCGTCGCTGACGGTGTACCACGGCCGTGACGAGCGGGCCTTCAAGGCGCGCTGGGCATCGCTGTTCGCGGCCCATCGCGGCACGGACGCCGGTGCGGTCGCGATCTCGCGCGCCCCTGACGCCCGCGCGGCCGACGGCCGGCCGCACATCGGCTTCGTGGTCACCCACGGGCACGAGGGCGTCTTCTTGAAGTGCATGCGCGGCATTCTGAACCAGCTCCCGGGCGAGCGGTTCCGGCTGACGGTGGTGTGCAGCCGTCAGGCGGGGCAGGACATCCTGGCGCCGGCGATCACCAACCCGGCCGTCGGCTACCTGCCGCTGGCCAGCGGCTTGCAGCTCGCGGCGGAGCAGGTGGGCGCGGCCGGCTTCGACGTGCTTCACTACTGGGAAGTCGGGACCGACGGGCTGAACTACTTCCTGCCCTTCCACGGCCTCGCGCCGGTCCAATGCGCCACCTGGGGCTGGCCGGTGACGAGCGGGATTCCGGAGATGGACTACTACCTCTCGTGCGAGCGCCTGGAGACCGACGAGAGCGACGCGTTCTACACCGAGCGGTTGGTGCGGTTCCAGCACCTGCCGACATTTTACCATCGCCCTTCCGTCCCGGCACCCCTGAAGTCGCGGGCCGCGCTCGGGCTCGCCGAGCACGTCCACCTCTACCTCTGCGCCCAGAACTTGCGCAAGGTGCAGCCGGACTTCGACGCGCTGGTGGCGGCCATCCTGCGCGGCGACCCGGCCGGACAAGCGCTGTTCATCGAGGATGCCCAGCCGGGCATCACCGCGCTGCTGCGCCGGCGTTTCGAACACGGCATGCCGGACGTGGCCGCGCGCATCCGCTTCCTGCCCCGCATGCCCGAGGCTGACTATCTCAACCTGTTGGCCGTCGCCGACGTCGCGCTCGACACGACGCATTACGGCGGCGGGGCGAACACGACGTACGACGCGCTGGCGGTCGGCACGCCGATCGTCACGCTGCCGGGGCGCTTCCACCGCGGCCGGTGGGCCTACGCGGCGTGCCGGCGGATCGGGGTGACGGACGGCATCGCGGCGACGGCGGATGGCTGCGTGGCGATCGCGCTGCGGCTGGGGACCGATCCGGAATATCGGCGCGACGTCGGCGAGCGGATCATGGAGGCTTCCCCCGTGCTGTTCGAAGACATGGGAGCGGTGGACGAGCTGGCGGGGTTCTTGGAGGGGGTGGCGCGGGGGTGATCGGCGCTTCCTCTGGCGCTTGCATCACCCGTGATGCTGGCCGAAGTTGGCTGACAAGGCGTCAAGCAGATTGGACATGGTCGGCTGAATCGCGCGCAATGCGACTGCGTGATCCCCACCCACCGTGCGATTGCCAGCCCCGACTTCGGGCGGCCGTGCTTGCTACAGGCTACCCGCCGTCTCTCTGATCGCCGCCGCGGCGTCCGGCGTCTCGGCCCAGAGCCATCGGACATCCAACCAGAGGCCCGTGATGGCGGTCGAGCGATAGCGGCCATCCAGGCCGACGGGAACGGGCTGGTATCGCCCGTCCTCGCCGAGCACGTAGAAGTCCGCACGCCGACGGTTCGGGCGTGGGTCGATGATCCAATACTCGCGGATGCCGGCCGCCTCGTACTCGCTGTACTTCTCGTCGCGATCCCGAGCCACGCTGTCGTCCGACACCACCTCGACGACCAGATCCGGCGGACCGTCCACCAAGGCGTCGGTGATGATCGCGCGTCGCCCCGCCGCCACGAACATCAGGTCCGGCTCGCGTCCGGGCCCGTCCGGGCTGGCGCGCATCGCCGCGGGAGCGATGAGGACTTCACCAAGCCCACGCAGGCTCACGAAGAGGCCGAGGAATCGATCCAGGAAGCTCACCAACCGTTGGTGCAGCACCGAGGCGGACATGTGGACGATCACCTCCCCGTGGACCCATTCGGTGAGCGGTCCCTCGCTTTCGGCGGCCAACCATGATTCGAACGTCACGGCGACCGTTGACGCGGTGGTCGGGGGTGCGCCTGGTGCCCCGGGGGCAGCCGCCGATGTAGGGCTGGGGCGCACGCGAACCGGATCGATCACAGTGCTCATGCGTCACCTCGTTCTGGCCCACAGTCGTGATCGCCAGCACGGTTCCTACCGAAGCGGCCTCGATCACGTTGCGCGCAATTGTATCGGCTGGGGCGGAGAGCGCCAACGGAGGCGCTGACAGGGGTGGGGCGGCGACGGGGATGTATCGGCGTGTTGACGGCGGCTTCCGGGTGTGTGCAGGCCGTCCGATATCACCGATCTCTCGCTGGACTCGCCCGCTGCGATTGCCGGGCTGCTGGTCATCGGGATGGGGGCGAAGGAGCGTCGCCTGGGGTGATCAGGTCGCGGACCGGGGCTTGCTTTCCAACCGCCCATGCGGCCTCGAAGGCGGCCTTGCCGAGGCGCTCCCGCAGCCTCTGCAAGGCGGTCGCCTGCGCCGCTGATTCACCAGAGGGCACGACCCCGGCGGCGGCCCGATTCGCATGGGCCGCCGCGCGCAGCGTCACGGCGCGTTCGGGGTCGTGTCCGGCCGCCACCCTTTGCCAGCCCGTCGAGGCACTCCGCCAGCCCGACCCGGTCATCGATGGCGAGGAACTCGAGCGCCGCTGCTTGAAACAGCTCGGCCGCTCGGTCGGGCGTGCTCCGCGCCAGGGCGACGAAGCCGAGGTTGCATGCCGCGGCTCCGACAGAGGGTACGGGCGGGCCTGCCGTTCGCCGGGCGGGACTTCCGGCAGGTGGTATACTCTGTTCGCATCGACATCGGCCAATCGCCGCGAGGAGCGGATCATGACGACCTTGATTGATCGGATTACCATCGATCCGGCAATCTGTCACGGCAAACCCTGCGTGCGCGGGCTCAGGTACCCGGTCGAGTTCATCCTCGGCCTGCTGAGTGCTGGCATGACGATCGATGAGATCCTGGCGGATTACGCGGACCTCGAGCGCGAGGACATCCTGGCCGCCCTGGAATTCGCCAGGCGCCTGAGCCAGACCAAGAGCATTCAGTCCCTTGTGGCATGAAATTCCTCGTCGACGCTCAGCTCCCGCGCGGACTGGCTCTTCGGCTGCGTGAGGCTGGGCACGACGCGATTCACACGCTGGATCTACCCGGTCGCAACCGAACGACAGATGCCGAGATCAACGCAGTTACGGCAGCCGAAGGACGGATCCTCGTCTCCAAGGATGCCGATTTTGTCAGCTCGCTCGTGACCTCGGGGCAACCCGCGAAACTCCTGTTCGTGGCCACGGGGAACATCACGAACGATGACCTCGAGGCCCTCCTACTCCCGAATCTGGCCGCGGTGGTCGCCGCATTCGACGCGTGCGACTTCGTCGAATTGACACGCACCTTGCTGATCATGCACCTCGGTCACGAGAACGACGGTTAGGTCCAGCCCGTCCCCGCGATCGGCACGCACAGCGCCCGCCCCTCCGCCCCCGGCCCCACCCGCGCCTAGACCGTAGAGAACGGTGCGGCGCTTGCCATCTTCCCCACGCTCCTCCAGGCGGTAGCGCTAGGTTCCGGGACCCGGCGCGTCGCACAGGACGTGGCTGTGGCCGCTGGCCGCGCCGCCCTCGGCCGGGATCGGCACCGCGTTCACCGGCGTCGATGGCCCGCCGGCCTTGCGGCGCGCAGGATGTCGAAGCCGAGCGTGCTGGCCTCGGCCGCGGTCTCCCAGACGAGGATGATCCGGCCCGGCAAGCCGATCGCGCGGATGTCGCGCAGTGCCCACCGCGCGTCCGGAAAGGTGTCGCATTTGGTGTCGCATCGCGACCCACGGACGGCCTGGGATCGCGATACTGGGGGCAGCTACACGCACCGCCGATTCGGTCGGTGCTCCGGGATCCACAGCACATGCTTCGAGCAAGAGGAGTCCAAGATGAAGAAGATGGGGCACATGCTTGACTTGTTCCACCCCCGGCCATCGCTGCTGGCCGTGGCGGTCCTGGCCGCCATGCTCGGCTTCGGCGACCCGCGGCCGGCCGCCGCCGACGCCCCCGACGCCGCGGCGGCCGCTGAGCTGGCGGGCATCCTGGCGGCGCACCCCGCCTCGGCGGACTGGAACACGGTGCTCGCGCAGGTCGAGCGCGCCGGCGCCCTGGGTGATGGCGGGTCGTCCGACGGGCTGGACGCCAACGTGATCGCGGTCGGCCGGGGCGGTCAGATGACGAGCATCGAGCGCTGGTACCAGACGGTCGACGGGGTGCGCAAGTCGCCGACGCAGCAGGCCGTCAGCGACCTCGTGAACATGTACTACGGGTCGTACTGGGTGTTCTACGACGACGGCGGCCTGGCGATCTACCACGATACGACGTACATCCGGGGCGACCTGACGCCGACGTACGGCTCGTACTGGTCGAACGGCGGCAGGCTGGGGTTCAGCACCGAACGATCGAGCGGGGGCACCAACAGCGCCAACTGGCTGACGGTCGAAGGCAGCCTGAGCGCCGGCGCCAACGACTCGCTGGTGGCCAGCGTGACGCACGAGGTCAGCATCGTGATGTCGGCGTGCGTGATGGGGAGCTGCTACGGCCAGCGCCACTTCAAGAGCATCGACTTCACGCTCCCGGTTCGCTGACGCACGACTGGCGGCCGATCGGCCGCATGGACCCGGCGGCGGGGGCTCACCGGTTGGGTGGGCCCCCGCCGGCGTCGGGGAGGAGTGGTCAGTTGAGTGCATTCGGGTCGCGTGGTTGACGAGGGGCGTTGGGGCGGGTATGCTCGTCAACGCGCCGGCTTCGGCCACCAACGCATATCCAACGCCATTGCTGTTTCTGAGCGTCAAGGAGAATCAGATGCGCGTGCGACTCGTTGCCGCCACGACAAGCATTGCCTTGGCCGGCGTGACGGCAGGCCTCCCTCAGTCAATCGGTGAGTCAGTTCAAGCTCGACTGCCTGTACGCGACGGAGAACCGACTCTTGAGTTGCCGACCCACCTGAAGTCGTATGCCACCCGATCGTCCGATGTGCCGATGTCCGTAGAGGACTTGGACCGCGCCATGGCCACAGTGTTGCGCGATACGGAACGGCTGTTCGAAGAGTCTTACGCTCGACTCATCGCAACTGAACGTGCCGACGAAGCTACGGACAGGACGATGCGGGTGACAGAGAGAGTCGGGGTGGATCAGGCTCGTAAGCACCTTACCATGACCGAGGTGCTTTCGCGGCAAGCATTGCCGTTGCCGCTAACATACCGCGGAATGCCCTATCGACCTTCACACTCGGATCTGTTCTACGTAAACCTGGAGCGAAGAAGACCCATCATCGCGCCCTTGCAGACGCTGCGAATCGACAGGTGGAACGGTTCAATTCGCGATGCGACTGATGCTCGCACATGCACCGTCACGACCGCGGCGGACAGCGGTGCAGGCAGCCTGCGGGCATGTATGGCGGTGGCCGGGAACGGTGACGAGATCGTCTTTAGCAGCGAAGCATTCCCGGTGGAGCGACCCACGACCATTGCGCTTCAGTCTCCGCTGCCAGTCATCGGCGCGAGTGACTTGACGATTGACGGGAGTCAGCGGGGCGCTGTCATCGACGGCAGTGCTATTCTGCGGCGCGAAGACCGGCCGCTTGTCGGGTTGGATATCTCTGGTGGTCGCAACGTGCGTGTTATGGGATTGCAGTTGACTGGCTTCGACGTTGGCATCGCACTTCACTCTGGGGCGCGAGGGTGCACCGTTGGTGGAGGTCGCGATATCGAAGAAGGGTTGCTCGGATCGGGCAATGTGCTGGGCGGTAATCGGTTTGGGGTGATTATCAGCGGTCCATCGACCAGTGACAACGCTGTTGTTGGAAGCCTCATTGGAACCACGAGGAGTGGGAAGACCGCCTTTGCGAATGACCGAGGAGTTCAGATTCAAGAAGGTGCAACACATAACACCATCGGCGCAGTGGAACCCGCACTTGGAAATGTCATAAGCGGCAATACCGAAGCTGGAGTTGTGATCATTGGTTCCAACTCATCACAAAACATGATTATGGGCAACGTGATTGGTGCTGATGAATCAGGAATGAAGGCGATTGGCAACGGTATTGGTGGTGTGATCATTCAAAGTGGAGCCTCAGACAACATTGTTGGTGGAACTGCACATGGCGCCGCAAATGTGATTAGCGGTAATGGTGTCACTGGAGTCGAAGTGGGCTATGCCGATGCTCAGAGAAATGCTGTAATGGGTAACATCATCGGACTTGATGGCACGGGATCAGTCGCGCTTGGGAACCTCGGCGCTGGAGTCATGATACATGGAGGTGCCAAGTCTAACACAATCGGCGGATCCACCAACATGCATCGCAATGTGATCAGCGGGAATGGCATATTCGGTGTGTATCTTAGCGGGCCTAACACATCAGGCAATCTGGTCGTCGGGAACTATGTCGGCATTGGCGAGGGTGGAGATCACGATGTCGGTAACAGGGTAGTTGGCGTCGAGATTGACCGAGGTGCTTCTGTCAACATCATTGGTGGGCTGGAACCTGGATCCCGCAATGTCATCTCGGGCAATGGTCGACAAGGAATTCACATTGGCGGTGAAAACACTCTGGGTAATCAGGTGATAGGCAACCTGATTGGCCCCAAGGCCGATGGCAAGAGCCGAATGAACGTTGTTCAGGCGACCGGTGTATTGATCGACTCTGCGGCATCGGAGAACTTGATTGGACCTAACAATGTCATCAGCGCAAATGAACTCGGAGTCTCAATAGTCGTTACTGATACACAGTTGAATATCGTGTCTGGTAACCTGATCGGGACCGACGTTTCTGGACGCCAGATGCTCAGTAACGATATTGGAGTGGGTATTGGCTCTGGTGCAGCGAGCAACAGAATCGGCACTCCTCAGGAACCGAACATCATATCTGGCAACACTGCCGGTGTGTTTATTGGTGGCGAAGGCTCGAACGACAATGTTGTCAGCGCCAATCTCATTGGTACAGACCTGACCGGCACAATGGCCATTCCGAATGGCGCGGGCGTCTTGTCAGGACAGGGCGCGCTGCGCACTGTGATCGGTGGGCTAACGGTCGAGTACGGGAACCTCGTGAGCGGCAATCTGAATGTTGGAATAGGAATTGGGACTACGAATCTCGAGATAAGTGAAAGCCGCGAGTACGACTACCAAATCTCCTCGAATCGGATCGGGACAAATGCGTTAGGGCTTGAAGGAGTGCCAAATGGCGTCGGAGTTCAGGCTGTTCGATTGTCAGATGTGGCCATCGACGATAATGTCATCAGCGGAAATGAACTAACGGGGATTAACATCTCTGCGACACACCGTGTCTTGATGACTCGGAATCGCATTGGCGTGGGAAGCGATGGCAGGCGCCGCGTGGGAAATGGCACTACCGGAATATTCCTGTCAGCCACTGTTCGAAACAGTATCGGCGAGGGATCACCCAAAGGCATGAATGTTATCGCCAATAGTCGTGCATACGGAGTCGTGATTCGGGGGTCTGCGCAGAATACGGTATCCGTTAACAGCATCTTTGACAATCGTGGTCGAGCGTTGATTGCCCCTGATTCTCCTGTGCTGCCGCCTGTCATTGAGAGCTATGACGTTAGAAGTCATGCGGTCAGTGGCAAGTCGTGTTCTGGATGCATGGTGGAGATCTACGGTAACTCAACATCCAGACCAGACATGACGACATTCATCGACCGCAGTCAGGCGGATGATTCCGGACGCTTCGAAGGCAAAGTGACTTCACTGAATTCTATTCCATTTCTTGTAGCGATAGCACAGGATGCGAATGAGGTGATGTCAGAGCCCTCACAACCATTTGCCGCTTCCGTGCGAGTGTTTGTGACGCTTCCGTACTTGATCAAGTCACTCGATCTCGGCCATGGCTTGAATGCCATGCGATGACCAATTGCGCTGGAGACTATCGATGTTGATATTGTCAGTGTGCAAATCTCTTTATCGGCGCAGCTGTATAGCGTACTTCATAGCATTGGTAATGTTCACATCTCCGTTGCAGATGAATCCCGTCAGCGCACAGGGGCAGACATGGACGGTGGAGAGTCCCGATGATAGCGGACCATTGACACTGCGACATGCACTGCTGTCCGTGTCGGCACGAGACACTATTGTATTCGACATCGATGTATTTCCCCCATCATCGGTAGTAACGATTACCCTCGAGTCGGCCTTGCCTCCTATAGAGATCAACGGACTGACGATCGATGCGGGCAATAGTAATGTTGTGTTGAGCGGCCACGAGATTGCCACCGGTCCAATTTTAGCTAGCGGCTTGTGGTTGAAGCATGTTTCGGGCGTGTCCATCCGCGGATTGGTGATCCGGGGTTTCCCGTATGCCGGCATCCTGATTTCCGATGGAGCGTCCGCAAACATCATTGGAGACAAGAGATCACTGGGCGATGGACTACGGAGAAGCGGCAACGTTGTCTGTGATAACGCCGAGGGTATTATCGTTACTGACCGCGAAACGAAATCTAATCAACTGCAAGGCAATACGATTGGTCACTTTGTTCACCATCCTACTCGATTTCAATGCCCCGGAAACATAGGCAATGGTGTTAGAGTTGAATACGGCGCTCAGCTTAATGTGTTGGGAGGGCACGCCCCTGATGGTCTTAATGTGGTCAGCGGAAATGGCGCCAGGGGAGTAGTGATCTCTGGAGCCAACACTTCGTATAATACCATTGCGGGAAATCTTATCGGAACCGACCCAGATGGTCGCCTTGCCGATGGCAATCGTGCCAGTGGCATCAGCATCGATAACGGTGCAAGTTACAATGTCATTGGAAGCAAGGATCCGCGCCGTGTGAACGTGATTAGCGGCAATCACGCCAGTGGCATTTACGTTTTGGGCGCGACAATCACCGGCACCCAGATTATCGGCTCGATGATCGGCACCGATGTCTCAGGGTTGAACGCATTGGGGAACGACCACGTCGGAATCATCATCCAGCGCGCACGTGGAACACGCATTGGCGGAACTCTGCTTGCGGAGCGTGTCGTCGTAGCTGGCAACAATCAACCCGGAATCGTGCTTGCAGATGACACAATGTTCACGCGAATCTTAGGAAATCTGGTGGGTGTCGACACGTCAGGAGCGCGACCCCTGGCAAACGGATCCGGCATCGATGTTTTCTTGGCCGCCACCGACAACGAGATCGCCCGCAACATCGTCAGCGGTAATCGTGGGGCTGGCATCATCCTGCGCGGAGCCCGCTCGACTCGCAATCGCATCCACCACAACCACATTGGCACCGATGCGACATCAACCCTCGATCTCGGCAACGAGCTTGCTGGCGTGGCAATCGAGCTTGGCAGCGCCGGCAACGTTGTCGAGTCCAACGTGGTGCGCCACAACGGAAGCGCGATCGCCTTCGGGGGCGGGAATCATGTGGTGGCCAATGACTTCACGGCCAACCGCGACAACACGGCCTGGATCACCGGCAGCACGACGGCCGATACGACCTGGGACGTGCAAGGGGAGCTGCGAACCTATGTCGTGCTCGACGACGACCTTGTCATACCCAAAGGCCGTTCGTTGACGATGGGCCCTGGCGTGGATGTGCTCTTCGACTTCGGGCGCAGGATCCGAGTCGAAGGCACCCTCGAGTCCCGTGGCACCGCCACGGCCCCGGTGACGTTCGGCGCCGCAGCCCTTTACGGCCACCCGCTGCCAGGGGATTGGGCTGGCCTGACCTTCGTCGATGGTGCGAGCGGTCGGTTGACAGGTTCCCACGTCGCGTTTGCCGCGAGCGGAATCGACGTCCAGGGCGGCGACGTACGCTTGGTCGACAGCACGGTCACGGCCTCGGCATATGACGGAGTCCGCGTCCGCAACGGCACACTACGCTTGACACGCGTGTCACTGGCCGGCAACGGTGTCGCTACCGGCGGTGCCGGCCTTCGCAACGACACCGCCACCACCATCGATGCCACCGGCGCTTGGTGGGGCAGCGCCGACGG
This sequence comes from uncultured Anaerolineales bacterium, assembly GCA_964415605.1. Lineage (GTDB taxonomy): Bacteria > Chloroflexota > Anaerolineae > Epilineales > Epilineaceae > UCB3. The sequence continues at coordinate 15,575 of CAYQBA010000005.1, read as the reverse complement.
CCCGCGCACCGCGAGTCGACCATCCGCCACCGGCGACTCTGTCGCCGGGCCCGTCCGCATCGATGACTGGCAGACCACTCCCCCATGGCCGTCACGTGCCGCGCCGAACCCATGGGCATTCGCGCCCGTGCTGAACCCCGGCACCCACGCTGGCATCTCCACCATCGCCGAAGGCCGCGACTTCCGATGGTTCCGCGTCCCCGTCGGCACCCGCGGAGCCGCCATCACGGCAACCCTCGAAGGGCTTCCGACCGACTACGACCTGTTCATGTTTCACGGCCTCGCGCGCGGACCCTCGTCGCCCGAAGGCATCGGCCCGACGTCGCCGGAAGGGATTGGCCCGACGTCGCCCGAAGGCATCGGCCCCGGCGAACTGCCTGGAGCGGTTTCGTCCGGCGTCGACGACGAGCGCCCGTGCCTCGTGGGCTACCTTGGCGAGATCGTCCGCCTCGGTATGGCCGCCAACACCGGCCAGATGGTCGCCTCGAGCTGTCGGTTCGGCGCGGCGGCGGAACGGGTGACGACCGCTACCTGGGACCAGAGCGGTTGGTATCACGTGCTCGTCGCGCCGCACAACGGTACGCGCGCACCCGGCAACCCGTTCGACCTGCGGATCGACGTCCGTGCCGGGAAGCCCGCGGGGATGGCCGGCTTCGAGCCGTCGAGCATCGACGTGCCTGAAGTGGAAGCGGACGCCCGCACCCTCGTCGTCTGGCCAAAGTCCCGCCTGATCGCCCGCTTCGGGCGCGATCGCGTGCTGGCATTGGACGCTGCCGTACAGGCACTCGCTGGCCACCCGAACGTGAACGCCCGCATCGTCGAGGTCGACCTCGTTCCAGCCGTCGCCGCAGCCTATCAGAGTTGGGATGCCGAACCCGAGAATCCCGTGCGTGCCAACATCGCCGCCGCTGCTGTGCGGGCCGCCTTGTTGGCGTACGCCACCGCCACGCCAGCACTCGAGCATATCGTGCTGATTGGCGACGACGACGCGATCCCGTTCCATCGCGTGCCTGACGAAACCCTCCTGTCCAACGAACGGACCTATGCCACCGCCGCCTTTGCGGCATCGGCGCCCCGGCTGGCCGCCGGCCTGCGCGACGGGTACTTCCTCAGCGACGATCCCTACGCGTCGGTGGCCCCACTACCATACCGGGGCCGCTCGCTCCCGCAACCGGCGTACGGGCTGGGTCGCCTGGTCGAGACGCCCGAGGATATCACGCAGGCGATCGACGCATTCATGAGCCATCCGATCGTCGAAGCGACCGGCGGGCTGGTTACCGGCTACGACTTCCTGACCGACATGTCCAATGCCATTGCTAGCCGCCTGGAAGCGCGCGGCCTGGGCGGCGACGCCGTGGCACGCATGATCGACGACCTGTGGACGCCGGACCACTTCCTACGCGCCTGGCGGGATGGCCGGCCCGCCCTGCTCTCGCTCAACGCGCACTTTACGCACCGCGCCGCGGAGGCGGCACAACCCGCCCGGAATGGATCGCGCTCGATTCTCCCCGCCGATCTGGCTTTCGGCGGCGCGCTCGCCCAGCGCCTCGTGTTCACTGTCGGCTGCCATTCCGGACTGTCCGTGCCGGCCGGTCCCGCCGACGCTCAGCACGAGGACTTCGCCCAGGTCACAGTCGCCGGAGGCGCCACATACGTGGCCAACACCGGCTTCGGCTACGGCGACGCCGACACCATCGCCTACTCCGAGCGCTTGATGACCCTGTTCGTCGAGCACGTAACCCGCGGCCGATCGACCGGCCAGGCGCTGCGCATGGCGAAGGCCGACTACCTGAACGGGCTGGGGCTGCAGTCGCTGACACCCTACGACGAAAAGGTCCTTGGCATCGCCACGCTCTACGGCCTTCCGATGGTCGAGGTGCGGCTTCCCGCGCCGCAAGCGCCTCTGGCCACGCAGCGCTCCGCGCCCCGCGGCCGGGCGGGGGGTGATCAGGGTGGTCAGCTCGGGACACTCGGGTCATGCCCACAGGCCGCGGCGGTCCGGTGCCGCATCGCCGCCATCGCGCTGACCTACGACGGACCGATCCACCCCGGAGGCCAGGTCGCCGGTGCGTACTTCCAACTGACCGGTGAGAGCAGCGCGCTCCCTGGCCGGCCGATCCACGCCCGCACCAGCATCAGCGTCTCGCTCCCAGGCGTGGCCGCGCGCGGCGCCTTCCTCGACGGCGGGCGGTATCGGACCCTCGCACCGTTCGATCCCGTGATAGCCCGAGTCGTGACCGACACCACCGCCATCCCCCTGTGGCAGACCGAGCCCAGGTTTGATCGCCCCGGCTGGACGCGCACCCAATGGGCGCTGATCAACACCATCGGATCGATGGCCGGGCTGCGCCAGCGGCTCGTGCTCACGCCAGAGCAGTATCGCCCCCTCGACAAGCAGACAGGTGTCCTGCGCCAGCTCGAGGCGATCACGTACACGCTCTACTACTCGAACCACGCCGATTCGTTGCCGCCGAGCGTGTGGTCGGTACAGGCCAGTATGGGGCGTGACGACGCGACGGCGGAGCTCTCAATCGATGCCACCGACTTCTCCGACGTGATCCGGGTCGCGGTGACCTATACCGATGGCAACGGCCGATGGCGGACCAATGACCTGACCCGTAACGCCGAAGACCGCTGGATCGGAACCCTGCCCGCCATCCGCGGCCTCGAGTACTTCGTCCAGGCCGTAGACGGCGCCGGCAACGTGGGCGTCAACGACAACAAGGGCCGCTACTTCGCGTTGCGCCAGCCGCAGGTCATGCTACCTCTGGTCGGACAGCCGGCGGTCGGCCCATGAGATGATCCCGCCCGTGGTCGAAGCCATGTGGAACCAGCGTCTGCAGGCCCCGCCGCGCGAGGAGATGCCGGGCGCAGCCCGATACGCCACGCGGCCCGGCCGGCAATCGCCGACCGGGCCGCGTCCACAACCGCGACGGGCTCTCACGGCTGCCCGTAGATCCAATCGATCAGCCCCGCGGGCACCGTCGCGCAGGCGTTGTACGGATTTCGCCGCGCCGCGTCGTAGAACTGCTGGTTCGAGACGATGCCGATCTGGGCCGGGATCAGACCGGACTGCGTTCGCCCGACGAACCAGCATGGCCCCCCGCTGTTCCCCGGCATTGCGTCGGCATCGGTGTGAAACTGCCCGCCACCCGCCGGCACGTACGTCACCCGCGACGTCGCCGTCCACATGTACGCCGCGCCGTAGCGATCCTCGAGATCCCCGGGGAAGCCGGTGATCGTCAGCGGCGTGCCTGCGCCGTAGTCAAACGCCACCGGGTAGTAATACGACGCCACGCGGTTCGACAGGCTGCGGTCCGGCAGATGCACGACCGCCCAGTCGTAGTCGAACGACTGCGTGGCCTGCCAACTCTCGCTGGCGTAGACCCAGTCGGCGGCTTGCCAGCCGAACGGGGCCGCGGATCCACTACGCCCTGGCGTCACGCGGACGTTTCCCACGAAGCCGCCGAACTGGCTCGAGTACACGCAGTGCCCGGCCGTGAGCACGATCTGCGGCCGCACCAGGGATCCCGAGCATGAGCCCGCGGGCGCGCCCGTGCGCGTGAACAGCTCCAGATGCACCACGGCCCGATACGGCGTGTCCGTGGTCTGGCTGACCCACCGGCGATCATCCGCACCGATCACGTGGTCGACCGTGCCGCGGTCGCCCCCTTCCAGTATCTCCAGCAAGTCGAAGGCAGCCGCCGCGAACGCCACGTTCGGCGGGCTCGCCGGTCCGCCAACTGCGGCGATACGGTCAGTCTCGGGAGCCGGCATGGGTGCTATCTGCCCGGACCGAAGATCGTAGCCCAGCACCGAGTCCATCGACGTCTCGGCTGGCGTGGCCACGTTGCTGGACACGTCCCCCTCGACGGCGGGGTGGACCGGCTGCGCCTGCAGGGACCGGGGCCCTGCCATCCCGCAGCCGACGACGATCAGCGAACCGGCCACCGCGCGCTTGGCGATGCGGTTCAAGACAAACGTCAACATGAGCGCCCTCCTTGAGATGCGGCCACTTCCAGCAAGGCCCGGATATCTGGGGCCAGTCTAATTCGCCGGCGACGGGCGCGAGCGCAAATGCGACGCCGGATGCGACACCTTTCCGGACATCCCGGGCGATGGTAGAATCGCTCGATCGCCGTTCTCCCCACCACGGATCTCTCCGCGATGACCGTCGCCCGGATTGAGGATCTCATCACACCCGATGCCCTCCGGGACGCCTTGCGCGCCATTCGCGCAGGCGGACGGCGCGGCCGGTCGTGGATCGAGAGCCCCCTGGTCGACCTTGATCGGGTGACGCTCCGACTGCGCGCCGCGGCTCGCCCGGACTCGAGCCTCAATCGGAGCGAGGAGCTCAAGGCCTACCTCGCCGGAATCATCTGGGGCCAGCTCGTCGAACGGCACCCATCCCGGCCGGTGACCGAGATGGATCAGGCTTTGGGCCGGGAGGTCGAGCTTCTGGAGGCGGACTTCGGGCTCGGCGACATCGACCTCCAAGCGTGGAGCTGGCTCTACTATCGCCACCTAGCCGACGAGCCCTTGCCGGTGTCAGCCGTTGCCGCGCGGCTCGGCTTCACGGAGAAGACCCTTCAGCGGCGATTGGACCTCGGGCTCGTAGGCCTGACGCGGCGCTTGAAGGCCGATCAAGCGGCGGCGGCCGCCGAGGTCGGCCGTCACTTCGGCGCCCCCGTGCACGCGCGGATCGATGTCGTGCCTCACGCACCACCCCGCGAGCAGGACGAAGCCGCGGCCCAATTGCTGGCGGCGATTCGCAGCACCGACCTCGTCGCCCGCCTTTCACACGCGCAAGCGGCGGCAATCGCGGACGCGCCCATCCATGATCTGACGACCTACCGCCTCTCACGAGTCGCGGCCTGGAGCCAGCCCCGCTATCGGCTCGACGATCGCTTCGTGAACTTGAGCCTGCTGTTGGATCGCGGCGAGGATCACGCCGCCGGGCGCTGGGAAGAGCCCCGTATGGAGGTTGGCGACTTGCGCGACATCATCGACGGCGTGCCGGCGCCCGCCCTGGTGGTCCTGGGTGCGCCGGGCGCCGGGAAGAGCACGCTTCTGCGCCGGCTTGAGCTCGATGTCGCCATCAAGGGTCTGCGAGGCGAGGTCGATACCGTTCCCTTCTACGTCCAGCTCAACCACTACCGAGCCGCCGGACCCGCAGAGCCGCTGGCGGCGCCGTGGGCGTGGTTACGCGATCGTTGGGCGGCCCGGCAGCCGTCGCTACCACCCTTGGACACGTTGCTGGGAGAAACGCGGCTGCTACTCTTGCTCGACGGTCTCAACGAGATGCCGCACGCGGACGCGGCCGACTTTCGGGCCCGGGTCGGATGGTGGAAACAGTGCGTCCAGGACGTCATCGCGGCGCGCCCGGGCAACCGGGTAGTCTTCACCTGTCGCAGCCTGGATTACAGCGCGCCGCTGTCGACGGCCGCCCTTAGGGTACCGCAGGTTCGAGTCGAGCCGCTTTCGGATGACCAGATCCGCCAGTTCCTGGATCTTCACGCGGCTGGCATTGGAGACCATCTGTGGGACGCGTTCCGGGAGACGCCCCAGCTCGACCTTCTGCGAACACCGTACTTCCTCAAGCTGTTGCTGGATCAAGTCGCCGCCGATCCCGAGATTCCACGTGATCGCGGCGCGCTCACGACCGGCTTCGTCCGCCGGGCCCTCGTTCGCGAGATCGAACGCGACAACGCGTTGTTCAGGCCCGATGGGCTGTTGAGCGAGCGCGACTATCACCGGATGATCCAGGTCCACGCGTGGCGAACACCCCATGAATTGCCCGAGCGTGGCGTGTTGATCCCAGGACTTGCCCGCCTGGCCTATGAGATGCAGGGCCGCGCGCTTCATGGCGAGTCCTTGCAGGTCAGAGTCGGCTACGACGACGCCGTCGCGCTTCTTTCGAGCCCAAGATCCGAGGACATTCTGCGCGCGGGCGCCGCCCTGGGCATCCTGGACGAAGACGCGGGTCGTGACGAAGTGCTGTTCGCGCACCAGTTGCTCCAAGAGTACTTCGCCGCACGCCAGATGTCCGCCACGCCGGCGTTGGATCGGGTGGCGGTTCCGTGGCGAGCCAACGACGTTCGACCCCCGACGATGGAGCTGATCGACAGTCTGCCGCCGGCCGAGACTCTGCCGCCTCTGCCGCAAACGGGATGGGAGGAGACCGTCGTTCTGGCCGCCGCGATGACTGCTGATCCCGGCGCGTTCGTGCGTGGGCTGCGGACCACCAACCTCCCATTGGCCGCCCGTTGCGCTCGGCAGCCGATGGTCATGGATCGGATCGACGAGGGCGAGGTCGAGTCCATACGCCAGGCGCTGATCCAGCGCAGCCGGGATCCTGCCGCCGACCTGCGGGCGCGGATTGCCGCCGGGCTCGAGTTGGGCTGGTTGGGCGACCCGCGGTTGTGCAGACGCCAAGGGCGCGACAGCGTCTTCTTGCACCCCCCTGTGGTCGACATCCCGGGCGGACCGTATCCAATCGGCCATCGTGATCCGTTGACGCTGGGCGGCCAGACATGGTCGGATCACCGGCCACGGCATGTCGTCACGCTGGCACCGTTCGCGATCGGGCGCTACCCGGTAACCCATGCGGAGTGGGCGGGGTTCATCGACGCGGGGGGGTACGAGGACCGGCGCTGGTGGACCACCGCCGCCGGGCAAGCGTGGCAGAGGGGTGAGGGGACGGCGAACAGCCGTCGACAGGTGTGGCGCCGATGGCGCGCCCGTTTCGGCCGCGAGCCCGACCTCATCGCCCAGATGCAAGCAGATGGGCGCCTCAGCCAAGCTCAGGCGGATGCATGGGCGGAACGCGTCGCACGATCGGACGAGAGCTTCGAAGAACTCTTGCACGAGGCGCTGCCGGATGGTCCGCTGCGAAGACCCCAGGCTTGGGATGATCAACGGTTCAACAACCCGGCCCAGCCGGTGGTTGGCATCTGCTGGCACGAGGCGCTGGCCTTCACGCGATGGCTCTCCGCACAGCTCGGGCGTGAGGTGCGCCTGCTCAGTGAGGTGGAGTGGGAGTCCGCCGCACGTGGGACCGCCGCACGGCGATACGTGACCGGCGACGACCTGGCCGCTGCCCATGCCAACGTGCTCGAGACCAAGGTCCGCGCCACGACGCCAGTCGGCGTGTTCCCCGAGAGCGATACACCCGAAGGCGTAGCCGACCTTGCCGGCAACGTGTGGGAGATGACGCGCAGTCGATGGGGAGATCCCGAAGTGCCGTCGGGGCGGTATCCGCATGCGATGGACGATGACCACGAAGCCGTCGACGCCGGGGCGGACGACTGGCGGATCACGCGCGGCGGCGGCTGGCAGGACCCGCTGGGTTTCGCACAAGCCTACTACCGTTATCCTGTCCATCCGGGAAGCCGTGGACCGGATGGGGGATTCCGGCTCTGCCTGCCGCGGTAGGCATGTTGCTGGGAGGTACGAGAGACCGGCACCGCGGCGCTGGCGACGCCGATGGCGTGTGAAGATTCAACAGCGAACAGCCCCGAGGCGCCTCGCTGCAAGGCCCTGGGGTCCGTGCCGCACATCTATGGCGATCCGTACCCCAAATCCCTAGGGATCCGCGGCCAGATCCCATGCCGAATCGGGCCGATCGTCCGGCAAACGGTGCAAGGGGATTGTTGACGCTGTGGAGCACCGGATGACTGTGCGCGCCGGCATCCCTCGCCAGCCGCCCGCACCGTCTCTCACACTCCCAACGTTGACGCCGCGCGCACCGATCGCCTTACGTCGGTCCTTGCGCCGACTTGCCCCGTGATCCCGTCTCGTCCCGCGATCCCGCGTGCCGCCCGCGGCCCAACTACTCCCGCCGCCCGATCGGCAGCCATACCCGGAACCGCGGCATCCCGACCGTCGGCGTCGGCTCGTCCGGCGTCGGCGGGCCGGTCGTGGCCTCCCGCGTGGCCGTCGCCGCTTCCTGAGTGGGCGGAACTTCCGTCGGCGGGACCTCCGTCGCCGTCGCCGTGACCGTCGCCCCCGCCGTCGCCGTCGGCACGCTTCCCGGCACGCTCGCCGGGTCCGCTGGATCGCTGCCCGCCGCGAGCTCGTCGCCGTTCAAGGCGCCGTCGCCGTCGCGGTCGAGCGCCGAGCGCGTGCCGTCGCCCGGCGGGACGCACGTGAACGTGACCTCCGCCCCCGGCGTCGCGCCGCGGGCCACGAGGTCCGAGAGCAACACCGGTGGATCTCCCGCGCGGTCCGTCCAGAACGCCGCGCCGTCGAGGAGGTACGCGCGCTCCCGCCCGTCCGCCTGCCCGCGCGCGACCAGGTCGCAGTCCCCCGCACGCGCCCGGGCGACGACGACGTCCAGCCGCGCCCGGTCCGCCGCCGCCACCGCCGCGCCGACCGTCACCTGCTGCCCCACCGCCGGCGCCATGCCGGTGTCGAACTGCATCAGGTAGGCGACGACCTGGCGCCGCAGCCGCGCCCGCTCGGTCTCGTTCCGCCCAGGGAACTGGAACACGTCGAGCTCGAGAAACGTCTCGAGCGTGTCGAAGCTCCCGTTGTGGACGAACCCGAAGCCGCTGACCTGGTTGCCCGGCACGTCAAACCGGCCGACCTTGTCGTAGAGGTTGCGCAGGTGCGCCGCCTTGAAGTCCTGCTGGATCTGATCACCCTCGAAGTTGACGCGGCCGTTCGAGCCCGTGGGCAGCGCGTGGCAGTCCTGGCACGTCGCCACGCCCTGGTCCACCCGCACCGGTCCGGTGAAGAAGTCGAAGCCCGCCCTGGCGTCGCCCGCATAGGCGCGATCGAGCGGCTGCGTCGGGTTGGGCGGGTAGCGGATCGTCAGGACGAACTGCCCGAAGGCCGTCATGTCCGCGTCGCTGACCGGCTCGCCGCGCCCGTTCAGGCTGACGAACGCGCCGTTGAACTGCTTGAAGCCGGCCAGCTCGTCGCGCGCCGCCGCGCCCGCGCCGAACCGGTCGCCGCGCCAGTGCATCGGCCCGTTGCCGGCCATGCCGCGCAGGCTCTGCGTCGTCATCGGCCCCTTCATGGGGTGGAACTGCGACCGCCGCGGCTTGAGCAGGAAGTTGTCGTGGGTGATCGCCAGCGGCACGCCCAACATCTTGCCGGTGGGGTCGCCGAGGTCCCACGCGAAGTGGTCCATGTCCCCGAACACATGGCAGCTCGCGCAGCTCATGTCGCCGTGCCCGCTCGTCAGCGCCGCGTCGTACAGCAGCGGCCGCCCTGCCTTGATCTCGGCCGGCGTCGGATCGAACCGCAGCGGCACCGTGGCCATCGTGGGTGCCCCCTGGGCCGGTGCGCCGCGCGCGAGGTCCACCACCGAGATCGTCGCGTCGAGGTGGTTCAGCACGTACAGCCGCCGGCGTGCGTCGTCGATGGCCAGCCCCGCCGGGCCGAAGCCGACGTCGATCCGGTTGACCACGCCGGCGTCGGTGTTCAGCACGCCGACCTTGCGGCTGCCGAACGCCGCCACGTACGCCAGCCCGTCCGGCCCGAACACGATGTCCGTCGGCTGCGCCAGGCTGGCGGCGATCTCAGAAACCGGGCCCGGCGTGGTGCCGCGGTCGATGTGCGGGTTGAGGTCCACGGGTTGGGCCAGGCTGCCGCCCGCGCCGAACGGCACACGCGTGACCCGTGTGTTGACCACGTGCCCGCGCAGGTTCGGCTCGAAGCGAACCTCGGTGCCGGGGTCGGTGTTGGTCACCCAGACGTCGCCCGTGCCCGGCTGTACCGCCAGGTTGAAGAGCGTTCCCCCCACCCGGCTGGCGGCGGCGATCACGCTTGGATCGGCCGCCGCCGCGTCGATGGCGAAGACGTCCTTGTCGGGCAAGGAGAAGCGCACGTCCGCGGACCAGTCCTTGCCGGTCTCGTCGGCCCAATGGTCGTTGAGGCCTTCCCGGACGATCAGCCCGGTGATCGGCGGCGTCTGCCCCGTCGTGTTGGCCGGCCGGGCGGGCGGCAGACCACCGCCCGCCTCGACGCCTTCCTCGCCGACGACCGTGGTCCCGTTGCCGGAGTGGAAGATCGCCGCGAACACCGTCCGGCCGTCCGGGCTCGCGGCCAGCCCGCGCACCTTCGTCCCGAAGAGGCGGACCTCGCGGGGCGCCATCGCCGGGTCGCGCGCGTCGATCACCCACACGCTGCCGCGGCCGATGCCCGGCGTCAGCTCCTCGCCGCGATAGGCTGTGGCGACGAACACACGGTCGAAGCCCGGTCCGGCGACCACGATGCCGCGCGGCTCGTCGCCTACGCGCACCGTGGCCGTCACCCGCGCCCGCGCGGGGTCCGACACGTCCACGCGGCTGACCGAGTCCGACAGGTGGTTGACCACCCACGCCTCGCCCGTCCCGCGCAGCGCCACGGCCACCGGCCGCAGGCCGACGGCGACCTCGCCGGCCCGCGCCAGGCCCGCTGGCGTCACGTCGAAGATCTCCAGCCGATCGTCCGCCGTGTTGACCGCGTACAGCCGCGCCCCGTCCGGCGCCAGCGCCAGCGGGCGCACCGGCTCGGTCTCGAAGTTGGTGAACGTCGGCGGGTCCTCGGCCGTGGCGGGCGTCAGGCGGGGCCACGTCGCGGCGATCGCCAGCGCCCCCGCCGCGGCCGCAACGGCCGCAAGGCGGCGCCAGGGGCGTCGTCCGGTCGAGGAATCGTGCGGCATGGCGAGCTCCAGGGGCGTGATCGGCGCGGCCGCGGGCGAGGCGGCCAGTTGGTGTTCCCGGTACCGTTCATCCGCGTGCTGGCGCCAGATCGGTCGCCCGGCGCGGCGGTAATCTAGCCGCCCGCTGGCCGGCTGTCAAAGGCCGGCGGCGGCGAGGCCGCCGCGACTGCCGACGGCGATCGCGGCGGCCTCGCCGACATCTACCGGACGCACGACGCCGGGCGCGACCTCCTGCTCGCCGCCGGGCCGGCGACACCGCCCCACTGGCGCCTCGCCGTCCCGTGGACGGAAGCCGTCACCGGACGGTGAAAGCCGTGTGCATTCCCTCGGCGTAGTGGGCCTCGACCTCCTCGTCGCCTTCAACCTCGACGACGTTGCACACGAGCACATAGCGCCCGGCCGGCAGGTCGAAGGTCGCGCTGCCCTCGGCGCCGACGGCCAGCTCGCCGATCTTGCCGACCACCTCGACGCCGGGTGCCGCCTCGTCGAACCGCCCGTCGGCGCCGGTCGGGAGGGCATCGCCGGCCAGATCGGTGCGGACCACCACGAGCTCGTGCGGGTCGTTGGGGCCGATGTTGCGGGCGGTGAACGTCACAGATCCGGCCGCGACCTCGGCCACCGCCGGCTGGATGGCGTATTCGGCAAGGTCGACCGGGACCGTGGTCGGACCCGCGGCGGACGGGGAGCAGGCGGCCAGGCCCGCCAGCGCCAGCCCGAAGACCGCCAACGCCGTGACGGTCTTCGGGCGAAGTGTCGTGTTGCGCATGCGTTCCTCCAAGCGGGATCGGGACAGAGTTCAGCACGCACTTTACGGCCGGAAGGCCCCCGACTTCAAGACACCGGGTTGTTCCGGCGCCTCAACGCGCGTGCCGTCCGCGCTCCACCCCGTGGCGATGGGTTTCGCACCCTGGTTGAAAGCCGCCGTGGCCATACGGGGCAACGATGCGGCGCACCTTCGACCGCACGGGGTGACACCGGCCGCGCGGCGCGACACCGCGACGATCCCGCGGGCGGGCCGGCCCTCACCCCAGCCGCGGCAGGTACCGCCCGGTCCGCGCCATGTACGCGCGGTAGTCGTCGCCGAAGCGCGCGACGAGGCCCGCCTCCTCGTCCGGCGTCCGGAGCATCAGGCCGGCCATGGCCGGGGCGGCCAGGATCGGGATCAGCCAGCTCCCGAGCAGCAGGCTCATGCCGAGCATGAAGAGCGCGCCGACCGTGTAGAGCGGATGGCGTACCCAGCGGTACGGCCCGCTCGTGACCAGCGTGTGGTCCCGCCGCGTGACGACCGTCGAGGTGACGTTGCCGCCGAGATGGCGGAAGACCCACAGGAAGAGCAGCGGCCCCGCCGCGACGACGGCCGCGCCGAGCCAGCGCAGCCCGAGCGGCGGCACGCCGGTCGACCACGCCATCCGATCCGGGGCGAGGATGGTGGCGAACAGCGCCAGCCACGCCGCGGCGCCGAATCCCCGCGTGAGAATGCGCACGGGCCAGCGCTCGACTCGCGCCGAGATGCGGTCGCCCGCGCGGTCGGCGCGGCGGCGGTGGTAGGTGCTGACGCCGGTGGCGGCCACGATCGCGACGGCGGCCAGCCAGCGGAAGGCATCGGGGTTGGAGGTCATGGGATGCTCCTTGGTTAGGCATGTGATTGTCAGTAAGTTAGGCATGCCTAATTTATACCATCGCCAAGAACCTGTCAAGCGTGAGGCCCCGGTTGACGGCAACGATCCCGCGGCCGCCGGATCGCGATCCTCGCCCTTCGGCATGCCCTCGCCCCCGCCCCGCGATCCTTGGCCTGCGGCTTGCCCTCCTCCCCGTCCCCGCCGTGCAACCGGCCGCGCCAAGCGCTCGTCACTCCGCCGGGCGTGCGGCGGGCGTCGAGATCGCCGGGGAAGCCCATCGACGGTCGCCGTGCGCGCTTCCGGCGATGGCATCCCCCTCACCATGCTGTGCATTACGCAGGTTTCTGGGCTGGGGGCAAGCGTTGGCGCCGATTGCTGTTTGCGCCCCGAAGGGGCAGCGTCAATCTCAGTCGACCATCGTTCCCGGGGCGTTGCCCCGGGCTAGCATGAAACTGCCCCTTCAGGGCGCAAACCGCAAGCCAGGGTAAGGGCGATGGCGACCCCACCAGAAAAACCTGCGTAATGCACAGCTCACCATGGGAGGCTTCGATGTGCATGATCGCGTTCTCGCGTCGTTCGCGGTACTCCGCGCTCGAGAAGGTGCGGCGACAGTCCGAGGATCCCCAGTCCATGCCGTGCTGGGCGTATGTCGTGATCACCGACGCGTGCTCGCACCGGTGTGCGTGGTGCTACGGCGGCTTCGACGCCGCCCTCGACCGGCGAATGCCGCCGGCGGACTTCCGACGCCTGCTCGACAACCTCGCCGCGCTCGACATCTTGCAGGTAACGCTGGCCGGCGGCGAGCCGACCGAGCACCCCGACTTCCGCGCCATCGTCGAGGCGACGGACGCGCACGGCTTCCTCATCCACGTCGCGTCGCACGGCGAGCACATCGACGCGGACCTCGCGCGATTCATGGCCGACCACCACGTGCGCCAGGTGCAGCTGAACTTCCAGGGCAGCCGCTTCCACGACGCCGTCCACGGCGTCAAGGGCTCGTTTGCCCAGCAGCGCGCAGCCGTGGCTCATCTGCGGTCCGCCGGCATCGAGATCACCACCACGACGGTGGTCGGGCGCTACAACCTCGACGCCATCCCCGAGATCTTCGCCGAGGCGAGCGATCTCGGGGTCGATCGGCTGCGCATCTGGGAGGCCACGGGCCGCGGCAACCGGTGGCGCCGCAACCTGGAGGCGCGCGAGATCTTCACCCGCTGCCAGGCCGCCGCCCGGGCGCTGGGGTACGCGCACACCCTGGCCTACGACCCGGAGTTCGAGGGCGACGTGAGCGTCGCCTGCCCGCAGCTGTCCAACCTCTACATGTACATCACCAGCGCCGGCCGGATACGCTTCTGCGGTGCCGTGCCCGGCGGCGCCGAGCTCGAGATCATCGACGGCCTTTCGGCGTCGCCGGCCGAGATTCGCGCGGCGTACCTGCGCTACAACGCCACGGTCCTTGGCGATCGCCGCCCGTGGTGCCCCGCCCGCACCGGGATGCCGCGGCGGCCGGCCGCCGCGCATGACGCGTTCATCCCGTTGGCCGTGCTCGACGCATGAGCACCGGGCGACCCGGCGGCCTGCGGCGGCTGTTGCGGCACTTCCCGTTCACGGGGTTCCAGGTGGTGTTCCTGCCGCTGTTCGCCCACCTCGTCGTGAGCGGGCGCCTGACGCGCGGCCTCGCGGTTGCCCAGGTCGTGCCGTTCGTGCTGGCCACGACCGCCGGGTACATCTACAACAACCTCACCGACCTGCGGGATCCCCCCCACAAGCCCAATCCCGTGGCCGACGGAACCCTCGTGCCCGCGGTCGCGCGCCGCCTGTTGGGGGCCGTCCTGGCCGCGGCCGTGGCCAGCTTCGCGCTGCTGTACCGGCGGCCGGAGGCATGGCTGGCCTTCGGCGCCTACCTGGGGTTGATGCTGGCGTACAGCGGCCTCGGCGTGCGCTTCAAGGAGACCTGGCTCGGCCCGTTTCTCGGCGCCGCCGTTCTGTGGGTCGGCGGCCCGGCGATCCTGGCCATCGAGACCAGGGCGACGTCCGGGCCGGTCGGCTGGATGTTGGCGAGCGCCTGCCTGACCTTCAGCGCCCGCGAGCTGTGCCACACGCTCACCGATCTTGCCGATGATCGGGCCTCGGGCTACCGGACGTTCGCCGTGCGCGCCGGCGCGGATGTCACCCGTCGGCTCGAGATCGGCCTGCTCGCGGCGGGGCTGGCCGCGTGGTCGTGGTCGGCCGGCGCCATGCTCCCCGCGTCGGCGCCGGCGCTCCAGCGCGCGGTCGTGCCGGCGCTGGGGTGCGCGGCGCTGCTGGTGGCAGCTCTGGCCCGCCGGCCCGGCCGTGCCGCCACCGTCGCACTCGATGCGCCGTATCCCATCGTCAAGCTGGCGTGGATCAGCGGCGCCCTGCTCATCCTCGATCTCGATCCGGCGACCACGGGGCTGCTGTTGTGGCTGTTTCTGACGAGCAAGATCGGGTAGCCGCGCCGGCCGGCGCGGCCCGCTTCGACGCGGTGTACGCGCACCTGATCGCCTGCCTCGTCGCCGGGGGCGTGCTCGACGGCTGGGCGCACAACCGCGGGCTTGCCGACGACACCTTCTTCACGCCATGGCACGCCGCGCTCTACGGCAGCCTGGCCGTGACCGGGGCGTGGCTGCTGGCGTGGCGCGCGCGGCATGGAAGGCTGCCCCCGGGCCACGAGCTGGCTCCAATCGGCCTTGGCGCGTTCGCCGCCGGCGGGTTGGGCGATCTGGCGTGGCATTCGGCGTTCGGGGTCGAACGGTCCGTCGAAGCCAGCCTCAGCCCGCCCCACCTCGTCGTGTTCGTGGCGTTCGGCATGCTCGCGCTCGGGCCTTGGCGCGCGGCCGGCCTGCGCTGGCCCGCTGGTGCGGCGCTCGGGTGGCGGGCGTGGTGGCCGCCCGCGACGAGCGTATGGGCGGTGGGCTGGATCTTCGCCTACGCCACCCAATTCGCGCACCCCTTCACGACCCGCTGGCCCGAGCCCGTACCGCCGTTCACGGCGTCCGGCGCGGCGGCACTCCTGCTCGGCGAGGCCGTGGAGATCCTCCGGCCGGCGCTCGGCGTGGCCGGTCTGATCCTGCAGTCCGCGGCCCTCACGATCGCCATCTCGGTTGTCCTGCGCCGGTATCGCCCGCCGCCCGGCGCCTTCGCCGTCCTGCTGGGCATGAACGCCCTGGCGATGGCCGCGCTCCGCGAGCGCTGGGAGTGGGTGGCTGTCGGCGTCGTCGCGGGCGCGGTGGTCGATGTCGTGATCCGGCCGCTCGGCCCCGACGCGGCGGGCCCCCGGTGGTTGG
>CAYQBA010000004.1:31012-52460 GCA_964415605.1 uncultured Anaerolineales bacterium | reverse complement strand
TCGGCGTGTCGGTGTCCATCGGCGTCACCGTCGCCGTCGCCGTGGCCGTCGCCGTGGCCGTCGCCGTCCGCGTCGGCGTGTCCGTCCGCGTGCTCGTCGGCGTCACCGTCGGCAGGCCCGCCCCGCACAGCACCTCGACGTCGCCCAGGCCGTTTGCCTTGCCGAAGTTCACGCGCGACGCGTAGCCGTAGATCTCCTCACGCGCCGTGTTGTTGCCCTCGCCCGCCCCGTTGGGCACATTGTCGAACCAGTAGCCGCCCCCGGAGCTGATCCGCTCCGGCGCCAGCCCCACCGTCAGCACCCGGTCGATCGCCGGCACCCGCGCCAGCCCGCCGAAGCCCGTCTCGTCGTGAACCGCGCGCCGCGCCCCCAGGCCCGGCCCGGCGTCCTCGGCGTAAAACTCCGGCCACACCTCGCCGCTCCACGAGTCGCCCGTACGGCGCGCCAGGACGATGTCCCCGGCCGGGATGCTCGTGCCCTCGCCCGGCGGGTTGCGGCCGCCCGGGTTGAAGAACGTCATGTCGCCGTTGCGGTCGCGGAAGCCCAGCACCATGTCGCCCCGCGCCGTGAACTCGATGTCGGCCAGCATCGGCTGCGGGTAGACCCCGAAGCCCGCGCCGCGCACCACCGTGTTGAAGCCGCTCTTCCACGGCTGCCAGTGAGCCGCGTAGCCGTTGCGGCCCCCTCCGCCCGTGACCGCCGCGCCGCGGTCGACGTCGAGGTTGATCGCCGCCACCTGCCGCATGCCCGTGCCGTCCAGCGCCGACTCGTAAACGTACGCGACCACGTCTGCCGCGCGCTGGCTGCGGAAGGCGCTGTGCACCACCCCGTGATAGAGCTTGCCCTGCCAGATCGCCAGGCCAAACGGGCGCGCCTCGCTGCTCCACGCTTGACGCAGCGCCATGGGCCCGATGTCGATGCGGCCGAGGAGCTGCTTGTCGCTCAACCGGTAGCGGTTGATCTTGCGGTCCGGCAGGTGCGTCACGAACAAGGTGCCGCTGAGGTCGTCGACGTCGAGGTCCGCCATCCCCGTCACGCCCACGATGTCGCGGGCGGGCGTGTCCGGCCAGTAGTCGTCGTCGGGATCGTGGCGGTCCGACCCAACGCCAGGGACGTTCAGCCACTGCGCGAGGGTGCCCGTGGCCAGATCCAGCTTGTAGATGGCCCCGATGCCCCCGGGGCCGAACGCCGTGCCGCGCTTGTGGTACGCCGCCGCGTACAGCGCCCCGTTCGCCCCGTCGTACCCCAGCCCGTACACCGCCCCGACCTGGCGCTGCGTGGCCAGCACCACGTGTCCGCGGTTGTCGGGCGTGTCGTTGAAGGCCACGATGGCGGGGTCGTCGGGCTCGAGGCCCTGGGCGTAGCGCGGGACCGCGAAGAACGGGTTGTCGGTGTAGCACGCCGCCGTGACGTCGGCGACGGGGAGCGCCTGGGCCGGGCCCGCGGGCGCGGCCCGGACTTCCGCGGGGGACGCCGCTGCCGGGCGGGCCCGCACGGCTCCCGGCGCGCCCACCGCCGCGATCGTCGCGACGGCCAGCGCTCCGACCACCGCCAGGCTCGACGCGATCGGAAAGACCGACCACCGCGTCAAGCCCGGCGTCCGCACGACCGTCGGCGCCTGCACGACCGTCGGCATCGCCACGCCAGACGGCGTCGCCAAGGCCGACGGGCTGGCCACCCCAGACGGCGGCGTCATGATCGCAAGATCCTCCACGGCCGGCGCGGTCAACACGGTCGATGCCGTCGGCGCGACCTTCGCCCCACCCGTTCGCAGCTGGACGTCCATGAGCCTCCCCCTGTGCACCGCGCGCCCCGGGCGCGCCCGAACCGCATCCCCGGCCGGCGCCCAGCCGGGGTCAATGGCGCGGCGATCGGCGGCGGATTCGCGAGGGCATGCCCACGGGCGGCGGTCCGACCTGCGGGCGGGACGTCTCAGCCCGCGCCCGGCGCGTGGCGCGCCGCCGCGGGGTTCCCTCCGAACCGCCGGCCGAGCGCTTCGCGCACGACCGCGCATCCAAAGCCCACCAGCCGGAGCTGCCGGCGCCAGCGCCACGGCTCGGTGAGCAGGCGGAAGAGCCAGATCATGTGCAGCCGCCTGACCACCGTCGGCGGCCGGCGGCTGCGGCCGGCCACGAAGTTGAACCCGCCGCCCACCCCCACCGCCACCGGCACGCGCAAGCGCGGCTGGTGCCGGGCGATCCACAGCTCCTGGGCCGGCGAGCCGAAGGCCACGAAGAGCGCATCCACCGGCGCCGCCGCCTCGATCCGCCGGCAGATGGCGTCGGCGTCCGCGTCGCGGGGCGTGCCGGACCACGTGCCGGCGATGACGAGGCCGGGATGCCGGGCCGCCAGGATGCGGCCGACCTCCGCCGCCACGCCTTCGGCGGCGCCGAGCAGGAACCACCGGTCGCCCCGCCGCCCCGCCGGCTCGGCCATGCGCTCGAGGAGGTCGCTGCCCGGCACCACGGCGCGAATGGGCTGGCCGAGCAGCCGCCCGGCCCAGCACAGACCCACGCCGTCGGCCGGCGCCAGGTCGGCGTGCTCGAGGACGGCGTGGAAGACGGGGTCGCGCCGCGCCAGCATCACGAGCTCGGGGTTGGGGGTGACGACGTGATGCGGCCGGCCGGACGCGACGAACGCGTCGATGCGCGCCAGCGCCTCGGGCCACGTCACGTCGTCGACCCGCGCGCCGAGGATGCGGCGCCGCGCGGGGTCGCCGGGAACCGGGCCGTCTGGGCTGATCGAGGTTGGCATGGCCGCTCGCAGGTCGATTCCGCAGCGTGACGATTATATAATGCCTTTGGTCCGACAAGACAACCATGCCGCCGCCATCCTCCCCGCGCACCGCCCGCGCCTCCGCCACCCCCACGCCGCCGGCCGCCCAGCCGCGCCGCTTCCGGTTCGTGCTCCTGGGCTACATCGGCCTGACGACGCTGGCCTTCGTGCTGGTCTGGCGCTACACCCAGCACCTGGCGGCGTTCTATGGCGGCAACATCGACAACGTCGGCCTTCAGTTCGGGCTGTACTTCGGCATCTACGCGGTGGCCACGCCGGTGGCGCACGCCGCCGTTCGCCGCCTGCCGCTGCACCTCGGGCGGGAGGGAGCGCTGCGCCTGGCGTTCGTGGCCGGCGCCACGCTGGCGGTGGTGGTCGCGCTCTACCAGGCGCGCTTCGGGTGGACGTCCCTGGTCAACTACCTGACGGTGGGGGTGCTCGGAACGTTCGCGGCGGCGCTGTGCCTCACGCACCGGCAGTTCGGGCTGGTCGAGGTGGTGGCGCGGCCGGCCCCGGACGTGGTGGCGGCGGTCGCGGCCGCCCACGCGGCCGTGCGGCTGGCGGACGCCCCGGGCGACCGCGTGAAGCGCGGGGTGGAGCTCGTGCTGGCGCTCGTCATCATGGCGGTCTCGCTGCCGATCTCGCTGGCGCTGGCGATCGCGGTGTGGCTGCAGGATCCGGGGCCGCTGCTGGTGGCCAAGGTGGCCGTCAAGCAAGGCGGCCGCAGCTTCAACCAGCTCAAGCTGCGGTCGATGATCAAGGATGCGGAGGGCGGCACGGGCCCGGTGCCGGCGGCGCCGACGGACGCGCGCGTGACGCGGCTGGGGAACCTGCTGCGGCGGACACACATCGACGAGCTGCCGCAGCTCATCAACATCGCGGTGGGCGACATGAGCCTGGTGGGGCCGCGGCCGGAGCGGACGGTGTTCGTCGCGCGCCACCTGCGGGACATCCCGCACTACGCGCAGCGGCACGCGGTGCGCCCCGGGCTGGCGGGGCTGGCGCAGGTGTACGGGGACTACTACAGCACGCCGCGCGAGAAGCTGCGCTACGACCTGCTGTACATCCGCAACCGGGGCCTGGGCCTGGACGCGCGGCTGTTCGCCGAGGCGGTGCTGTTGGCGCTGCTCGGGGTGGCGCCGCGGCGCCGGGTGTCGGCGGCGCATCCGTCGCCGGGCGACGAGCAGCGGTTCCGGCGCGCCTACCGGGCCCTGCGGGGCGAGGAGGTCGGCGGGGGAGACGGCGGCAACGTCTCCGGCATGGGACCAGCGGCGAACGGCGACGGGACGCGTGAGGGTCCGGAGCGCCGATCCACGCCGCGTCGACCAGGTACGTGACGGGCGCTCACTCCCAGCGGTGGTAGGCGGGGTGGCCGGGCCGGACGACGACGAAGACGCCACGGCAGGTGGCGCACGGCTTGCCGCCGGCCTCGAGGGTGCCCTCGACGACGGCGCGGTCGTCGGTGGACTCGACGACGCGGGCGCGCAGGTGCACGGGGCCGTCGGTGGGGGTGGGCCGGCGCATCTGGATGCTGTACTCGGCGGTGACGGTGGCGGGGACGTGGTCGGCGCCGGCGCGGTGCATCAGGTGGTGGGCGGCGGTCCAGTTGCAGTGGCAGTCCAGGAGCGTGCCGATGATGCCGCCGCACAGGACGCCCGGGAAGGCCTGGTGCTCGGGCTCGGGCTGCCAATCGGCGACGACCTCGTCGCCCTGGGCGAAGCTCTTGATGCGCAGGCCGGCGGCGTTGGCGGGACCGCAGCCGAAGCAGATGCTGCGCGGGGCGTACTGGTCCTGGAGGCTGGCGGCGGGAGCGGCGGACGGGGGCGGCTGGGTCGTCATGGCGGGCCTCGGGGGGGGGCTGGTGAGGCGGATGGGACGGGACTGCGGGATGGGCGGATTTTAGCACGCCCCGGAGCGTGAGGCGCGCCCGCGACGGCGAGCGTCGGTCGGGCGTGGGGTGGCGGTCGCCCGCGCGACCAGCAAGGCGGCGGCAACCGGGTTACAATGATCTCGCGTTTTCTCCTCCATACAGGACCTCGGCGCCGGGTGACCTCCCCCCACCCGGCGCCACCTGTTTTAACCGCGTCAAGCCGTCCATCGCGCCAGGCAGGCTCGCCGCCGTGCCCGACCCACCATCGCCCGCCTGCCTCCGCCTGCCTTACTCCTTCCGCGCGATCGGCAGATACACCGTCGCCGGCTGCGCCGGCTTGACCGGCGGCGTGGGCGTGGGTGTCGGGGTCGCGGTTGGGACCGGTGTGGGCGTCGACGTCGACACCGCGTCGAAGGCGATGCACGCCGAGAACTCCGACGTGTCGCCTTCGTAGCTGGTCGACGCCGTCGCGGTGACGAACCCGCTCCGCCAGTGCGGTTTGCGAGCCCACAGCTTACCGGCTTCCTCAGTCAATCGGCTGTCGCGCGGCCCCGTGGTCGGGCCTTGGCGACTCCTCGGAGACGCCCCCGCGCCGCGCGTGTGATACACTGCCGCCCCACCTTTGCGGGTCCGCCACCCGCCACCTGATCCGAGGGGTCCGATGTCCCATCGCGCAACCTCCTTCCATACGCGAGCCCTTGCCGCCGTCGCCTTGCTCATCGGCTTCTACGTTTTGGCCGTCGCCGCGGCGGTCGTCTTGTTCGCCGGGCCGCTGCTGCTCGCCGACCGCGGCTTGCGGCTGCCCGTGCAGGTGATTCTGCCGTGCTGGATCGCCGCCGCCACCATTGGCTGGGCGATCCTGCCGCGCATCGACCGCTTCGATCCGCCCTTCCCCCGCCTGACACCCGAAGGGCAGCCCCGGCTGTTCGCGCTGCTCGGGGATCTCGCGCGGCGCACCGGCCAGGCGATGCCCGCCGAGGTGTATGCCTTGCCCGACGTCAACGCGTGGGTGGCCCAGCGCGGCGGCGTCATGGGCATCGGCGGCCGGCGCGTCATGGGCATCGGCCTGCCGCTCATGCAGACGTTCAGCCAGGCGGAGCTCGAGGCGACGATCGCCCACGAGTTCGGCCACTTCCACGCCGGCGACACCCGGCTGGGACCGCTGGTCCACAAGACGCGCGCGGCGATCGAACGCACCCTCGAGGGCCTCCAGGACAGCGCCTTCCAGATGCCGTTCCGGCTCTACGCCGGGCTCTTCCTCCGCACCACGCAGGCCATCTCGCGCCACCAGGAGCACACCGCCGACCGCCTGGCCGCGACGACGGTGGGCGTCGCCCCGCTGATCGCGGGCTTGCGCAAGATGCCCGGCCTCGCCCCGGCCTACGACGCCTACTGGCAAAGCGACTTCGGCCCCGCGATCAACGGCGGCGTGTGCCCCCCGCTTCTCGACGGCTTCCGCCGCTTCCTCGGCCGCGACGATGTCCGAGCGGCGATCGCGAGTCGGATCGCGGCCGAGCTGACCGACGGACAGACCAACCCGCTCGACTCGCACCCGTCCATCCCCGACCGCATCCGGGCCTTGGCGGGGCTGGAGCCGGCGCACGAGACCGCCGCCGGCGCCCGTGCGCACGGGCCAACACTTTCCGGCGGCGCCCCGCCCGCGCCGGATCCGATCTCCACCGCCGTGCCCATGCCAGACCCCCTCGCCATTGACGCGCCGGCGCTGGCGCTGCTGGACGACGTGCCCTCGATCGAGCGCGCGCTGGTCGAAACGATGGTCGGGCCCGACGCCTCCCGGCTCGAGCCGCTGACGTGGGAAGACGTCGGCCCGCGCCGCATCCTGCCGGGCTGGCAGGCCATCGTGAGCCACGAGGCCGCCGTGCTGGCTGGCGTGACGCCGCTCGCGCTGCCGGCCATCCTGGCCGACGCCACACCCTTCGCGCGCCGGATCGTGGGCATCGCGCAGCCCGTGTCGAACCACGCGGCGCCGGAGGTCGCAGCCCACTTGCTCGCGATGGCCCTTGGCGCGGCCCTCGGCCGCGAGGGCTGGCGCTTCGACGCCACGCCCGAGGTCGGGGCGGTGACGCTGTTCAAGGACGGGGAAGCAATCGAGCCCCACACGACCCTGCACGCGTTGCGCCTGGGTGAGATCGACCCCGCCGCCTGGTCCGAGCGCTGCGCGGCCCTGGGGATCGCGGATCTCGACCTTGGCGGGGTGGCCGACGTCCCCGACGCCAGCAGCGCCACGCCCCCCGGCGCGCTCACCGACGCAGCGCAGATCGCGGCGTCCGGCGAGACGGCCGCGCGGGGCGCGATCGGGGCAGCGGTCGACGCCGGCCTGGCTACCGAGGCCGCCGCTGCCAAGGCCGCCGTCGCCGAGCCCAGGCGCTTCCGCCCCTTGCGTTGGGTTGCCGTCATGCTCACGGTCGCCCTGGTCAGCAACCTGCCGTTTTGGATGGACACGGCGACCGGAATGGCCGGCGCGTGGGAGGCCGTGCGCCTGGGGATGCCGGTGTGGACGCTGCTGCCGGTGGCGATGCCGCTGGCGCTCCTGCCCTTCATCGTCCGCAACGAACGCGGCATCTTCGCGAGCATGGTGCTGGTCGGCGGCGCGTCGATGGTCGTCGGCGTCGCCGCCCTGTTGGTGCTCGCGCGGGACACCACCGGCTTCGGGCTGATCGCGACGATCCCCCTCAACATCTGCTACGGGCTCGTCGGCGGGTTGGGCAGCAGCAAGGAAGGCACGCCGCTGGGGTCGCCGCTGGCCCGACTGGCCCTTCTCGGACGCCATGCCCACCTTCGCGCCGTCCGGGAGCTCGGGCGGCAGGCCGGCTGGTCCTACGTCGAGCCCGGCCCAGGCCGCCCCCAGCACGTCGCCCTCGGCACCTACCGCGGCCGGCACTCCCTGGTTTCGAGCACGTACGTGGTGAGCTGGACCCGCGGGCATGCCGCCGTCGGCAAGGCACCCAGCGGCTACGTCCTGGATCTCGTGGTGGCCGCGCCGTTCACCGTGAACCGCGTGGTCGGCGGGCAGTCGAGCATCCCACTGCCGCCGGAGATCGCGGCGATCGCCCGGGAGCTGACGATCGGGCGCGCGCGCAGCGGTCTCCTGCGTTTCCGGGTGTGGAGCGACCAGGGAGCGCCGATCGACGATGCCACACGGGCGGCGATCGCGGCCTGCCTTGACGACGGCGCCGAGTTCCTCCAAGGTGCTCAGTCCTTGCTCTTCCCGTCCACCGACGGCCACCTGGTGCTCACGCGTGCCTCGTCCTTACGCGTGACCGAGGACGCGCCGACGCTGCAACGGGCGCTGGATTGGCTGTGCAACCTGGCCACGGTGCTCGAGGGCGACGCGGTCCCGGGGGACGCGATTGAAGGGAACGCAGAGGCCGGCACCGCCCCCTGAGCCCACGTCCAACCTTTCGCCGCACCCGCGCGTTGTACGCTTCAGGGGGCCCGATCGTCCGACGGAGGGCGCCCATCGCGGACTCCGATGCCCGCGGCGCGCAGACCCTGGCGGCACGCCCGCACCCTGCGCCCGCCGGCCCCACTCCCGGAGGCACCCATGCGGCTCCCCATGCGCCACCTTGTCGCCCCGGCCGCCCTCGTCGCGGCCATCGCGCTCGCCGCCGGTCCCGGTGCGCGCCCGCCCCGGCTCGCCACTGCCGCCAACTGCGAGGGCACCGCCACCGGGCTCGTCCCGCTGACCGACCTCGGGGCCGGGCAGTACGAGGGCCATCCGGGCGGCTTGTATCCCGATGGGGCCAACACGCCCCCCGCCGCCCACCTGGCCGCCGCCGTCGCGCGCGCCGCGGCGATCGCCCCGCTCGATACCGCCGGCGCGCCAGCCGCCGGTGGGCGCGTCGTCGTCCTCTCGCTGGGCATGTCCAACGCCACCCAGGAGTTCAGCCGCTTCGTCCAGCTGGCCAACGCCGACCCCCAGAAGCACGGGCGCGTCCTCCTGGTCGACGGCGCGCAGGGGGGCCAGACGGCGTCGGTGATCCGCGACCCCAGCGCCAACTTCTGGGCCGTGGTCGACCAGCGCCTGGCGCGCGCCGGGTCGAGCGCGGCCCAGGTCCAGGTGATCTGGCTCAAGGAGGCCAACGCCCAGCCCGGCGGCCGGTTTCCGCCCGACTCGTTCCCGGCCGCCGCCAAGGCCCTTCAGGACGACCTGGTCGCCGTCGTCCAGGTCGCCCAGGCGCGCTTCCCCAACGCGCGGCTGCTCTACCTGGCCAGCCGGACCTACGGCGGCTACGCCTCGACCGCCCTCAACCCCGAGCCGTACGCCTACGAGTCCGGCTTCAGCGTCAAGTGGCTGATCGAGCAGCAGGTCGGCGGCGACCCCGCGCTGAACCCCGACCCCGCCCGCGGCGTCGTCCGGGCGCCGCTGCTGCTGTGGGGACCCTACCTGTGGGGGGACGGCCTGACGCCGCGCGCCGACGGCCTCGTGTGGCGCTGCGAGGACTTCGTGGCCAACGACGGCACGCACCCCTCGCCCAGCGGGCGGCATAAGGTGGCGAGCCTCCTCCTCGGGTTCTTCAAGTCCGACCCGACCGCCCGCGGCTGGTTCATGGCCGACCCCGCCGCGACGCCCGCCGCCGTGCCCACCTTCGACCCCGGCGGCCAGCCGACCGTCGCCCCGCCCACCGCCACGGCGGCGCGATCCACCGCGACGGCGTCGCGCCAGGCCACGCCGACGGCGACGGCCTCGACCGAGGCCACGCCGACCCCGGCGGTGACCGTCTGCGTCGACTGCGCGCGGGGCGGCCCCGCTTACCTGCCTTGGCTCGGACGGGACGCGGCGGCCGGGGCGACGTCGAGCCAGCCCTCGATGGGGCGGGTCCACGGCAAGTGACGCTCTCCGCGGCGGCGTGCATGCGTCGCCAGGCAGTCGCGACGATGGCGCAGTGGCTGTCGGCATAGGGGGCGCGGTGTGGTATGATCCGTGACATGTCGTCCCTCGACCCCGCTGCCAGCCACGCCCAGCGCCGCGACGTCGTCGCGCGCTTCGCGCAGGTCGCCGGCGGCCTCGTCGTGATGGGCGTGGTGCTCTTCGGCATTGCCGGCACGTGGCGCTGGGCCGAAGCCTGGCTCGTCATCGGCGTCTTCGTCGGCATCACGCTCCTGGCCGGCGTGGTGTTCACCCCGCGGCACCTGGCCGTCGTCGCGGCGCGGTCGCGCATGCACGTCGCCGAGGCGCCCCTTTGGGACCGCGTCATCGCCCTGCTGTGGGCGCTGCTCGCGTTCCTCACGCCGGTCGCCGCCGCCATCGACGTCCGCTGGCATGGGGTCCGCGGTGGATCGCTCGCCCTCCCCGTGATGGGCGCGATCGTGTGCGTCGCCGCCTACGCCGTGGTGCTGTGGTCGATGGCCGTCAACCCGTTCTTCGAGACGCTTGTCCGCATCCAGCGCGAGCGGGGGCACGTCACCGTCACCGGCGGGCCGTACGCTTACGTCCGGCACCCGGGCTACGTGGGCACGGCGGCCACCATCCTGACCATGGCGCTCATCCTGCGGTCGGCATGGGCGCTCGTGCCCGCCGCGCTGGGCGTGGCGGTGCTCGTCGTGCGCACGGCTCTCGAGGACCGGTTCCTGCGCGAGCACCTCGAAGGCTACGCCGAGTATGCGAGGCGCGTGCGGTATCGGCTGCTGCCGGGGGTGTGGTAGGCGGCACCGTTCGCCGCGCGTGATGCGTCGTCCGCCTCCCGACTGGCGGGATGGCCGGCCGATCCACGACCATCGCGGTGGGCCGTGGCGGGCGTCGGGCCCTTTGCCGGCCGTCTCGCTCGGGACTACAGTTAGCAACGGCCCATCCGACCCACTTTCCTCCCGAGCCAGACCGCCAGACGAAAGGGAACCCTCGGCCATGCCCGCTGCAGCGCGCGACCTCGAGCAGCCCGAGATCCTCGCCTCGCCGGCGATCGAGTACCCCGAATCGGATGGGAAGCCCATGGCCGAGAGCGATCTGCAGTATCGCTGCATGGTGGACACCCGCTTCGGCCTCGAGCAGCACTACCGCGACCGCGACGACGTCTATGTCGGCGCCGATCTCCTGGTCTACTACGAGGAAGGGGATCCCGGCCTGCGGGTGGCGCCCGACGTGCTGGTGGCGCTCGGGGTTCCCAGGACTGCGCGGCGCTCCTACCTGGTCTGGAAGGAAGGCAAGGCGCCGGACGTGGTGTTCGAGATCGCCTCGCCGGCCACGTGGCGCGCCGATCTGACGTGGAAGCGCGGCCTGTATCTCGGGATGGGTGTGCGCGAGTACATCGTGTTCGATCCGTCGGGCGATCTGATCCGGCCGGGGCCGGCGCTCCGGGCATTCCGCCTGATCGACGAGCAGTACATCCCCAGCGCGGCGCTGCCCGACCGCCAGGGGCGCGGGGTGTCGGGGATCGCCAGCACGGTGCTCGGGCTCGAGGTCTGGCAGATGCCCTACGACCCGGAGCGGGCGTCGTATCCCCTGCGCTTGTTCGACCCCGCCGCGGAGGCCTGGCTGCCGACGCCCGAGGGCGAGGCCGCCGCCCGCCGCGCTGCTGAGGCGGCCCGCCTCGCCGCGGAGACCGCCCGCCGCGCCGCGGAGGACCGTGCCGCCGAGCTCGAAGCGGAGCTGCGGCGGCTGCGGGGCGGAGCGTAGCGCCACAGCCGGTGGCCTGAAACGCAGCGGTGTGACGTCTCGTCTTCCGGGACATCGATCGACCGAGCCGCGATCGCACCCAACGAGGAGAGTGGCCCCATGCGCGCCCGGATGTCGACGATCACCGCTGCCATGCTTGTCCTGGCCGCCCTCTTCCGATCGCGCGAGCGTGCCGCCGCCCCGTCTATCGCGGGCGCCCAGCCCGGCGCGGCGCAACCGACCCTCGTCACCCACGTCGGCGTCGGCGCGCAGCCCGTCGGCGTCGGCGTCAACGCCGTGACCAATCGGATCTACGCGACCAACCGCGGCTCCGGCACCGTGTCGGTCATCGACGGCGCCACCCATGCCGTCGTGGCCACCATCCCGGTCGGGCTGTCGCCGTGGTACCAAGTCGCCGTCGACCCCACCGTGAACCGCGCCTACGTGCTCAACAACGGCAGCGGCACGCTGTCGGTGATCGACGGCGCCTCGGACACCGTCGTCGACACCATCCGCGGCCTCCCATCCGGGCCCGAAGGCCTGGCGGTCCACCCCGGGCGCCGCGAGGTGTACCTCACCCGCAGCGCGAACACCTTCACGGTCGTCGACGCCGTGGCCCGGACCGTCGTGCGCGACATCAACACCGATCGCTCCAACCACACGATCGCCGTCAACCCTCAGACGGACCTTGCCTATGTCGCGATGTCTTCCCCGGACCGCCTCGTCGTCGTCGACCTCGGCGCGCGCGCCAAGCGGATGGAGATCCCCGCCGTCGGCCACCCCGCCGTCGACGCCACGACCAACACCGTCTACCTGGCGGACTTCCGGTCGCCACGCCTGTGGATCGTCGACGGCGCGACGCACACCGTGGCCGGGACCGTTCCGCTCGCCAGCCCGCCGCTGCTCGTCGCCGTCGATCCGCCGCGGCGGTGCGTGTACACCACGCACCCGTCCACCGGGCTCACCGCGATCAGCATGGACAGCCGCGCCGTCGTGGCCACCCTGCCGCTCGGCCTCCAGCCGGCCGGGGTCGCCGTCAACCCCGACAACGGCCGGGTCTACGTCGCCAACGAGCGGAGCAACACCGTCAGCGTGATCCAGGGCGGCGACTGCCGCGTGGGGGCGGTCGAGACCGCGACGCCGACAGCCACGCCTCCCCCAACCGCCACGGCGACCCGTGCCCCGACGTCCACCCCAACCGCGACGCCGACGGCGACGCCCACCCCGACGGCGACGCCGACTCCGACCGCGTCACCATCGCCATCGCCGACCGCGGTGCCGCCGCGCCCCGCGTTCCTGCCCATCGCCCTCAAGGACCCGGGTTGCCCGCCCGCCGACCGGTTCGTCGACGTCGTGCTGGTCATCGACGCGTCGACCAGCATGCGCGGCCTCACGGAACGCGGGCGGCCCAAGCTCGAGGCCGTCGTCGAGGCCGCCGAGGCGTTCCTCGGACACGGGATTCGCCTCAGCGCCGGCCAGGACCGGGCGGCCGTGGTGGCGTTCAACGACCAACCCCACGTGCTCCAGGGCCTGACGTCCGACCGATCCCGGCTCCGCGCGGCGCTCCAGCGGATCGCCGTGCGCGAGCAGAGCCGTGTCGATCTCGGCGTGGCCGCCGCGGCGGCCGAGCTGACCGGCCCGCTGCGGCGGCCCGGCGCGGCGGCGATGATCGTGCTGAGCGACGGCCGGGCCAACCCGGCGCCGGGCTCGGACGCCGTCGCCGCGGCGCGGGCGGCGCGCGCCGCCGGCATCGCCGTGTACGTTGTCGGCGCCGGCCCCGACCTCGATGCCGCCGTGCTGCGCGACATGGCGGGCGACGCACGCCACTACGTGCCCGCGCCATCGGCCGAGGCGCTGGAGGGCATCTACCGCCAGCTCGTGGCCGCGGTGCTGTGCCCGCCGGAGATCTACTGGGGCGGGCGGCCGTAGTCGGGGCCGGCTGGCCGCGGTTGCGTGCGCGCACCCAGCGGGTCGCGGGCGACGGATCGATGCCCTGCTCGGGCAACTGAGGGCGGCTGAGCTCGACTCGCCACCCACGTGCTTGCCATCAAGACATCAAGTGACTAAGATCTGATGCATGCGCACGACGCTGACGCTCGATCCGGATGTCGCCGCGATCCTCGAAGAGGTGCGGGCGGCGGGCGGTCTCAGCCTGAAGGCCGCCGTGAATCGTGCCCTTAGAATCGGTCTGACCCAGTTGACACGGTCGCCAGCGGTGCGACCCGAGCCCTACCGTACGCCCGAGGCGGACACCGGACGGCTCTTGGTGCCGGATGTCACGTGTGTCGCCCGCGTGATCGACTTCTTGGAGGCGAGCGGCGAAGAGGTCGGATGATCCTCGTCGACGCGAACCTCCTGCTCTACGCCCACCACCCCGCCTTCGGCCAGCACGCCGAGGCCAGGCAGTGGCTGGATGCGCAGCTGAATGGGCCCACGCGGGTCGGGCTGCCCTGGGCATCGTCGCTCGCCTTCGTGCGGATCTCCGCCTCCCCGCGCATCCTGGAGCGGCCGCTCAGCGTCGTGCAGGCGTGGCGGCAGGTGGAGGCCTGGCTGGCGCTGGAGCCGGTGTGGACACCTGGGCCGACCGACCGGCACCGAACGATCCTGGCCGATCTCTTGCCCTACTGTGCCCCGGCGCCCGCGTTGGTGTCGGACGCCCACCTGGCCGCGCTGGCCATCGAGCACGGCCTCGAAATCTGCAGCGCGGATTCCGACTTCAGCCGATTCCCCGGCCTGCGCTGGCGCAACCCGCTGGGCGCGTAACCCGCCCTCCCCTCTCCCGAGCTCGCGCGCGCCGCTCGACGGCGACACGGGGGGCAACGACCACCAGCGCGTACCTGCGCCTCGCGGACCGTCGCCTCACCGCCCTCCAGCAGAAACCACTGCCCGCCGGGATCCGTCCACCCTCCGTCGACCAAGACGCGCCCGCCGGCCGCGACGCCCGATTGGCAGTCGCGCCGATCGGCGCGCATCATTCCCCGGAGGCATCTCCATGAACGTCCAGGGCAACCGGCATCTCCGGCCACCGGCGGACTCCAGCGCTGCCGCAACCCGCTCATATACCGCCGGCGGCGCAATGGGCGTGTGCGTGGCCGGCCTCGTCGCGCTGGCCGCCGTCCACGGCGCGCCGGCCGGGCCCGTGCCCGGCGATGATGCATCCGCCGCCGGTGCGCCGGTTGCCGTCCCCGATGCGCCGGTCGTGGTCGACCCGCACGAAGTCCCCCCCGCATCGGGTGCCTCCGGCGCTGTCGATGCGCCTGCCGGACCCGCCGCCCCGTCCGCTCCCGACGCCGCCCCGTCCGCTTCCGACGCCGCGACGGCCCTCCGCCCGCCGCTGCCCAAGGAGTCCATCCGCTACCTCGCCGTCGACCCCGCGGGGGCGGTCTGGTTCCGGTTCGTGCCGGCGGCGCCCGACGCCCCCGCCGTCGCCGTCCTCGACCGCGGCGGCCGCCGCACCGACTACGCCGACCTGCGCGCCGCCATCGCGGCGCGCTTCACCGAGATTCGCGCCGGGCCGTCGCTCGCCGACTTCTGGGCCGTCGACCCCGCCGGGCGCGTGTGGGCCGGGCCGGCGTTCTTCGACGGCCGCGGGTGGACGGAGGTCGCACCGGCCGGCGGCGCGCCGGGCGCCGAGATGGCGTTCGACGCGCGCGTGGTCGTGGACCCCGCCGGGACGGCGTGGGTGCCGTATCACATCGACGGCGAGTGCGCGGCGTCCAGCGCATGCCAGCAGTTCGGCCTCATGGGCTTCACGGCCGGCGGCGCCGGCACCAGCTTCGCCGTCGACGCCCCGCCGGAGATGGCCGCCCACGGCCTCGACGTCGTCCAGCTCGCGCCCGGCATCGCCGACGCCGTCGGCGCGCCGCGGGCCATGTACCGCCTGCCCGGCCCCGTGCCGGTGTACCACGCGCCGAGCGCCGCTCCCGGCGAGGTCGCCACCGGCTTCGCCACCGCGTTCACCGCCGCCCCGGGCGGCCTGCCCGAGTTCTACCTGTCCGTCGAGCGTGTGCCGGCCGGCGCCGTCAACGTCGAGCACGGCGTCGTCGCCGCCCGCTGGGCCGACGGCCAATGGCGGCAGACCGACCTCACCGGCAGCCCGCTCTTCGAGGACGAGCGCGGCCAGGTGGCCATCGTCGTCGCCGCTGCCTACGGCCCCGCCGGCGAGCTGTGGCTGGCCGCGTCCAACGGCAACATGGCGCTGCACGCCGGCGGCCGCTGGCTGCACTTCAACAGCCGCAACAGCCCGCTCGGCGCACCGATCCGCGCCATCGCCGTCGGCCCCGACCGCATGCTGTGGGTCGGCACCGTCGACGGCACGCGGACCTACCTCGACGGCGTGTGGGCCTCGAGCGGCGACGTCGCCTTCCCCCGGCTGCACGTGCCGGTCTTGCTCAAGCACTCCGGCCTGCGGTGAGCATGGGCCCAGCCCGCCCGCCCGAGGGCGCCCCGCGCCAGACCGTTGCCGGGTATTGGATCGCCGTCCGGCGGGCCAGCGGGGCGCCTTGGCCCGCGGCGCGTCCCCGCCTGGTGGCGCAGGCCGTGGCGGCGTGCGTGCTCCTCCTGGCTTTGGCGCCCGCCGGCCCGCCGCCGACCGCCGCCGCCCAGACCCCGCCGGTGTGGCCGGCCCCGGAGATCGTGGCGAACCTGCGCGCCATGTTGACCGGCTTCTACGACCAGGAGGCGACGGAGGCCACCCCCATCGCCCATCTCACGCCGATCATCGAGCCCGACAAGACCGCGTCCGCCAAGGATCCCGACACGCTGTGGGAGGAGTACGCTCGCGTCAGCCGCGGCATCGTCGACCCCGCCGCACCGTCCACCGCGTGTCACGCCGCCGTCACCGACGCCGACTTCGTCCGGTGCGCCGGCGCCCGGCTGGCCGCCGTCGTCGGCACCCCGTACACCGGCGGCCTGACGCTGACCGACGTCGGCCGCGGCTACTATTTCAACGACCGTATCGTCCGCACCGCCGGGCACTTCGCGCTGTATCACGCGTTCGTCCACGACTTCGACGCACCCGTCGGCGCCGAGGCCGGCTACACCGCCGCCAACGCCCGCCAGGCCCAGGCCTACCACCGCCGCATGGTGCGGGCCTACGAGGCGCACATGCGCGACACGCTCGTCCGCCTGTTCCGCGACACCCGCACGCGCGCCGACGACCAGCTGTCGTTCACGCGTTCCGCCGGCTGGCTGCTCACACCGTACGTCTGGACCCTCCAGTTCCTCGAGGAGCAGCGGGCATGGGGCGCCCCGGCCGACCGGCGCAACGCCGTGGCGCTGGTGAACGGCCTGAGCCAGCGGGTGTGGTGGGAGTGGGTGGCTGCCCAGCCCGAAGGCCCGCGCACGGGCGGCCGGGCCGACATCGGCAGCCAGGCCACGTACGCCGCCGCCGCGGCGCGCGACCCGGCGGTCGCCGGGACCGACGCCTTTCGCCAGGGCGACCCGCCCGCGGCGGCCGTGGCGATCCCCAGCCTGCGCCCCGCCGCGCTGGATGCCGGCGACAACGCCGGCCTGTGGTTCGACGCCGACTACACGCTGCCCGGCGAGGATTGGTGCGGGCGGTTCGGCGTCGGGTCGGCCGACTGGCAGGCGTGCATGACGCACGCCAGCCGCGAGAGCCTCGGCGGGACCAAGTCGCCCTTCGGCGCCTACTACGGCGGCGCGACGTGCGCCGCGCGGCCGGGCACGGTTACCGGCGTGCGCTGCGGCCAGACCAACCTCGGCTCGATGGCCGAGGAGTGGCTCGGCACGCACGTCGGCGCGCGCGCCGGCACACGGCTGATCCGCTGGCTCGTCGACGCCGGCGATCCCGACGCGCCGCCGGGGGCCGTCGGGCCGGGCTACTTCGAGGCCATCGACGCCCGGCTGGGCTACGGCGTGGCCGGCTTCCACGGCGGCGCCGGCCGGCAGGACGACCTCGAATGGCCGCTGGCGGCGGGCGGGACCAACGCCATCCGCACGCTCTCGGCCGGCCGGCACGACGGCGAGCCGCAAAACGGCCGCCTGAGCGTCGGCGAGGACGCGGTGCTGCCGGGGGCGCCGAACGTCGTCGGCGACAACTGGGAGAACGGCGCCCAGGAGTTCCCGGGCGGCATCGAGAACCACTACCCCGGCCCCAGCCCGCTGTACGGCGCCGTCCTCTTCGGGCAGGTGCTCGACGACAAGCTGGCCGAGGGCATGGCAGGGTCGCTGTTCGACACCGTGCACCGCAACCACCCCGACGAGTTCGCGGCGTGGCTGTGGCTCTTCCAGGCCACGTTCTACCGCTGCGCCGGGGTCGACGATCCGGCCGACGACCGGTGCTTCACCTTCAGCCCGGCCAACGCCGGCGCGGCGCCCGGCGTGCAGCGCCAGCCGCTGTTCCACGACCCCACCGACGCCTCGGTCCCGCTGGCCAACCGCTACCTCTGGCGCAACGGCGGGCTGATCGCGCCGGCCGCCGTCGCGGTGGGCCCCACGCCCGACCCCAACGCGCCGCCGACCTGCGCGGGCGCGTGCCGCGGCGACGCCAACCCGGGGCTCCCGTGGCGCCGCATGACCACCGCGAGCGGCGCGCCGAGCCCCTATCACCTGACCGAGAACGGCTACGGCGCCTACGGCCTCCTCTTGCAGTCCTCCGGCGGGCTCATGCGCCTGGCCGCTGCCCGCTACCCCCTCCCGGCGCCCGACCCCGACGCGGCTGCCGCCTTCGACCGGCAGCGCGCCGCCGACATCCTCCCGTGGTACGGCGAGGCGCGCCGGCTGGCCAACGGGATCGTCGACCTCATGCGCACGCCGCCGCCCGCCGGCTACGGCTACATCCCGGACATCGAGAACAGCGCCTGCACGGGCGAGCCGGCGCTCGGCGACCCCGACCCGGCCCCGCTGGCGTGGAAGGCCGGGACGTGCGACTCGGTGGGCG
This sequence comes from uncultured Anaerolineales bacterium, assembly GCA_964415605.1. Classification (GTDB taxonomy): domain Bacteria; phylum Chloroflexota; class Anaerolineae; order Epilineales; family Epilineaceae; genus UCB3. The sequence goes on along the minus strand of CAYQBA010000004.1, from coordinate 34,301 downwards.
CCACGCTGGTCCGCCGGGCCATGTGGTACAGCTCGGCGGCCGTGTGGTACTGGTGGTGGGACAGCGACTGGCTGGACGTCGACCACGCATGGGACCGCGCGTCGCCCGACGGCTGGCCCTCGCCGCCGCCGCCGACGGCCAACACCGGCACGCTGGTCAACATCTCCACCCGCGGCTACGTCGGAACGGGCGACGACGTCATGATCGGCGGCTTCATCGTCGACCGGGGCCCGGTGCGGGTGCTCATCCGCGCGCTCGGCCCCAGCCTCGCGGCGCACGGCGTGCCGGGGGTGCTGGCGGACCCGTCGATCGAGCTCTTCCGCAACGGCGCGCCGATCCTCGCCAACGACGACTGGCCGGCCGCGCAGCGTGCCGCCGAGATCGCCGCCAGCGCGCTGCGCCCGCCGGACGCCCGCGAGGCCGCGCTGCTCGTCACGCTCGATCCCGGCGCGTTCACGGTCGTGGTGCGCGGTGCGGGCGGCGGGACCGGCGTGGCGCTGGTCGAGGTGTTCCGCGACCGGTCGGCCGACGGCACAGGGGCCGGCCGGATCGCCAACATCTCCACCCGCGGCAGCGTCCGCACGGGCGACAACGTCATGATCGGCGGGTTCATCGTCACCGACGGGCCGGCGAAGGTCATCCTGCGGGCCATCGGGCCGGATCTGGCGCGGCTGGGGGTTCCGGGTGCGCTCGCGGACCCGCGGATGCAGCTCCTGCGCGGCGGGTCGCTGGTCGTCGAGAACGACAACTGGGTGTCGTCACGGCAGGCGGGGGTCATCGCAGCCGATCCGCTGATGCCGCGCTTGGCGCGCGAGTCGGCCATCATCCGGACGCTCGCGCCGGGCGCCTACACGGCCATCGTGCGCGGCGTCGGCGGGACGTCGGGAGTGGGGCTGGTCGAGGTGTTCGACGTCAAGCCGTGAGCGGGGGCGGGGTGACCCGGTAGTCGATCGACTCGCGGGCAGCCTGCTCGCAGCGCCGCCATGCGGGCGGGCAGGCCTCCGCCCCTACGGCGACGGCGCCCGCGCCGGCGGTGCCCGCCATGCATACACCCGCGTCGCCGGCGGCGCCGTTTCGAACACCAGCCTGAATGCCTCGGGATGGGCCGCGACGAAGGCCGCGGCGTACTCGCGCGTCCCGGCAAAGCCCAGGCCGTCGACGACGACGTGGGTGATGCCGTCCCGCGCCCGGGCCGCCTCCCAGGCGGCGGGGTCGAGCGTGAAGCGCATGTCCGCTACCAGCCGGTCCGCGTGCAGGTGGAGCAGGTCCGGCTTGCGGGCCATGACCACGGCGCCGGGCGGGGTGTGGGCGCCGATCCAGCGCGCGGCCTCGAGGTAGCGCGCCACCGCCGGGTCCTGCCAGCGCCGGAGATCCAGCACGGCGTCGCGCGCCACGCCCGGCGCGGTCAGGACGAACAGCCCGATCACCAGCGTGCTGGAGACGAGACCCGCGCGCGGCGCGGCCACCCAGCCGCGCGCCACCACCGCCGCGGCGGCCCAGCGTCCCACGGCCAGCAGCCGGACCCAGAGCAACGGGATGACCGGGACGATGAACTTGGGGCCGGTGTACGGCCAGGCGAGGACCAGGATCCAGAATCCCAGCTCGTAGAGCGGGAGCGCCAGGCCGGGCGTCCGCCAGCGGCGCCGGGCGTCGACCACCGTCGCGGCCCCGTACGCCAGCAGCGCCGCCAGCCCGACCAGCGCCACCGGGGCACTCGAACCGCCGCGCGCGCGCCACAGCTTGGCCGGGACATACGCCACCACCTCCCCCACGGCCGCCAGCGTCGCCGGCAGGCCGGCCCACACCCGCCCGGCGACCTCGCCCGCCGTCGTCGCCCGCGCGGCGCCGGGGTCGTCGACATCGAGGATCAAGAGGTCCGAGAGGTAGCTCGATCCGCCGCCCGGCGCCGCGCGGGCATGGTCGACGTACGCATGCCACGGCAGCGCCAGCGCCGTGGCCGTGACCGCCAGCGCCAGCGCGCGGCGGCGGCGCCCCGCCAGCCACAGCGCCACGGCCAACGCCGGCAGCAGCACCACGCCGGCCGAGCGCGCCAGGTAGGCGGCGACGGCCAGCGCGCCGGCCAGGGCGCCGCGCGCGAGGTCGTCGCGGATGCGAAGTAGGTCTCCTCCGCCGCCGGGAGCCCGTTCGCCGGCCTCGCCCATGCCCACGGCCAGCGCGGCCAGCGAGAGCACGAGGTACAGCATCTCGGGCCGCACGTCGTGGGCGTAGGCGTAGATCCACGGCGACGCCAGGGTGAGCAGCACGGCCGCGCGCGCGACTGCCGGCCCGCAGGCGCAGGCGGCGAGCCGGTGGAAGACGACGAGGGCGCCGGCCAGGCACAGGACGGCGACGAGCTTCATCAGCCAGAAAGCCGTGGGGGCGGTCGCCGACAGCGGGGCGAGGACAATCGGCCACAGCGGGGGCGTCTTGACGAAGTACGGCGCGCCCGGCATGTCGACGAGGCGCAGCCCCTGCCCGGCCGCGACGGCGCGCGACAACACGATGTAGCGGGCGTTGTCGCCGCCGGGCGGCAGGAGGTCGTTCAAGCCGGCGACGTACGCGATGCCGAGGGCGGCGCAGGCGAGGGCAAGGCCGCGGTCGCGGACGAATGCCTTCACGCCGCCGCGCCCTCGAGGTGCAGGAGCGCCGACTTCACGGCGAGGCCCCCGAGGTAGCCGCCCAGCGTGCCGTCGGACCGCATGACGCGGTGGCACGGGACGACGACGGGGATCGGGTTGGTGGCGCACGCCGAGCCCACCGCGCGCACGGCCTTCGGGTGGCCGACGGTGCGGGCGACCTCGGCGTAGCTCTCGGTGTGGCCGAAGGCGATGCGCGTGAGGTGCTCGAGCACCAGCCGGCGGAAGCCCTTGGACAGCGACAGGTCGAGCGGCAGGTCGAAGTGCGTCCGCCGGCCGGCGAAGTACTCGTCGATCTCGCGCGCCACGCCGTCGAGCCGCCGCGGGGCGTGGAGGATGCGCGGGCTCAAGCGGGCGGCGAGATCCTGGAGCACCGCGTCGTGGCCCTCGACGTCGAACGCCACCCGGACCAGCCCGGCGGGCGTGGCGGCGAGGAGCAGCCGGCCGATGGGGGTGTCGATCGTCCGATAGGCGACGTCGAGCACGCCTGCGCGATCGGCGGCGGCCTCGAGCGCGGCGTGCAGGCCGCGCAGGGTCTCGGGCGACGCCGTGGTGAGCGGTGCCAGGCGCGCCACGACGCCTGGCGCGTGGGCGGCGCCGACGGCGTGGTCGACGGTGTCGCGATCGGCGGTCTGGGGGGCCGTGGCGGGAGC
>CAYQBA010000004.1:5233-30912 GCA_964415605.1 uncultured Anaerolineales bacterium | reverse complement strand
CCGTGGCGGGAGCTGGATCCGTGGCGCCACGGGGATCCGTGGGCCTGAAGCGATCGGTGATCATGTGTCGTCTCCTGATGTCGGGGCCGGGCCTGTCAGCCGGGCGCGCAGCGTCTTGATCCCGTCGGCGGCCGCCCGGCGCGCCGCGTCGGGCGTGCCGCCGACCAGGCCGGCGATGTCGGCGTACGGCAGGCCCGCGAGGTAGTGGTAGGCGATGACGCGGCGCTGCTTGTCCGGCAGGTGCCGGACGTGGTCCCACACCTCGCGCGCGGCGTCGTCCGCGAGACGGCGCTCGAGGTAGCGCGCGGCAGGCGGCGCATGGGCGGCCGCCGCGCCAACCGGCGGGCGGGCGTCGGCGATGTCGGCCGTCGCGCCGGTCGCCGCTCGGCGCCGCGCGGCGCGCCAGACATCGATGGCCTTGCGGTGGGCGATGGTGACGAGCCATGCCTCGGCATTGGCCCCGGCCGGGAGGTCGGGGTAGGCGCGCAGCGCGGCGAGGAACGTCTCCGACCAGGCATCGTCGGCGTCGTCGGGGCCGACCACGGCCCGGCACACCCGCAGCACGGCGGCGCCATGACGGTCGACGAGGGTCTCGAAAGGGGGCTTGGTGTGCATCACGGAGTAGACGTCGGCGGATGGAGAAACGTGAGATCGGGTGGGCGGGGCCGCGACGGGTGGGCGGGGGAGACTATAATCCGTTTCGCTGATATCCCGCATCCCGCACTTCGGCCACTCGGCCCAGGATCAGGTGGACGCATGAACAACTCACCCCCGGTGTGGACGGCCGACCGCGCGGCGAAGTCGGCAGCCATGCCACTCGGCGGACCGCCGCGTGAGCGAGGCTGTGGCGTCGCCTCGAATCGGGAGTATCCCGCATGAGCGCCGCGTCTTCGCCCGCCGGCCGCGGCCGACTCCAGACCGGCCTGGCGCTCGTCGGGATCGTGTTCGGCATCGCCACGCTCTACGCGGGCGGGAGTGTCCTGGCGGGCAGGGATCCGGGCTACGTCGTGTTCCGCCCGCTGTTGATCTTCAACACCGCGATGGGTCTGGTGTATGTGGCGGCGGGGGTCGTGGCGTGGCGCGACGCGGGCCGCGGCGCACGGGCGGCCGGGGTGATCTTCGTGGCCAACCTCGTTGTGTTCGGGATCATCGCCTGGCTGTACGCGACCGGCGCCGCGGTCGCCGTCGACAGCGTGCGGGCGATGACGCTCCGTACGGGGGTGTGGCTGGCGCTGTTCGCGGGGCTCCGGTGGGTGGCGCGTGGGAGCGGTGGAGGCGTGCCGTTCGGCGTCTGATCGCCGGGCCCCGGCCAGCGTTTGCGTGCGTTCGGCGGCGAGCCATCCATCGCGGAACGCGACTCCAGCAAGTCGATCCACGGGACGAGGGAACCCATCGGCCCCGGCCGACGTTGGAATGGGCGAGGACCACGAGGACCCGAAACCCATGCTCCAACTCTGGCTCACGTTCGATGATCCCACCGGCGTCCATCCGGCGCCGCCGCCTGCAGGCTGCCCCCGCGCTGGGTGCGGCGGCGGGCCGGTCCGGCATTGGCAGACGGTCGCCAAGCCGGTGCGGGGAGCGGCCGAAGGCACCGTGACCGCGGAGCGCTACATCTGCCTGAATTGCCGGCGGACGTTCCGGGTGTATCCGGGAGGGATCGACCGGGGCACGGTGCCGGCGGCGGTGAAGCACTGGGCGGCGGCTTTGCACGACCTCGGGCTGCCATATCGCGACGTCAGCCGCGCGCTGGCGGTGCTCGGGGTGGATCTCGGCAAGAGCAGGGTGCAGATGCTGGCGAGGCCGCTGGTGGGCGCCGGCAAGCCCCGGCCTGGCTGGCTGGGTGCGGTGCTGGAGCGGGTCGAGATCGAGGGCGGGGGGGAAGGCGAGGGCGCGAACCGAGTCGCGGACGCGGACGAGGGCACGGGTGCGGTCACGTCCGACGACGCGGGCCACGGTGCACGGGCGACCGAGCACGATGACGATGGCGATCAAGCGGAGAAGCGGGCCTGGGTGTGGATCGATGGCCGGCGGCACGCGCTGCGGCGGGCCGTGGACGCACACGGCCGGATAGCGCTGGTCGTCGACGGCGTCGCGCGCGACCTGTTCCACATCGTCGACGCCTGGGCGGGGGCCATGCTGGCGGGGCACGGCGCGCACGCGGCGGTCGTGTTCTGCGGCGACGCGGGCCGTCGTCGCGACCGCGCACCTTCCAGCATCATCGTTGGCGGGTTCGGTTGGGATGGTGCCGTGCAGGCGGCGGACGGCGCCGGGGTGCCGAGTCTCGATCCGGTCGGCGTCGATTTCGCGGCCGTCGCGACAATCACCGATCACGATGGGCGTTGCGCGGGTCCAGCGGTCCCGCCCATCCGCGAGATCCATGGGGACCGGCCCGTGTTGCGGTCGACGTCGGTTGGGCCACCGCCGGGAGCCACGCCCCGGTGTCGAGGCCTCCTGCGTGGCGCCGGCGGCGGCACGCCGTTCGGCGCCCTGGCACCCCATGTGGGTCGCGCCTGGCATCGACCCGGGTGGCGGGCGAGCCTCGAATTCAAACGGTCGCGCGGCGCTTGCCCCGCATTCGGGGGGACGATCGCCGCACTTCTCGCGGCGTAGACGGCTCACCGGCGGCGCGGCGACGGCTGGGGGCGTTGCGCACCACTGGCCGTTGGACGGCGACCCTTGGACCAAGGCGGCAGCACCGCGCTTCCGCGGCCGAGACGGGTCACGTCCTTGCCTTGGATGCCACAGCTCTCGGGCAATCGCGACCCGGTTCCTTGCCTTTCGCGGGCGCGGGGCTTGCCTGTCTCGCCGCGGGTCCTTGCCTTGAGGGCACGGAGTTCCTGCCGATCGAGCGACTCAGCCCTGCGGCTCGGCGATCTCGGCGTTGGGGATGACGGTGTGGCTGTCCGAAAGAAGCTCTCAGCAGTCACGACAGATCAGCCTCCGACCGCCGTACGTGTTGAGCCACCGTGTCGTGTGACGCGTGGTCTCAGCCGGACCTTGATGGCCCGTCGGGTGAACACCGAGTCACTCGCGCGATTCGCCCACACGAAGGCTTCGCCAGGTGCTAGCGAGGCCATCATCGGCGACGTCAGGTCACCAAGAGCGGACAGGGACTTTTGGATGTGTCGCAGCCAAGTCGGGGCATTGAAGCGATGCAGAAAGACGGCGGAGGACAGCTCGATCACAGCCGGCGGCACGTTGATCGGATCCTGCGAGGCGATGACCACGCTGACGCCCTTGTGCCGCATCTCGCGGATCACTTCGACGACTTGGCCGATCAAGCCGCCGCCACCCATGTACTTGTGGGCTTCATCGAAGACGATCAGCTTGTTGAACCGCTCCTCGCCCATGCCCGCGCCCGCAAAGACGTTCAACAAGGTCACGAAGAGGCCGAGCGCTTGTTCCTTGTCGACGAACTCGTCGCGAAGGTCGACCACGATCAGGCGCCCGGGCTTCAGCAGGTCCCGCAGGCGCCGCGAGTCGTCGATGAAACGCGAGGCGAAGTCCAGCCGCGTCTCAGCCAGCACCCGCTGGCTGTCCGAGAGCGGCGCGCTAGCGATTCCCGCCCGGATCGCGCCCAGCGTGACGTCGTCGCGGGTCTTGCGCATCACCTCGTTGAGCAGCTTGAGGTAGAGGGCATCGCTTCCCGCCGCACCCATCATGAACCGCCAGTCCGCCACGGTCAGCTCAGCACTGGCAAACGCAATTGGCGCGACCTCGGCATGCGGGAACTCGCGGCGGCGCTGCTCGACGGTGTCGGCCGTGGTCAGCACCCACAGGTCCTCCAGCGCCGCGGGCCCCGCTTGCCACTCGGTCTGGAGGGCGCGGAGCTGATCGGGGTCGTCGTTGGGTTCGACCATCGACACGAACTCGGGCGGGTAGTCCTGGGTCTGGTGGAAGTGGAACACCACCGTCCCCAACGGCTGCGGCAAGGTGGAGATGGCGGGAATAGCGCGCGTCACCATCTCGACGATCGATCCGACAGTGTAGCTTTTTCCGCTTCCCTGCACGCCGAACACCGATACGGTGTTGCATCCGTTGAGGTCCAGCGCCACCCGCTTCCACGGCTCGCCGGCAACCCGGCCAATCAAGCCGTATTGGGGCGTGCGCTTCGTGTCGCCGAGAAGGACGTCGTAGGCGATCTCCACCGAGAGGCCGCCGCCGACCGCGGACACACCGTCGGCCGCGGCTTCGCCGTGTTCAGCAGCCTGTCCGGCCGGGCCGGAATCGGACGCCCGCGGAGGAGTCGGTTCCATCGGGTGGAGCGGTGCGGGGGCGGGCGGCTCCGGCCCGAGCGGCTCGGGCAGGGAACCCTCGCCTTCGGGGGTCACAGGTTCCGGAGGGACGATGGTAGGCGATGCCGCCAATCCTCGGAAGGACCGCCGGACGTCGTCCCAGGTCTCGTCGTCGCGCATCGCCGGTTCATGCGGCGGGACATCGGCCTGGGCCTCACGACCGAGATCGTGCTCGACGCGTTCACGGAAGCGCTGGAGGGCCGCGGTCACGATGCGGTCGATCTCACGGCGGCCGACGACATGGATCGGGATGTCGCCGCTCTCGGTATCGAGGTGGTAGGCCGTGTCGGCGTCGGGCCGGAAGACCAGGCCCGTCATGCGGATGGTCAGGCGATACGACGCATCCGCATCTAGGCTGACGAAGAACGTCCGCAGCGCGGCCGCAACATCCGCGTCGACCAGCCCGTAGCGTTGGGCCCGCTCGAGGTAGAACGATAGGACGCCGGCGAGACGCCAGCTCTGCACGCTGCGGTCAATGCGATCGGGAACGGAGAAGTCGGGATCGAAGGCCGCGCCGAGTGCCCGGGCGCTGCTACGCAACTGCGCGCCGATGGCATCCCGCAATGCGGCGTCGAGGCCGCTGCCGGTGCGGCACTTCGCTTCCACCAGCTGGAAGTCCAGGTGCCGGCTCTTCGGGTCGGCCGACACGACCAAGAGGTCGCCGCGCAGGTTCGGGCCCGAACTCGCATCGCCGTGGGACGCGAGCTCCAAGTGAGCGTCAAGCGGAACGATGAGCGAGGCGGACGCAAGGCCATAGGCATCCAGGAAGAGCTTGGCCAGCGCCATGCCGAGCGCCCCGCGCACCTGGCCGGAGCTCGGCGCGGCGAGCACCCGCAGGGCAAGCCGGCCGGATAGCGCGCGCAGGGCTTCGAGCAGCATCTGTGCGCCGTCGCTCGTTTCGTCCAGACGGAGCTCCGCCGCGGCAGGGGCCATGAGCTGGGCTACCTCGTCGTCGATGCGCGTGGTCAAGAGCAGCTGCCGGCCGCCCGAGGCGATGAACTCCGGCGAGAAGTCGAGGAGGTAGCCCGGCCGATCCTGCCGCCGCGGCTCGTCGAAGTAGTCCAGCCCGAGATGGGGGTCCAGTGTCAGCACCCAAGTCGACACGTTGTGGGCGCAATAGAGCAAGGACTGGCGCGCCGGACGAAGGTCCAATGTCGTCGCGGCCGTGAAGTCGTCGGTGTTGGCGTTGGGTGCCAGGACGCGCGCCTGGAGGGCGCCGATCGCGGCGATGAGGGCGGCGATGCGGGTCGAGCGGTCCGGCGCCGACGGCAACTCTGGGCAAGGGTAGGGCGCGGGCTGGCGAACCCAGGCGTAGGTGCCGGGCCGGCCCTGCCCGGTGAAGCGGCGCGGCGCGGATTGCACGAGGCCATGGACGAAGCTGCCGCGCGCGGCCGGATCGACGCGCGCAACGCGGACGTCGATCGGGAAAGCATCGAGCAGCAAGGTGATGTGGGCGGGGAAGCGCTCGGGGGTCTGCACGAAGTCCTTCAGGTCGTTGCGCGACCACGAGAGTTTGGGGAAGAGGAAGGACCGGCCGGGGCTGACCAAGCTGTCGGCGGCCTGCGAGATCGAGCGCTCGGGGTCGATCAGTTCGCGAAAGGCGTCCCCGACGCCAGCCCGGTGGCCGGCATCGGTGAAGAGGCGCACGTCGTAGCGCAACTCGGGCTGGCGGTCACGAAGACGGCGCGCTTCGATCTCCACCAGCGCATCGACCACCAGCGACGCATCACCGGGGTTGACCACGTTGACCGTCAGCGTGCCAGTGTAGGCGTGCTGGCGCATGAAGGCTTCCAGCTTATCGGCCAGCACGCGCGGCGGGACGTCCGCTTCCGAGAAGTGGGCGGCGCCCGCACCGAGCCGCGAGCGCAGGACCGCCAGCACCGCGCGTGAGTCGCGCAGCCGTGGGGGCAGATACGCGCTCCAGCCCCCACGCAGCGGACCAGCGTCAAGGTAAGTCTCGGAGTCGCCCAGCACCAGGAGCGCCGGCAAGTTCTGCACCGACAGGTTGTCGCGCCAGACGTCGATCACGGCGCGATCCGGCTGCTGGCGCTCAATTGCCTCACCCAGCCAGGCTTGAGCGAGCTGTTGTTCCTGGAGCAGCCAGAGAAGCCGCAGGGGATGGGTCGGTGCGACCAATGCCACCGGACCCTGCTCGCCGAGGTGGGCGACAATCACATCGAGCCGGAGCGCTTCGGGATCACCGCTGGCCAACCAAGCGCGGTAGGCCTCGGAATAGTCCTCGATCGACTTGGCAAGCGGCACGAGATCGCAGAGCGCGACGACCGGATCGACGAGACCCGGTATCGCGGTCTGCTCGATCTGCTGGAACAGCGCCCGCCGCGCCGCTGCGAACCCCGGCGTCATCGCCAGCGGCAGCGCTTCCGGCTCGCCATCCTTGCTCGACAGCGCCCACCGCATGTGGCCGCCGGAGTCCGGGCTCGTCAGGATCGCCCGCTCAGCTCGGCGCAATCGCTGGCTGAGCCGGACGACGTACTGGCGCTGGATGTCAAAGCGGATCGCCGCGGTGGCGATTTCCACCCGTGCTTCGGTGGCGGTCTGCCATTCGGCCAACCTGGGCTGCATTCGCTCGATGTCACGCTGGCTCGTGTGCTTGGCTTGGCCGAGCTCCGACCAGCGAGCGAGGATCTCGGCTTCGGCGAAGCCGGCGACTTGGGTGTTGGTGGCAGGTTTGACGCCGTCGTCGATCACATCATCGCCCTCCACCAGAAGGAAGTCCTCGCTCTCGTTGCTCCGCTTGCTGTTCTCCGGATCCTGTTCATCGCGTACGGGGTGCTCTCCGACCGGGTCTCCCACCTCGTTGAGGGCGATGACGCGGAAGAAATAGACACCGCTGTCGAGCATCGACAGATCCTGGATTGTCCTGCTTCGGCGCAGGGTCTTGCCGGCCGCCTTGATCAAGGGGCTCTCCCACACCACCACGCGGTCGGAACTGAGCGCCTCGACCCGGAAGTGGCCGCCAGCAAGGCCGGGGACTTCGACGGGCGGCCTGTCGCAGTGCCAGCCAACGGTGACCTTTGCGCTGCTCTCTAACATCAGCATGCCATCGTCCGCACGCCGTGGCAGCTTGAGCGGATCGATGTCGATGCGAAAGTCGGCCGGCACCGCATCCCCGCCGGCCAACGGCCACTGGTCGAGGCTCAGGCCACGCCAGCGCCCATCAGTCGCCACGGCGGCGCCCCAGGCGCGGATGTCGCCGATGCCGAATAGCGTGAACAACTCGGCCAAGCGTCCTCGAAACACCTTCGCTTCAACATCATCGCGCAAGCGCAACCGCAGTTGCCGTTCGATCGGCGTCGCGGTTTCATCGCGGAGCACGCTCACCACGTCGTCCCGGTTGAGTTTCCGTAGCCGGTAGTGAAGCGTATCGGCGGCATCCAGAAGCTTGAAGTCAGGCACCAGGCCAAGTTCGTACAAAGCGCCGCCAAGCACTGCCTCGTTCGGTTTTGGCTGGGTTGCCAGCACGGCGAAATAGCGAAGCAGATCCTGTTTGGAGACGGGCCAGTCGATGTAGTCGATAGAATCCCACACCCGATCGACCAACCGCAGCACGCCCTCCGCGACGCGTGACCGCAACTCCGCCAGCACCGCATCATCGAGATCGGTCATCGGGACGAGGCGGAAGGTCGAGATGTCGACGCTGTCGCCGGCCGCAAGCTGCAGGTCCGGCGGGAAGAGCGCGAGCAGCACACCTTCGCAGGCATTGCGGCGCTCGACCACCTTGTGCACCGCGACACGCCAAGGTTCGGGGCCGGCGGCCCGGTCGACGAAGTAGACCTCGCTGCCCGGATTGGCCCCATCTGCCATCCGCCGTGCGACCGGCTCCAGGATCTCGCGCGGCAGGTCCGACACGCGCAGGCATTGGCCGGCGGACGCGGCTTTGACGGCCTGTCGGAGTCGCTCGGTCGCGACATTGACCCACAGGCCGGGGAGGTAGCCTGGATCGAGCGGACGGATCAGCGGCTCAGCCATCAGCGCGGACCTCGTAGCGCGGGCGGAGGGTTTGGGAGTTGTAGGCGTCCGAGAGGTCTGTGAAGAAGCCGATCTGGTGCAAGCGTTCGCGCAGCGCCTGTTCGTTGCGGCGCCAGGCCGCCTGCTCGTCGGGCGGGACGGAGCGATGGGCCGGGGCGTAGATCACGAAGCCGTAGCGCGTTCGCAGCCACTCGACGAAGTCGTCGATCAGCATCGGGCGGGCCTGGAGCCGGCCGGAGGGGTCGCGTTCGACCAAGGCCAACTGGACCAACATCTCCAGCAGTCGGCTGCCAAGCACGAACCATCGCGGAGTGCGCTGGCCCGCGGTCTGGCGCAGGAAGCCGCCGGGGCGGTTCTTGTCGGTCAGTGAGTCGATGAGCTGGATCAGGCGCTGGCGCTCGTTCCTCAGGCGAATGCGGCAGATCAACTCAACGTATTGCTCGAGCGGCGTGAGTTGTGTCATGCGTAAGATGCCCTGCTCGACTGGATCCAGGGCTTCGCTCTGTTCAAGGGCGATCACGTCCGAGATCCGCGCGCTGAAAAAGCCGTCCATATCTGAAGGTGGATCAGCGATGAGCTTCAGCAGATCCTCCACTGCCCGGCTCGGCTGCTGCAGGCCGCGCACCGCGCGCATCGCCGCGAAATCCTTCAAGCGGTTGAGCAGCAGCACCGCCCGCACATAGGCCGTAATGCCGTCGAGATGGCTGTTGGTCGAGGCAATCGCCAGTTGCGCCGTCGGTCCCCGGGGGTCTTCGACCATGTCGACGACCATCTCCAAGCGATACGGGCACAGGCTGCAATCGAGCGCCCCGCCCTCGTCCACCGCGCATGGCGGCGGGCCCGCGTGCGGCTTGGCGCTGGCGCGATCGACCCAGTTCGGGATGAGCTTGAAGAGCCGCAGCATCAGCAGCGCGAGGTGCAGGCCGAGCGCAGTGCGGACGTAGCCGGCGAGCATGTGGCGCGGCATGACGCCTTCGTAAGCCAGCAGCCGGCGCAGGTCGTCGGCCAGTACGCGGCCCTGACCGGCGCAGAGCGGGCGGATCGGTTCGGCCAGGCCGGCCGTGGCGTGGTCCACCTTGAGCGGATCGACCATGCCCAGCACCGCCAGCGTCTCCAGGTCGAGCTCGGTCCGCAAATCGTAACGGTCGGTCGCCGGGTCGACGCCCCGGCCGAAGAATTCCTTGAGCCGCCCGAGCAGCGGTCGATCGGCATGGTAGAGCATCGCCCAGACCTGGGTCGAAGCGCCGTAGTCCTGCACGTACTTTGGGTTCGCCAGCTTGAACGCGTTCAGGTGAAACGGCCGCGGCCCGACAATGGCCTCCCGGCCCGGCTTGCCGCGGTTGATCATGTCCAAGATGTCGTTGGTCAGCCAAGCTTCGGCGATTTCGGGGTGAGGTCCAAAACCATCGAAGCGCCCATCGGTGTCGTTCAGGTGGCTCACCAGGGCCGCGATGTCGGTGCTCTGGCGCCGGCGGCGGATCGCGGCATGGCCGTCGAAGCGCAGGAGCTCGAAGAACTTCAGCAGCATGCGGTCGAGCTGGATCGACTTGCGGTCCAGGTAGGTGATCTCCTCGGCCTTGAAGGCGCTTTGCTTCTTGTCGAGCTGCCTCATGCGTTCACCTCGCTGAGCACGATCTGCCCTGGCTGCGCCCCGACGCCGATGCGGCGCAAGCGGCCGTCGCTGCCGAGCACCAGGATCTCGCGGGACGGCGCGGCCATGAGCTCTTGCTTGAACAGCATGAGGTTGATCAGGATGCCGCGCCCCTCGTCGTGCGAGGGAACGTAGCCCTCGCGCAGTCGATCCAGCACCTCGGTCAGGTCCAGGTCGAGCTGCAGGCGTGCTTTGCTAGGCCCGTGGATCAGCTCGAGGCGGTCCGGGGCGGTTTCGACGTACAGCACGCGCGGCGCCGCTGCCTGAAGCTCGAAGTCTTCAGCCGGGAAGCGCCGGAAGCACCGGAAGTCCGGCGGGCTGTCGTCGCGCGTCGCCACCCACAGCGCATCGCGGGCCAAGGCCGGGTCGAGCATCCCCTCAGCGCACGAGATGGCGGCGATCACGCGGTCCAGCAGCCGGTCGCGCGCGGCCTTGTCCGACGGGTCGAGCGCCGCCAGGAAGGCGTCGAGCTGCCGGTAGGGCAGCATCCGCCGCCAGCCGTCGTCGGCGCGCTCGAAGAACAGGCGGCGCCGAGCGGCTTGGTGGGCGCGGCGGACGGCGGCGGGGTCGGCGCCGTAACCGCTGCCGGCGCGCGTCCGGGCCGATTCGAGGAGTCGTACGGGATAGCTCTCGGCCGTCCGCTCCGGGAACGCCATCGCCCGCGGGCCGCTGCCGCGGGCGAGCTCGCGGTCCAGCGTGGGGTTGGCGACTAGAGCCACATCGACCTCGGCGAGGAGCGCCGCGCCGCGCTCGAGCGCGCTGCCCTCCGGCACGCCGAGGCCGCCGGGGCCCTGGAAGTAGAAGAGGTCGGCGACGGCGAAGGGGTCGGCCTGGTTGGGCGGCTCGGCCTCGGCGTGGGCGAGGAGGTTCGGGATCTCCGCGCAGTCGCGGTCGCGGAACAGCAGGTGCGAGATCAATGAGCGGACGTCGCGCATGGTCAGGTGTCGCCGGCGGCGCAGGCGGACGAGGTCGACCAGGGTGCGGAGGCGCTCGGCGGCGGCAGGGCCGGAGGTGGGGTCGCGGAAGGTGTCAACGTTGTGCTTGATCGGGCAGCGCGCGGCATGCTCGCAGCGCTGGCAAGGCTCCCAGAACGGGCTGGCGACGATCTTGTGAAGCTGCTGGCTGAAGATCGAATCCGCCCCGCCGAGCGTCACCGAACGGACGTTGAGGTTGACGACGACGATCTCGTCGCCGAAGGCCCGCGTCTCGGGCTGGTCCAGCGTGGCCAGCACGCCCGTCCGGAAGCCTTCCGGGAACGCCGAACGGTGCACCAGGAGGAAGTCGCGCAGGCGCCCCTCGTTGATCGCGGCCAGCCGGACCGCGCCCGCGGGCGCCGGGCCGCCGGCGAACGGCGCAAGGAAGTCGCGCAGCACCTCGTCGCTGCCGCGGTCCGCCTCGTCCTGGCTGCCGTCGTAGAGGGTGACGATCTCCCGCCCGAGGTAGCGCAGCCGCATCCCGTTGTCCGTCTTCGCGAGCACCTCGGCACCTTGGCGCAGGGCGGTGCGTTCGACCACCTGGATGAAGGCGGTCTTGCCGTCGCCGGCGTTGCCGGTGACGATCACCAGCTTGTGGCGCCCGTCGAGCACGGACCGGTGCAGCTCCTCGTCCAACTTCGTCTCCACATAGGTCGCGTCGGTCAGGTCGTCGACGCCGCGCGTGCCGCGGTTGGAGCGGCGTGCCTGGCTAGAGAGCGCGAGCAGCTCGGCGACCAGCGGGTTGATGTTGGGCGGCGCGGCGGCGAGGAGCGAGCGGAGCCGATGCGACAGACCTTCGCCGGACGAATGGCTCCCATGCGACGCGGGCGACAGCAGCGGATCGATCGCCTCAAGGGCCAGCCGCATGTCGCGCGCCGTGGCGAAGCGCTGGTCGCGGTACGGCGCGCAGGCCCGCAGCAGGAAGTCGGCGAGCTCGGGCGACAGGTCCGGCCTATGGTCGCGCGGATCGCTCGGCAAGACGGCGGTGCTGGGCTGGGCGTCGGGGTACGGATGCCGGCCGCACACGAGCTCGTAGAAGACGACGCCGGCGGCGAAGAGGTCGGGCGAGACGTCCCAACTGTCGACGCCGGCCGTGAGGTCCGGGCTGACGTAAGGCGGGGTGCCGGATAGCGTGTTGACGGGCTGGCCGACCTTGGACGAGATGTTGAAGTCGATCAGCACCAGGCCACCCTCGCGCCGGAGCATCAGGTTCTGCGGCTTGATGTCGCGATGGACGATGCCTTTGTCCCGGAGGTCCTCGAACTCGTAGTACTCGTCCTGGCTGATCTCGCCCTGCTCCTTCAACTCGCGCAGCTCGCGGATGCGGGCTGCGTTGGGGTGGATGGCTTCGAGCGCCGCGAGCAGCTCGCAGGCGGCGCGGACGGCCTCGTCCACCGCGAGCCGCTTGGTCCCGTTGGCGTAGTCCGCCAGCGTCTCGCCCAGCACCAGCTCGGTGACGAGGTACCACTGACCGGCCCGGGTCTGGTCCGCCCAGACGGCGCGGACGATGTTGGGGTGGTCGATCTGCTTGAGCAGGCGGACCTCGCGCTGGACCTTGTCGTAGGGCACGTTGTGGTTGAAGACCTTGAGCGCGTACTCGCGATCGTCCATCGCCCAGTAGACGCGGTAGACCCACGAGAAGCCGCCGCCGCCGAGCTTCTCGCGCACCTCGAACCGGCCGTCGATGAGGTCGCCGGGCGCGTAGTCATCCTTGGGCGTGGTGGCCTGGCGCGGCTGGTCGCTGCTGCGCAGGCTGACCAGCAGGTGCAGCACGCCCTTGGTGTCCACCGGCCGCCGCGCCGGGTTGCTGTCGAGGAGCTCAGGCAGGAGCTTGGCGAGGTCCTCGGGCACGCCGTCCGGCAGGGGTTGGATGCCGGAGGCGGCCTGGAGCGGGCTGTCGAATGGCGGCCGGCCGGCGAAGAGCTCGTAGGCGATGCAGCCCAGGCCGTAGAGATCGGTCGCCGGGCTGGGCGCGCCGAGGCTTGGCTGGACCAACTCGGGGGCGAGGTAGTGCGGGTCGACCTCGTCGGCGGTATCGTCGTGCCAGACGGTGGGGACGCCGGGCGTCTGGATCTTGGCCAGCCCGAAGCGCGCCAGGCGCGCGGCGCCATCGTCGCCAATCAGCACGCTCTCGGGCTCGACCCGGCGATGGATGATGTGATGGCCGTGGGCGTGGGCCAAGGCGCGGCAGACGTCTACCAGCACGTCGAGGCGCTCCTGGATGGTCAGCGGCGTGCCCTCGCGCAGCCGCTGCCGCAGCGTCCGCCCCTCGGTCCCGTCCAGCACGGCGACGATCACCTGGCGATCCTCGTCATCGAAGACGTCGCGCGCAGCGACGATGTTGGCGTGGCTGCCCATGATAAGCTGGGCGTAGAGATCGCGGTGCAGCGCCTGGCGCCGCTCCTCGCGCTGCTGCTCGGTCATGCGGTAGGGCGAGATGCTGACGACGCGCAGCCGGACCGGCGGCAGGGCGGGCATGGCTCGGTGGCGGGCCAAGTAAATGGCCTCGTCGCCGTGCTGCTCGAGCGATTCGACGACCTCGTACTCGCGGAACACCAGCCGCTCGGCCCGCCCGCGCGACACGCCGGCGATGGCGCGCAGGATGGCGCGGTGCAGGTCGACGATGTCGTTCGGGCGGCAGCGGACGGCGGCCGGGTCGGTGACGAAGCGGACGAGATCGCCGGGCGTCGGGAAGACACGTTCGGCGACGTCCGCGCTGAGCTTCAGGTCCGCTGGCCGGGAGGCGAACACGATCGCAGCCTCCACCCACACGCGGCCGAGTGCCGGCGCGCTGGCGACGAGCTTGCTCTTGAGCACCTTGGCCTTGTGCCCGGCCAGCGACAGCGGCGCGCGCCGCGATCGGCCGTTGACCAGCCACTCCCGCGCGTCGCCGTGGATGGCGCCGTGCCAATCCTTCGTCTCGACGACGTAGACGGCGTGCGGGGCGACGACGATGACGTCGTACTCGTAGCTCTGCCCCTGCGGCTCGGCGATCTCGGCGTTGGGGATGACGGTGTAGCTGTCCGGCAGCTTATCGGCCAGCGCCGCCACCACCAGGCGCTCCCCCTCGTTGACTGGGGCACCTCCGGGGAGTTCGATCAGGCGGGCCATAGGGCGGGCGCATCGGGGCGCGGTGTGCTGCGGCAATGTGCGGCGCGTTTCGACATGGTCGTCATGGCATGCTCGTTCGTCTCAAAGCACCGAGGCCATCCAAGGATGCTTCGGACCCCTGTGCATGTCAAGCACGCTCGTTTAATACCATCGTGCGGTAGCCGACTGTGCAGCGACTACCGTCGTCTGAAGGCTCGTCACTTGATCAAACGCGTTCCTGAAATCGCCACGGGCTGTTTGGCAACCCGGTGCGGTTCACGCATCATGCCGGCACAGCGTCACCTCGGGAGGACCGAGATGGTTATCACGCTTGACCCGGACCTGGACACCGCGCTCCGCAAGATCGCCAAGAGGCAGGGCGTTGCCCCTGAAACGTTCGCGCTCAATGCCTTGCGCGAGAAGGTTCTTTCCACAACCCCCTTGCTCCCACGGGACGAATGGGAGCGCGGGCTGCTTGCCGCAGCGCGGCATTGTGGCGTCGCCATTCCCGACGCGGCCCTGAGCCGTGAAGGCCTACCATACGACTAGTGGCCTGCTTGATTGACACCGACGCTCAAGCCCATCGCGATCGTTGGTGCTTGTCGCAGATCTGGAGTTGGAGGAGTTGCGCTCCATACCGCCAGTCATCAAGCTGCGCCAGCTTGCCGCGTTGATGGACGCTGCACCGCTTTTCGCATGGCCGGACCGACGAGCCGAGGAAGATGCCGTGCGGCACCGATGGAATCACTTGCGGGCCATGATGGGCGGACCTAATCCTCAGCCTTGAGATTCGGGTTCTCAACTTCAAGACCCTCTGACATCGCTGCCGTGATCTGCTCGACGTCGGCCGAGACCATCACAGGTGAGAAGGCTCCTCGCAGGCGGAACTCGTCGGCCAGTTCCAGCGCCGCTGCCAAGTGAACCGCGTCGTATCCCCGGAGGGCATGCCTTTCTGCCAGAAGCATCGCCTGTTCAATGATCAGGTCGTGAAGCTGCATTCGGCGGTACTGTCCGCGCCAGTGCCTGCGGAACACCGCCAAGACCTGGCGCAAGTCGGCTGGTGAGAGCGTGTTGCCTTTAGCCCTTCGTACCAGGGCCGCAATCATCTCGGGTCCGGCAGCATCGCTGATGTAAATGGCATGTCGCTGCTTCGGGTCGGTCAGCCACCGAATCCACCCAGTCCCTGCTTCGGCAGCATAGCGCTTCACGAGCGCGCTGGTATCCAGGAAGTAGGCAGCCACCTACCGACGCTCCGCGATGATCATCTCGGAGAGGGGAGTGCCTCCGACCTCGATCGGAGGCGGATCGGGCTCGTCGGCTTGTGCGCCGAGGGGCAGGATCTCTCGGAGCAGACCGGCGGCCAGCAAAGCGCGCTGTACGCGCAGGTCCTCTTCCTCGAACGTTGGCGCCCGCTCGGAGTCAAGCGGCCGAATCTCCACCTCGGTCCCCTCGCTCAGCCGGACATCGTCGCGGAGGATGATAGTACGCCCCTTCACCGTGCCGTAGTAAACCGCCATGGTCCAATCCCCTTTCGGGGCCATTATACGCCACCTCCCTCACCCCAACCACCCCTCCACCTCCCGAACCGCCCGCTCCTCATCCGCATCCGCCTGCTCGCGCAGGGCGAGGGCGCGGGTGGCGCCGGCGAGGAGGGGGTCGGGGAGAGGGGGGATGATCAAGCTGGCGATCCCCTCGGGATTGACGTGTGGAATCGAAGTGCCGTAGGAGTGCCGCAGCATGGCTCGGCGGCCGACGTCGGAACGGAGAAAGGCGAAGATGCGCGCGGCGTCGTAGTGGCTCTCGGCAGCAACTCGCATCAGATCCTCCCCCGCCGCCCATCCCTCGCACCGCTTCCCAACGTACGCGGCGCGACCGATCAAGCCGTAGCGTTGACCGGACCGTTGAACCAGGACCTGGCCCTCGTGGATCAAGCAGTTGGCCGACTCGGCATCGGCGCGGCGGATGCGGTCGCGGAACGTCGGGCGAATCTGGTAGATGTCGATCCCCGACACCCAAGGGATGCCGCCATCTACGAAGATGCGCTTGACGATCGCCGGCCGGCTCACGGTTGCCAGCTCACCGATCGGCGTCCCTTCCAGCCCTCCGACCTCCGCCGCCCATCCTACGTGGTGAAACGCGTCCAACCGCATCCCCAACCCCGACCGCCGCACCACGCCCGCCGCCCGCGCGTGGTCGTGCAGGCTGGGCATCGGCCCCGCCAGCGCGTCGAAGTAACCCGCCGCCTCGTCCAGGAGCCGGCTCGCCTCTGTCCGCGCCGCCGCCGCGCCCGCCACCAGGGCGTGGATGCGCTGCTGCTTGGCGGCGTCGGGGAGCGGGACGGGGAGGTCGGCGATGTGGTGGGGCTCGATGTGCTGGACGACGCTGCCGTAGGTGCGCTGTTGGATGAGGGCTTGGGCGGGGGCGGACGTAAGGTAGGCGAAGAGATAGCCGGGGGTCATGACCTGCTCGTCAGATGCAATTCGGATTACATCGTCTGACGCAACCATACCCTGCATCTCACCGCGCACATAAACGGTGCGGCCAATCGTGCCCGATCGCGACATGAGGGTCCAACCTGGTTGCAACTGCAAGTCATGAAGTTGCGGTGTTCCTCGCGTAGAAAGCAGCCGAAGCCCCTTCAAATCGGCAAGCAGCATGTCAGACGCCGTCAGGAATTGCGTGCCATGGGCAGCGTGCAGCACGTAGTTGCGGGCAAACCGCGCTTCGTAGAAGCAATGCGAAACCTCATCCAACCGCCGCCACGGCCAGTCCCCGTCGATCACCCGATCCCGCACCGCCGCCGCTCCCCCCGCATACGCCCCTGCGTCCAGCCGCAGGCCCTGCTCGGCAATCCAGTGGTGTTTGGCGATGAAGGTGGTGGCGGGCATGGAGGAGTTTCGGGGCGTGAGCGGCTCGGGTCAGATGTCGAGGGTGGGCGGGGTGCCGTGGTCGCGCCAAGCGCGGTAGGCGGCGGCGATGGCGGGGAGGTCGTCGGCCAAGCGGCGTTCGCGGCGGGGGCGGAGCTCGGTGACCTCGCGGCCGTCGCGCAGGACGGTCACCTCTTCCTGCACCGTCTCGTACAGGTCGAAGCCGTCGGGGTCGCGGCGGTGCACCGGGTTGTCGCGGCGGTCGTGGCCGATGTGCTCGGCCACGGCCATGAAGATCGGGTAGTCCGGCTCCACCCCTGCGTTGATCTCCGCCCGCGACTTCTTCTGCAGGAAGAGCAGCGAGGCCTGCACGCCCACCTGCGGCAGGAAGGTCTCGACCGGCAGGTCGATCGACGCCAGCACCCGCGCGTGCTCCAAGATCCAGGCGCGGATCGGCTCGTTGTCGGGGTTGCCCAGGATGCCGTCGGGCAGCACGATGCCCATCCGCCCGCCGTCCTTCAGCCACTGCCAGCAGCGCTCGATGAACAAGATCTCCGGCGGCATCTTGCCGCGCAAGGCCCCCTCCAGCTTCACCCAGGCGCCCGACTCCGCCTTCTTCCAGCGATGCCCCAGGTCGAAGCCCACCAGCACGCTCGGGTCGTCGATCGGGATCTTCGCCCCGAAGGGAGGGTTGGTCAGCACGACGTCGAAGGACTCGAACCCCAGATGCTCGGAGCCGATGACCTTCCCGTTGGCGATGTCCGTGCGCGTCACCTCCAGGCTGTTGGCCTGGAAGAGGTTGCCGTGCCCGTCGTTGTTGATGAGCATGTTCATCTTCGCCGCCCGCTGCATCTCCGGGTCGACGTCGATCCCGAACAAGCACCCCTGCGCATACGCCTTCGCGGCGTCCAGGATCTCCGGGCTGTTGCGCCGCCGCCGCAGCTCCACCGGGCCGGCCGGCCCCATCGCCTCCGCCCGGAGCCGCCGGAATCGCTCCAGGCAAGCGACCAGGAACCGGCCGCTGCCAGCGGCGGGGTCCAGAACGCGCTCGCCCGGACCAGGCGCCAGGATCTCCACCATCGCGTCGACCACGTTGCGCGGCGTGAAGAACTGGCCGCGCTCGCGCTTCATCGTCGTCGCCGAGATCGCCTCGTAGGCCATGCCCTTGACGTCGACCTCGGCATCCAGGAACTGGTAGCGCCCCAGCTCCCCCGCCACCCAGGCCAGCACCTTCGGTTCGAGCTCGATCACGTCGCCCGGCCGGAACACGTCTCGCATCAGCCGGTCGGCGCGCACCGCGGCGAACAGGCCCTTGATGCGGTGCGCGATCCGTGCCTGCCCCTCGGCCGTATTGCGCTCCGTCGCGCCGACCCAGAACTGGCGGCGGTAGCCGGGGTCGGCGCGGAGCTGCTGCTCGTCGTACACCTTGCAGAAGATCAGCTTGACGATCTCCGCGAACGCCCGCGGCGCGGTCATCGCCTGGTTGCCATATAAGTAGTCGTGGCAGCGCAGGATCGTCTCGCGCAGGTCCTGCCCCACCGGCACGCGGCTGATGCGCCGGTCCGGACGGTTCAGGTCGTCCAGCGACTCGCCGTGCCCCGGGAAGTCCGTCAGCTCCTCGAAGTCGTTCTGGATCGCGTGGCGCCGCTTGCGGATGTAGGCCACGTCGCGCCCGTTGGTCCACACCCCGAACTCCCCAGGCTCCGCCGACTCCAGCAGGTCCTTCAACAGGTCCACGCCCTTGCCGCGGTCGTTGGGTTTGGTGCCCGGTGGCTGGACGACGACCAGGCGATCGGCGGTTGATGCGGCGTAGGGCGCAGCCGACTCGCGGACCACCAAGTCGGCCGTCCGTGTGCGGCGCTTGCCGTCGCCGGACTCGACAAGGAAGGGCACGTCGCGCGCCATCGACTCCAGCGGGAAGCGGTACTCGCGGTTTAGCACGGCGATCATGTGCTGGACCGCCTGCTCCTTGGGTGTGGCGCGGCGCTCCTCGCCAGTCAGCAGGTCTTGGATGACCTCGGGTTGCAGTTCCGGTCCAATCGCGTCGTCGCCGTAGTCGGTCGGTTCTTCACTCATCCGATCTCCTTACACCACTGAGCCCAGTGACCAGCTCCAGCCGGGCCATAGCGGCGTATCGTAACACTCGATTCCGCGATGTCAACCACCGAACCAGTGGTGGGCTACGCCCGTCGCGGCACGCTCCTTCGGTCAATCCTTCGCGTTCCGCGCCCTGTGCCGTGCAGTGCGATGTCGCTCCTCGGCCTCACTCCTCACCCACCGCCCCCCATCCAGACGCCCCCCTACCCCACCTCCCGCACCGGGCACCCCATGTACCACCGCCCGCCCGGCAGCCGCTCGCGCTTCATGACCACCCCGCCCGGGGCGACCACCGCGCCCGGCCCGACATCTGCGCCGTAGAACACCACCGTGTCCGGCCCGACCGTCGCGCCGCGGCGGATCCACAGCCGGTCGATCTTGAGGACCCGATCCTCGAACGTGTGCGCCTGGAACTGGCACGCCACCGTCGCGCCGTCCTCGAAGGCCAGCATGTCGGGGTCCACCACCTGCGCGAAGCCGTCGCCGAGCACCACCCCGCGCCCGATGCGCATGCCCGTCAGCCGCAGGAACGCGTTGAGCAGCAGCGTGCCCTCGAGCCGCGCCAGCGTCTCGCGCGCCCAGTGGTCCCACGCCATGTACACGAAGTCCCACCGCCCGCACCAGCACGACCAGAACGCGTGCCGGCCTGGCCGCACCCGCCCCAGGAGCACCCACTTCAGCGCCACCACCGCCAGGCACGGCACGGCCGCCGCCGCGAGCGTCGCCGCCGGGACAACCGCCCCCAGCCGCACGAGCGGGCCCACCGAGGCTGCCGCCGCCGCGACCGCCCAGACCCACCCCGCCGACACCGCCAGCGGCAGCGCCGGCAGCGCGAAGCGCAAGCCCTCCCAGAACAGCCGCGTGCCGTACCGCAGCGCGTCCGGTTCGTGGGTCAGCCGCCGGTCGACGTCCACCACCTCGCGCCGCGGCAACGCCAGCGGCGGGTGCCCAAACCACGCCGAGCCCGAGGTGGCCCGCGCCGCATCCGCCACCGTGGCCACGCCCACGAAGAGCCCGTCGGGCCAGCGGTGCCCCGCCGGGACCACCGCGTGGTTGCCGACGAACGTGTCGCGCCCGATCGCCGTCGCGGCCACCGTGACGGTCCCGCGGTGGATGCGCGGTCCGCAAAAGTAGATCCCGTCGGCGAAGAAGCACATCTCCCCGATGGCCACCGTCTCCGGCACGACGTCGATGATCGTGCTGATCTCGCTGCCGCGCCCGATCCGCATGCCGGCCAGCCGCAGCCACCACGGCCAGAAGAGCGAGCCCGAGAGCCATTCGCCGGCCTCCGCCACGACCCCGGTCTTGAGCCACACCCGAATCGCCGCGCGGCTCCGGGCGCCATAGACGCCGGGGCGCACCCGGCCCAGGCAGCGCAGCCCGGCGCCGAGCGTGACCAGCCGGATCGCCAGCGCCGCCGCGGCCAGCGCGGCGCCGGCCGCCAGCCACCGGGGCGAGACCCCCGGCGCCTCGAGCCACGCCAGCACGTCGGCGGCCGACACGCTCCAGGCGTGCGCCGCCGCGAGGACGACCAGCGCCGCCGGGAGCGCGCCCAGCACGGAGCGCGCCGACTGCGCCGCCACGAGCACCAGCGCGTGCACCAGCGGCGAGAGGTCGTCTTCGGCCAGGGACGGGGCCGGAAGGGTCGATGCCGGTCCGTCCGGCGCGCCCCCCCCAGCCTCCCCGCCCGTGCGGTCGACCGCCGCGCCCGACGGCGCATCGGGTGACCGCCCCGCCGGCGCCGCCGGCACACCATCCCACCTTTCGCCGGGCGGCACCCGCGTGCCGCCCCGCACCCACGACAGCGCCGTGACGAACGCGCCAAGCCCGACCGCCGTGTGCGGGCTGAGGCCGGCCCGGACGTCGAGCGTGGCCCCGGCGCCGATCGAGACCGGACCGACGACGACGTGGCGGTCCACCAGCTCCACCAGGCGTACCGCCGCGTCCTGGCCGAGCGTCGCGCCGTCACCGATCGTCAGGAGGTCCCACCCCCCGCCGCGCAGGTCCACGCCCCGATGGATGTGCACGCGGTCCCCGACGCGCGCCCCCAGCGCCCGGAGCACCAGGCCGGCCAGCGCCGTGCCCTGCACCAGCTCCCAGGGGATCAAGCGGGCCGTCTGCACCACGAGCCAGTGCCGGATGTATAAGCCGCCCCATACCGGCGCACGGACGGCCGTGTAGCGCCCGACGAGCACGCGCTTGGCCATCACCGCCGCCGCGACCGACAGCGGCAGCACGGCGAGCCGCGCCGCGGCGCCGATGACCGGCGCCAGGAGCACCGCGGCGGGCAGCCCGACGGCCGCGATCAGCCACGGGAAGGCGACGAGCACCGTCGCGTAGGCAACGCCGCCGCCGACCGCCACGCCGAACGCGAGCCACAGGGTCTGGACGGTGGTCGACAGCACCGGCCGGGCCCCCGCGGGCCACCGCGACGTGACCGCCGGGTGCGCTTCCCCAGCACGCCGCGCCGGCATGCCCGCCGCCGCTTCGATCGCGGCACCGGCGTGGGTCCCCGGCGCCGGCGGCGCATGACCCGCCCCCGCCGGGATCGTGGCCGCCGCCGCCGTCTCGACAGCCCGTGCGCCTGGGGGATCCACCGCCATCCCTCGAGCTGGGGCAGCCGGCGCGGTCCCGACGGCCCGTGCGCCCGGCGGGTCCACCGCCGCGCCCAGCCGCGCCGCGAGGGCCGCCGCCGACCGGACCTCGTACAGGTCGCGCACGGCGACGCCGCGCGTGGCCGGCCCGTCGCGCAAGGACCCGACCACCGCCACCGCGCTCAGCGAGTCCCCGCCGAGGTCCTCGAAGAAGTCGGCCGATCGGCCGACCGACCCCGCCGGCAGGCCCAGCGCCGCCGCGAACGCACCGGCGATCGCGGCCTCGACCGCGCCGACCGGGAGGTCCGGCGACGCCGCGGCGCCCGAGCCGGTGTGCGCGCCGCCCGCAGCGGCCCCCGGCGGTGCGATCGCCGGCAGCGCGCGCCGGTCCAGCTTGCCGCCGACCGTGGTCGGCAGGGCGTCGCGCCACGCGAACCGGCTCGGGACCATGTAGGCCGGCAGCGCCTGAGCCACGTGCGCCTTGAGATCGTCGGCCGCCGGCGGGGCGCCGGGCTGGGCCGGGACGATGTGGGCGGCCAGGACCTGCCCGGCGCCCTCGCCCTGCACCGCGCAAGCGGCGGCGCGCACCGCCGGGTGCGCCGCGAGGTGCGCCTCGATGGCCTCGAGCTCGACGCGGTAGCCGCGCAGCTTCACCTGCGCGTCGATGCGCCCGAGGAATTCCAGGTCGCCGTCGGCGTTGCGCCGCACGAGGTCTCCGGTCCGGTAGATCCGGCCGAGGCGCGGGTGTGCCGGGAACTTCGCGGCCGTCAGGTCGGGCCGGCGATGGTAGCCTCGCGCGAGCCCCGCGCCGGCGACGCACAGCTCGCCCGCGTCGCCGTCGGGCACCTCGACCAGGCCGGCGTCGAGCACGTGGGCCCGGTTGCCGCGGACCGGGCGCCCGATGACCACCGGCCGGCCCGGGCGCACCCGGCCGCGCACGACCGTCACGCTGCACTCCGTCGGCCCGTAGCCGTTCTCCATCCACCGCCCCGCCGCCCACAGGTCCGCCAGATCGGCCGGCAGGGCCTCGCCGCCGACGTATAGCAGCCTGACGCCCGGCAGCGCCGCGCCCGGATCGGCGCACGCCATCGCGCGCAGGAGCGTCGGCGGCGGGCACAGCACCGTGATCTCCTCGCGGCGCAGCCACGCCGGCAGGTCCGGCCCGAGGCGCACGGCGTCGTCGTCCAGCACTACCAGCGTCGCCCCGGCCGCCAGGGCCAGCCAGGTCTCCTCGATCGACGAGTCGTACGCCGGCGACGAGACCTGCGCCACACGGTCGCCCGGCCCCAGCCCGAACAGGTCGACGTCCGATCGGACAAGGTTGGCGATGCTCCGGTGCTCGATCAGCACGCCTTTCGGCTGGCCGGTGGTGCCGGACGTGTAGATCGCATAGGCCAGGCGCGTGTCGTCGGCGCCGGGGGCCGCGAGGGCGTCGTCGATTTCAGGGCCGGTCGGCCCCGCCCTCGGTGGCATCCCTGCGGCGCGCGGGGAACCTCTGACGCCCGCCGCCCCGACGTCGATCACGGGCCCGGTCCCCTCGCCTGACGCCGCCGCCAGGCGCGCCCGACCCGCCGCGTCGGTGATCACCGCCGCGGCACCGGCGTCCGCCAGCACCGCGCGCAGGTGCGCGTCCGGGAACACCGGATCCAGGCACGTGAACGCCGCGCCGGCCCGGAGCACGCCGAGCTGCGCGGCGTAGAGGTCCGGCGCGTGCCGCGGCAGCAGCACCGCCACAAGATCGTCGGGGCGCGCCAGCGGCGCGACGGCCGTCGCGAGCGTGGCCACGCGCGCATCGAGCGCCGCATAGGTCAGCGTCACCCGCGCCGGCCGCCCGACCCCTGGGGGGATGTCGATGGCGACCTGGTGGGGATGACGGCGAACGACGGCGTCGAAGATCTCGTGCAGGCGCATGGAAGGCCAATCATACCCGAGGGGATTCCAGGATCCGGGCATCCGCGCGGCCCTGGGGACGAACACTGGCCGGGTTGGGGCTGGACGGCAATCCGATCGCTTGTCGCGCCCGGCGCGGGTCAATAGTATATGCTTGTTGGCATATACCACTGACAGGGAGAAGGACATGGAGACCGCGAAGTTGTTCCACAACGGGAAGAGTCAAGCCGTCCGGCTTCCCAAGCCGTACCGATTCGCGGGCGACCGGGTCTACATCAAGCGAATCAACAACGCGGTCGTCTTGCTGCCCGTGGACGACCCATGGCGGCCGCTGATCGACAGTCTCGAGCAGTTCAGCGCCGACTTCATGGAGGTCCGTGACCAGCCCGGCCAGGAGTCGCGCGAACAGCCGTTTCCATGACGTACCTGCTGGACACCAACGTGTGCATCGCCTTGATCCGCCGGCGCCCTCCGCCGTTGATCCGGCGGCTGACGCACCACGCACCCGACAGCATCGCCGTTTCGACGATCACCGTGGCCGAGCTGGCGTTCGGCGTGATGAAGAGCGCCGATCCGGAAGGCAACCGCGCGGCGCTCGAGCAGTTCCTGCTGCCGCTCGACGTCGTGGCCTTCGATGCCGCCGCGTCCGCCGCCTACGGGCGCGTCCGGGCCGATCTGGAGCGACGCGGGCTGGGGATCGGGGCGCTGGACACGCTGATCGCCGCCCACGCCGCCAGCCTGGGCGCCACAGTCGTCACCAACAACGTCCGCGAGTTCGCGCGCGTGCCCAGCCTCGCCGTCGAGGACTGGACGATCGAGTGAGGCCAGCCCGCCCATGACCCGCCTCGCCCTCGTCGCCCTCGGCGGCGCCGCCGGCTCGGCGCTCCGCTACCTCGTGGCCAGCCAGGTCCAGGTGCTCGCGCGCTTCACCGGGCTTCCGTACGGCACCCTGGCCGTCAACGTGCTCGGCTGTTTCGCCATCGGCCTGCTCGCCCAGCTCGGCGAGGCACGCGGCGTGTTCACCCCCGAGGCCCGCCTGCTGGTGTTCACCGGCGTCCTGGGCGGGTTCACGACGTTCTCGGCCTTCGGGAACGAGGCCTTCGACCTCCTGCGCGGCGGCAGCGCGCCCGCGGGGATCGCCTACGTGGCCGCGCACCTCGTGCTGGGGCTCGGCGCCGTGGCGGCCGGGCGGGGCGTGGGGCACTGGCTCTGGGGGTGACGGGCGGGAAGGGCGGCGACGTGGATCGCCGCGACGACTGCCATCACGGCCGCCGGGCCTCGTAGAGCAGCAGCGCCGTCGCCACCGCCAGGTTGAGCGACGAGACCGAGCCGCCCATGGGGATCCGCACCCGCCGCGGGCAGCGCGCCAGGACTTCCGGCGGCAGCCCCTCGCGCTCGCCGCCCATGACCAGGAGCCAGGGCGGCCGGCCCAGCGCGCCCGGCGTCCAGTGGTCCACCGCCGCCCGGGCCGACGTCCCCACCGGCGTCACGCCGCGGGCCTCCGCCCAGCGCCACACGCCGTCCCATCCCGACTGGACGATCGGGACCGTGAACAGCGCCCCCATGCTGGCCTTGACGGCGGTGGGGTGGTAAGGGTCCGTCGCCGCCGGCCCGACAACGACGAGGCCCGCCGCGCCGACCGCGTCCATCGTCCGCAGGATCGTCCCGACGTTGCCGGGGTCCGACACCCCCGCCAGCGCCACGAACAGCCCGTCGGCCGGTGCGGCGAGGTCGTCGATGTCGCGCTCGGCCATCCGCACGATGGCCGCGATACCCGTCGGGTTGTCGCGCTCCGAGAGGCTCGCAAAGGTCTCCGGGGTGACCGCCACGATCGGCGGGGCGCCGCCGCGCGCGTCGCGGTCGAAGGGTCCGTCACCGGCGCCGACGCCGCCCGCCTCGCCGCGGTCCGCGTCGCGGTCGCGCCGGTCTTCCCCGGCCGCGCCCCCCTCGAGGCCCCCGATCGCTGCCCACACCGCCGTGCTGGTCAAGAGATCCGGGCAGCACAGCACCGCCTCGATGGGCGCGCCGGTCTCGACCGCCGCCAAGAAGCCGCGCGGGCCTTCGACCAGGAACGCGCCGGCTTCGCGCCGGTGCTTGCGCTGCCGCAGCCGGCGCGCGTGCCTGACGAGCGGGTGGCCGGGCCCGGCCATCGGGCGGGTCACGGCCGCCTCGGGTTGGGCGCCCCCGGGCGGGGGCGCGCAACCCGGGGGCCGCGCCCGCCGTATTGCAGT
>CAYQBA010000004.1:0-5223 GCA_964415605.1 uncultured Anaerolineales bacterium | reverse complement strand
GGGGCCGTCCGGGGGGGGGCGGGGGCCCGGCCCTGGGGGGGCGCCCGGCCGGCGGGGGGGGCCGCCCCGCGGGCGGGGGGCCCCCCCCCCGAGGGCCGCGCCCGCCGTATTCCAGTCCACCTCGGGGCGTCGACACCCGGGGTTGGAGGTCAACCATGCCAGACATCCTCACCGCGTTCGGGCTTTCGGCGTCCGCCGGGCTGAACGCGTACATCCCGTTGCTCATGATCGCCGTCGCGGCGCGGCTGGACCTCATCCAGCTCCAGTCGCCGTTCAACCTCCTGGCCACCGGCTGGGCCATCGCCGTCCTCGCCATCCTGCTCGTGGTCGAGGTGCTCGCCGACAAGTTTCCGCTCGTCGACCACGCCAACGACATGCTGATGCTGTTCATCCGCCCTGCCGCCGGCGCCGTCCTCTTCGCCGCCAGCACCGGCACGGTCGACAGCATGAACCCAACGCTGGCCATCGTCCTGGGCATCCTCGTCGCCGGCTCCACCCACGCCGCCAAGGCCACCGCCCGGCCCATGGTCACCGCGTCCACCGGCGGCATCGGCAACCCCATCGTCAGCACCATCGAGGACGTGGCGGCGTTCGTCACGAGCCTCGTCGCCATCGTCGCGCCGTTGCTCATCGGGATCGCGGTGCTGGTATTCGCGGTGTTCGTGCTGAGCTGGCTCAACCGGCGCGGCGGCCGCACGGCCAACGCTGGATCGGGCTGAGATCGCGGGGCGGGGGAGCGGGCGGCGCTGTTCGAGGCCGCCCCACCGCCGTCACGGCACCCGCGCCGTGTTGGCCGCCAGCGGCAGGAACGCCCGGGCGGCGTTCGGGCCGAGGCCGGGCGCCGGTGGGAACGTCGTGTCGTTGGTGGCGTAGGGCCACCAGTTCACGTGGTCGCTGACACGGTCGCCGCCGCCCTCCCAGGCCGTGTTCATACAGCCCTCTTCGGCGTCCGACGGATCCGTCGGACCGCCCGGCCGGCCCCAGTACACCAGCTTCGCCAGCTGGCACAGCGCCGGGTCCTCGTTGCGGATGCCCCACTCGGTGTTGCCGCTGACCACCGAACGCGACACGTCGAGCCGCGCCCCGTCGCGCGTCCGGATGCCGATGCGGTGGCCCGTGACCGTGCCGCCCGTCAGGTCCACGCGCGCCGTCGCGCCGAACGCGTCCACGCCCGTGCCGCGACCGCCGCCGTCGATCCGCCAGCCATCGTGCAGGCTCAGCACGCCGCCGTCGACCGTCACGTTGGCGGCGTCGTCGGCGGCCCCCACGATCTCGACGTTCCGCGCGTCGAGGCTCGCCCCGGCGATGACCCGCACGCCGCCCCAGCCGGCGGCGGGGTCGACCGCGTGCAGGCGCACCGACGCCCCGGCATCGCCGGCGAACACCACGGCCGCACGGGCGTTGTGGTCGCCGATCTGGAACGACTTGCCGGCCCGGAACAGCAGCTCGAGCCCGGGCGAGAGCGTCAGCGCAATCCCGGTCGGCTTGGCCACCACCGCCGTGTCGCTGAACTCGACCGGCACGCCGGGGTTCGCCCATTGCGCCAGCTTGTCGGTATAGGGGGCGTCGGCACGGACGAGGATGCGGTCGGTGCCGTTGCCGGTGTACGTGTTGCGGCGCGCCGGGTCCTGCTGCGCCTCGCCGATGACCGCCGGCACGTTGCTGAGCGCGATCGACACCGGATAGCCGGTGGCCCCGGTGAGCGTCGACTCCGTCATCACGCCCGCCACCCGGCCCCAATCCAGCATGGGCCGTCCGCCCTGGCCGCCGTTCTCGAGGCGCAGGCCCACGAGCTGGGCGGTCAGCGCCGCGTCGGTCAGCGTGACGCCCTTCCACGTCCCGGGCGTGTCCGACAGGCTGGTCATGACCACCGGATCGCGCGCCGTGCCCTTGACATCGAGGCCCCCGCGGCCCAGGACCGCATCGCCGACGACCAGCTCGGCGCCGTCCTTGAAGACCAGCTCGACGCCGGCCTGGAGCTGGAGCGTCGCGGCCCGAGGCTGGCCCGCCACCGTCAGGTCGCCGTCGATCTCGAACGGGACCGGGTTGGCGCGCGAGCCGGGGTTCTTCCAGTTCGCGGAGAACGCGACGTCGGCAGCCGCGGCCGCGGACACCAGGATGCGCTGCACGCCGTTCTGCACGAACGCCTCTCCGCCGCTGGCCGTGAGGCCGCTGACAAACCCGTCGACGGCGTCCGGGATGATCTCGACCGGGTAGCCGGCGGCGTGCGCGAACACCGAGTCCGCCCCGGTGATCAGCGGCGTGCGGATGCGGACCATCGGGCGGCCGCCCTGCCCGCCGTACTGCACGCGCGCGTTGATGAACGAGTGACCCAGCCCATCGGGGTCGACGAACTCGGTCAGGTCCAGCCCCGGCCAGGCGCCCGGGGTGTCGGTCATCCCGGTCAGCACGACCTCCTTCCCCGGCTCGGAGCTGCCGCTGAGGTCGAGCTGCCCCCAGTTGGCGGCGTCGATGCCGGCGACCAGCCCGGCGCCGGGCCCGAACCGGATCACCACGCCCTGGCTCAGCGTGAGGATCGGGGCGTCCGGCCCGCCGATGCGCAGGGTCTGCGGCACGAGGTATGGCACGCACAGGTTGTACCAGGTCTGCGTGGTCACGATGTCACCGCCGTCGGGGGCGGGAAGGATGTGGATGCCGTCGGTCCCGTTGCGGCTGAAGGTCATCAGCGTGCACGCCCCGGGCTGCGGGCCGGGGACGTCCAGGCTCGGCCCGACAACGTCGGCGCGCATGGCCAGCGGCACGCCCAGCGCGGACTGGAAGCTCATCTGGTTGAGGGTCACCGGCGCGTGCAGCTCGAGCATCGGCTTCTCGCCACGGCCGCCGCCGCGCACCGACACGTCGTTGAGCACGCTCGCGCCCGCGCCGACCTCGACGAGGATCTGCCCCCAGAAGCCCGGGGTGATCTCGCGGTCGTTGGGGAGGAACTGGACGGTCTGCCGTGCCTGGGGGTTGCCGGGCGCTTGCAGCGCCGCCCCGGCCTTGACGACGAGGCTCGTGCCCTCGTTCATCAGCACCTGGGTGCCAGGCTCGATGACGAGCGTGGAGTTGCGCACCACGACGTCGCACGTGACGATGTGCGGTCGGTCGGCCTCGCGCCACACGGTGTTCGACGTGATCTCGCCGCACCACGACCGGCCCTGGGCCGCCGCCGGGGGAGGAGGGGCCACGGCCAGCCAGGCGGCGGCGCCGGCGGCTGCCAGGCGCCACGCCGGCGCTGCGGCGCGCCGGGACCAAGATGTTGCTGCACTGTTGAAATCCATCGTGCGTCCTCCCCGAATGACTGCGTCGCAGGACCCCCCCGGGCGCCGCTCTCTGTTCAAGGCATCGGTGGCGAGTGACCCGCCTGGCGACGAGGTCAAGCGGGTCAGCGGTCGGCCTTGACCCTCATCCACCCACCAAGATGACACGCTTGACAGCCTCCGCCGGCCCTTGACTTGTCACCCATGCGTTCAAGGATAGTCGAATCCCCGGTTTAGTAAACCCGTCCGCCCCCGGTATATAATGCCGCCGGGCGTCCCGCCCGCCGCGCCCCGCCATTCCCCGCGCCGGCCGCCCGCGCCGCGCCAAAGGCTCAGCCACCATGACCTCACGAATCGCCCAGTACAGCGCCCGCCTGATCGAGACCGGCTGGCTGGCCGCGGTGATCGTCGTCCCGCTTTACTTCGACGTCTGGTCGTTCCGCGTCTTCGAGCCCGACAAGCTGGCGCTCCTGCGCAGCATCGCTTTGGTCATGCTGGCGGCCGGGCTGGTCTACCAGTGGGAACGCGGGCTGCCGGCGCGCGCCGTCGTGCGGGGATGGCTGGCCACCCCGCTCGTGGTCCCGGCGCTCGCCTGGGTGGCCGCCTACACGGTGGCGACCGCCGCGTCGATCACGCCGTGGCTCAGCCTGACGGGCTCGTACAACCGCCTGCAAGGGCTCTACACGTTCACGGCCTACACGGTGGTCTTCCTCGGCATCGTCGCGCTCGTCCGCGACCGCGACCAGCTCGACCGCCTGGTCATGGCGATCATCCTGCCCAGCCTGCCGGTGGCGCTGTACGGCGTGGTGCAGAAGTTCGGAGCCGACCCCATGCCGTGGCTCGGCGACGTGACGCAGCGCGTGGCCAGCACGCTCGGCAACTCGATCTTCGTCGCCGCCTACCTCATCATGGTGGTGCCGCTGAGCATCTACAAGCTCATCGGCGCCTACCGCGACGTCCACGACGCCGAGGACGGCATCCCGGCCTATGCCGGCGTGCTGCGGCTGGCGGGCTACTTCGTGCTGCTGTTCTTCCAGGTCCTGGCGATCGTGCTCTCGCAGAGCCGCGGGCCGTGGCTGGGGCTCATGGGCGCCGCCTTCTTCACCGTGCTCATGGCCGTGGCCATTCACGGCAGCCGGCGGATGCTCCTGTCGCTGCTCGGCGTCGGCGCCGTGCTGGCGGCGCTCCTGGTGGTGTTCAACCTCCCGGGCAGCCCGCTCGCGCCGCTGCGCGACGTGCCGTACATCGGCCGCCTGGGCCGGGTGCTGGAGACCGAGCGCGGCACCGGCAAGGTGCGCGTGCTGATCTGGGACGGGGCGGTGGGCCTGATCACCTCCAATCCGGCGCGCATGATCGTCGGATGGGGGCCGGAGAGCATGCACTGGGCCTACAACCCGTTCTACCCGCCCGAGCTCGGCAACTACGAGTCGCGCAACGCCTCGCCCGACCGCTCGCACAACGAGACGTTCGACGCGCTCGCCACCACCGGCATCCTCGGCTTCCTGGCCTACCTGTGGTTCTTCACCAGCGTGTTCTACTTTGGCCTGAAGTGGCTCGGGATGGTCGCCGGTGCCGGCGACCGCAACCGGTTCCTCGCGCTGTGGATCGGCGGCGGCGTGCTGGCGGCGCTCGGCTTCCAGCTGTGGGCGGGCAAGGCGACGTTCCTCGGGGTGGCGCTGCCCGCCGGCATGATCGCCGGGCTGTTCGCGTTCGTCGTGTGGCAGGTGCTGCGCGGGTGGGCGGCGCCCGGCCGGCCAGGCACGCTGCTCATGGTCGGCCTCCTCGGCGGCCTCATCGCCCACTTCATCGAGATCCATTTCGGGATCGCCATCGCCGCCACGCGCACGCTGTGCTTCGCCATGGCGGCGGCGCTGGCGGTGGTCGGCGGGCTGGGCGAAGCGCGGCCCGGCCTCTGGGCCGCGGAGGACGTGCCCCCCGAAGCCCGCCCGCCGTCCGCGACGGC
>CAYQBA010000003.1:30139-52653 GCA_964415605.1 uncultured Anaerolineales bacterium | reverse complement strand
GTTCGGGCTGGGCGGCGTGGCCGGACTCGGGCTGGGGCTGGCCTGGCTGGCCCGCCGCCGGGCGGCGGGCGACCGCGCGCCCGGCGTGGCCTGGCCACCGGAGGCCGGCTTCGCGCTCGCCGCGCTGGCCGCCGTGGTCGCCCACTGGGTCGAGATCCAGGTCGGCTTCGAGGTCACCACGACCCGCTTGCTGGTGGCGGTCATCGCCGGCACGCTCATCGGCGCCCGCGCGCGGGCGGCCGCGCGGATCGCCGAGGCGGCGCGGATGCCGGAGATCCCGGGGATCGCGGAACCCACGTCGCCGTGCGGCGACGCCGGCGCGGACGCGGATCGCGTCGCCGCCGCGCGATCCATGCGCACCGATGCCGGGCCTGATCCCGCCGCCACGGGCCCGCTCGCACGGGCCGGCGGCGGATCGGTCACCCCGGCCGAAGCCCTTGACGTCAGCTTGCGCCCCGACGCCGGAAGTCCCACCGATGCCGACGCGCACCGCGACGCCGCCTGGGTCGCGGCGCTCGTCGGCGTCACGATGGCGTTCGACGTCGCGCGGCCCGGGCTCGCGGGCGGCGGCGGCGCCGTGGCGGCCGCGCTCGTGGCGATCCCCATGCTGGTGACCCTGACGGCCCTGTGGCCCGCGCGCCCGAGCGCGGGGACGCGGGCGGCCCCGGCGCCGTTGATGGTCGTGGCGTCATCGGCAGTCGTGACGGCATACGCCACCGGGCACCTCGTGCTGCTGGCTGCGGGGACGGTGGGGCCGGCCGACGGCGGGCGGGCGGTGGCCGCCACCACGGCGTGGTTCGGGCTCGCCCTCCTGGTGCTGGTCGCGGCTCGAGCGTGGGGCGGGGCGCGGCCGTCGTCCGCGCCCGGCCGAGTCGGAAGTCCCACGGCCCGCGCGCGGGCGGGCCCGCGGATCGCGCACGTCGCCCGACGCCCGATCGTCGGGCGGATCGCCGCGCTGGTCGCCACGCCGGCGGCGACGCTGGGCGTCACGCTGGCCGCCGCCGCGATCATCTGGATGGGCCCCACGTATGGCGACGCGCTGGCCAAGGAGGGCCGGCTGGCGTGGCAGGCGGACGTGGCGGACCTGCAGCGCGAGGGTGAAGGCGGCAAGGCCGAATCGTTCCTGCGCCGGGCGGTCGAGCGCTACGCCACGGCGGCGCGGCTGGCGCCGTGGGAGCCGGCGTATCGACTGGCGCTGGCACGCGCCGAGGTCGAGTGGGGTGACCTGCTCGACGCACGGCTGTCGCGCGACCTGGCCGCCGCCCGGCAGGCGGAATCCCCCGACGAGTATGCGCCGGACCTGCTCGGCGGCTCTGCCGCCCACCAGGCGGCGGCACGGGATGCGCGCTTCGCCGCCGCGCTGCGCGCCGTCGACGCGGCCGACGGCCTCGGGGGCAGGCGGGGGCCGGTCGCCGCGCTGACCCGCGCCCGGACCCTGCGCGTGTGGGCCGATCGCACGCGGCTTGCCGAGCTGCGGACGGGGCGCCTCGCCGCGGCGCGCGCGGCCTACGCCGTGGCCGCCGCTCGGGCGCCGGGCTGGCCGGAGGTCCTCGACGAAGCCGCCGGCGTGGCCAGGCTGGCCGGCGACCCGGCGGCGGCGCTGGCATTGACCCGCCGGGCGATCGCGCTGGACCGGTACTACGTCCGGGCCTGGCGCACCGCGGCGGCGGCGCACGCGGACCTTGGCGATCCGGCCGCGGCGGCCGGCGCGTATCGCCGCTACTTCGAGGACTACCGCAACGCCAGCGACCTGCCGGCGCTCCGCGGGTGGGTGGCGGCGCTCGTCGCGGCCGGGCGCGACGACGAGGCGCTCCCGGTGGCGCGCAGCGTCGTCCGGCTAGCGCCCGGTGACGCGCACGCGCACGCGGACCTGGCGGCGGTCCTCGCCGCCACGGGCGACCGGGGGGCGGCCCTGGCGGCAGCGTGGCGTGCGGCGGATCTCGATCCGGCGGACCCGGCGATCGACGCGCTGGTGCGGGACCTCGCGGCGCGGAGCGAACGGGGCGGGTGAGATCACTTCCGCGGCGCGCCTTCGTTCGGGCCGTTGCTCCATGCTAGCATTAGGCGCAAGCTCGGGCGGACGCCCGGGTTGGCGCGCCTGAGACGGCGCGTTTTGCATGTAGATCGACCGCGGACTGCCCGAGGAGAGAGCCATGGAACGGACGATGGAAGCCCTGCGCACCCAGCCGCGCCTCCTGGACGCGCACGTCGGTCACCTCAACGTGCGGCCCGCGCTGGGGCTGACATTCGACGACGTGCTGATGGTGCCGCGCTACTCCGACATCCGATCGCGCGGCGACACCCGGACCGACACCTGGTTCTCGCGCCGCATCCGCCTCCACATCCCCATCGTCAGCTCCAACATGGACACCGTCACCGAGAGCGGCATGGCCATCGCCCTCGCGCGGGCCGGCGGCATCGGCGTCATTCACCGCTTCCTGACCGTCCAGCAGCAGGCCGACGAGGTCCGCCGCGTCAAGCGCACCGAGGCCTACGTCCTCCTCGACCCGCTCACCCTGCCGCCCGACGCCACCGTCGGCCAGGCCCGCGCGGCGATGGTCCAGGCCGGCGTCGGCGGCGTCGTCATCGTCGACGCCGATCGGGTCGCCCAGGGCATCGTCACCCGGCGCGACATCCTGTTCTACGACGACGACGAAGCCGCCGTGACCACCGTCATGACCCCCCGCGAGCGCCTGATCACCGCCCCCGAGGGCACGCCGTTCGGCGAGGCGCGCGCCATCCTCGACCGCGCGCGCGTCGAGAAGCTCCCGCTGGTCGACGCCCGCGGGCGGCTCGTCGGGCTCATCACCGCCAAGGACATCGAGCACGGCATGGACTACCCCTTGGCCACCAAGGACCACAAGGGCCACCTCGTGGTGGCGGCGGCCGTCGGCGTCCGGCCGGGCTACATCCAGCGCGCCGAGGCGCTCCTGGCCGCCGGCGCCGACGCGCTCGTCGTCGACATCGCCCACGGCGACTCCGCCAACGCCGTCGAGGCCGCCCGTACCCTGCGCACGCAGCTCGGAGATGGTTGGGACCTCGTGGTCGGCAACGTCGCGACCGCCGAGGGCACCACCCGCCTCATCGACGCCGGCGCCGACGCCATCAAGGTCGGCGTCGGGCCGGGCTCGATCTGCATCACCCGCCTCGTCACCGGCTTCGGGGTGCCGCAGCTCACCGCCATCGCCGACTGCGCCGCGGCCGCCGCGTCCGCCCGCGTGCCGATCGTGGCCGACGGCGGCATCCGCAACTCCGGCGACATCGTCAAGGCCCTGGCGGCCGGGGCCCAGACCGTGATGATCGGGAGCCTCCTGGCCGGCACCAAGGAGAGCCCGGGGCTCGTGGTGGTGCGCAAGGGCCGGCGGTTCAAGGTCACGCGCGGCATGGCCAGCCTGGGCGCCACGATGTCGCGCGACCAGCAGGAAAACGAGTCGGTCCACAAGAAGCGCGAGTACGAGCGCGTCGTGCCCGAAGGCGTCGAGGCGGCCGTCCCGTATCGCGGCCCGGTCATGGACATCCTGCACCAGCTCGTCGGCGGCCTGCGCTCCGGCCTGAGCTACGCCGGTGCCGAGTCGATCGATGAGCTGCAGCGCACGGCCGAGTTCGTCCAGATCACCAGCGCCGGCGTCCGCGAGAGCGGGCCGCACGACGTCGACCAGCTCTAGGCCCGCGCGGGGGCGAACCGCCGATCCAGATGCACGCCCGGCGCGCCGGGCGGTGGTCGCGACGCCTGCTCAGCCCGGCGCCAGCAAGGCTTCGATGGCCGCCGGCCAGTCGGCCGCCCGATGCGCCAGCGTGCGCTCTGCCCAGAGGTAGCGCCGGGCGCCGTCGGCCAGGTGGCGGCGCAGGTCGGCGCCGGCGATCAGGGTCTCGAGGGCTTCGACCCACGCCGCGGGCGTGTTGTCGACCAGCCAGCCCGTCTCGCCGTGGCGGACGCTGCCGGCGTAGGCCGCCACGCGGCTGTAGATGCCGGCCGCGCCGATCGCGCAGTAGTCGAGCAGCTTGACGTCGCTCTTGCAGCGGCGGAACGGCGTGTCGCGCAGCGGCGCGATGGCCACGTCCCACTGGACGTGCCGCGTGAACCACGCCATGAACAGCGGGTACTCGGCCTCGGCCGGGTGCGGCGCGGCGAAGCGCAAGGGGATGCCCGCGGCCTCGATGTGCCGCCGGGTGGCGCGCTGGCGGACCACGCCGACGCACTCGACGATTACCCGCCCGGCATGCCGCCGGCAGACCTCGGCCAGCACCGGCAGGACCATGCGCAGGTCGTCGTCGTGCGTGGCCGTGCCCATGTAGCCGATGACCAGCGGGCGCGGGCCGAACGGCGTCGCCAGCGGCGCCGGCCCGGTCCGGCCGAGCAGGGTCTCGTCGAGCGCGTTGGGCACCACGGCGACGCGGCGCGCGAGCGGCGCGATCCGCCGCGCCAGCGCGTCGCTGCTGGCCAGCACCCCGTCGGCCTCGGCCAGCAGCCGGCGGACCACCGCCAGGTGCGCGGCGGTCGGCCAATCGGCCCGCTCGGCGGGCAGGTCCAAGAGGTTGTCGTCGAGCGCGTAGATCAGGCCCGCGCCGACGTCGCGCACGGCCTCGATCAGCCGCTCGACGTGGTCCAGCGTCACGTCCGGGCGCCACAGGCGGTCGAGCACCACCGCGTCGACGTTGCGCGGGTCGAAGTGCGTGCTCCACGTCGCGTCGGCCCGCCCGGCGGCGGCCGGGTGATGGAACGGGCGGATCAGCCGCAGGTGCGCGCTCGCCAGCGGGCGGGCCTCGCCGCCGTGCCCGTACTCGTACAGGACGGCCAGGCGCAGCGGGCGCGGCGCCGGGCCACGGGGGGCGGGGGAGCCGCCCGGCCCGGGATCGCGGGCCGGCGTCAGCTCCGAGTGGCGGGGCAGGGTGGCCGCGTCGACGGTCAGAGAGCGGTCGACGCCCCCGGCGGCAACCGGTGCCGCGACGATCGGCCCGACCACGCGCGGGTCGAGGACGGACGGCGGTCCGGCGGCGGCCCGAACCCCGCTCGCTCGATGCATCCGCGCCCGACCCGACGCCCCCAGCAGCGTCGTGAAGGCCGCGACCCAGTCCCCGCCGCGCACCGCCAGCGTGCGCTCGCGCCGCAGGTAGGCCTGCGCCGCGGCGCCGATCCGCGCGCGCCGGCCAGGGTCGCCGACCAGGGTATCGAGCGCGTCGACCCAGGCCCGCGGCGCGTTCGGGACGACGAGCCCGGTCTCGTCGTCGCGCACCGTGGCGGCATAGGCCGGCACGGCGCTGTAGACCCCGGCCAGGCCGGCCGCCGCGTAGTCGAGGTGCTTGATGTCGCTCTTGGTGCGGGTAAAGTCGGAGTCGCACAGCGGCGCGATGCCGATGTCCCAGTCGAGCGCCTGGGTAAACCACGGCAGGAAGGCCGGGTAGGCCATTTGCTCGGGCGTCAGGCGGATGACCTCGATCGGCAGGTCCGCGGCCGCGGCGAGCGTGTCGGCCTGGCCGGCGACGCCGACGAGCTGGATGGCAACGCGGCCCGGATGGCGCCGGCACACCTCGCGCAGGGCCGGCGCCACGAGCCGCCAGTCGGCGTCGTGCGTGAAGGTGCCCATGTAGCCGATGACCACCCGGTCGTCGCCGGGCCGGCGGCGCGGGGCGAGCACGGCCATCGCCGGGTCGACGCGCTCGGGCTCGAGCAGGCGTTCGTCGAGCGCGTTGGGGACGATCGCGATGGCCGGGTTCAGATCCGCCAACCGGTCGCGGAGCGCGGGCGTGCTGACGACGAGCCCGTCGGCGGACCGGACGAGCCGGTGGAACGCGGCGATGGCGCCGCGCGTGCCCCAGGCCGGCCACTCCGCGGCCAGGTCGGCGAAGTTGTCGTCGAGGGCGTGGATCACCCGCGCGCCCTGCTCCCGGGCGCGCGCGACGAGGTCGGCGGCGAGGTCGGCCGTGACGTCCGGCCGCCACAGCCGGTCGACGACGACGGCATTGACCGCGGCGCCGCTGTCGTGGCGGCCGAACGTGGCGTCGAGATGACCGCGGACCGTGGGGTGCGTCAGCGGCCGGAGCAGGCGGATGTACGCGGTGCTGAACGGCCGGAGGTCTGGCCCGTGCTCGAAGAGGACGTGGAGGCGCGGACGGGTAGAGGGCATGGGTCGGATGCACGGCCGGCGTGGCCGCCGGGCGGCGGTGGGGGCGGCGCGTCGGGAGTATAGCCGGCGGCGGACAGGGGGGCGAATCCGGGGTGATCGACGGTCATGGCCGTCGGTTCACCCACGCGCGCCGCATCCGCCCCCAATGGTCGGCCGGGCGCCCACGCGATTGCTTCGCCCCACCCGTGTCGCTACCATTCCAAACGCGCCGACCTCTCGCGTCACGCTCGGAGCGCCTCGCCTTGGACTCGCTCCCCACCGGAACGGTGACGTTCCTCTTCACCGACATCGAGGGCAGCACCCGCCTGTGGGCCCAGCAGCCCGAGGCGATGCGCGCCGCCTTGGCGCGCCACGACGCCATCGTCCGGCAAGCGATCGAGGGACATGGCGGGCATGTCTTCAAGACCGTGGGCGACGCGTTCTGCGCCGCGTTCACCACGCCGGACGATGCGCTGGCGGCCGCGCTGGCGGCCCAGATCGCGCTCCTCCCGGCCGCCGCGGACGCCGCCGCGCCGATCCGCGTGCGCTGCGCCCTGCACACCGGCGTGCCCGAGGTGCGCGATGCCGACTACTTCGGCACCGTGCTCAACCGCTCGGCGCGGCTCTTGGGCGCGGCGCACGGCGGGCAGACCATCCTCTCGGGGGTGACGCGCGACCTGCTTCAGGCGACGCCGCCCGGCGGCGGCACGCTGCGCGACCTCGGCACCCATCGGCTCCGGGACGTGGCCGAACCGGAACGCGTCTTCCAGCTCGTGCACCCCGCGCTGCCGGCGGACTTCCCGGCACTGGCCAGCCAGGGCGGTGCGCCGCACAACCTGCCCGTCGCGCCCAACGCGTTCGTCGGCCGGGGCGCGGAGGCCGAGGCGGTCGCGGAGCTCTTGGGCCGCGCCGCGGTGGTGACGCTCGTCGGCCCCGGGGGGGCGGGCAAGACGCGCCTGGCGCTGCATGTGGCCGGCGCGCAGCGGGAGGCGTTCGCCGGCGGCGCTTGGCTGATCGAGCTCGCCACCCTGACCGACGCGGCACTCGTGACACAGGCCGTCGCCACCGTGCTGGGCGTCCGCGAGGCTCCGGGGGTCCCGGTGCACGACACGCTGATCGAGCACTTGAAGCCGCGCCGCGCCATGCTCGTCCTCGACAACTGCGAGCACGTCATCGACGCCTGCGCGCGCCTGGCCGAGGCGATCGCCCGGGCGTGCCCGGGCGTCAGCATCGTGGCGACGAGCCGCGAAGCGCTGGCGATCGCCGCGGAGGCCGTCTTCCATGTGCCGCCGCTGCGGGTCCCGGACGCCCGCGCGGTCGCGGCGGGCGATCCGGCGGCCGCGGTGCGCGGCGTGCTGGACTCCGAAGCCGGCCAGCTGTTCGTCGCCCGCGCGACCGACACGGCGTCGGGGTTCGCGCTGACGCCGGCCAACGCCCCGGCGGTGGCCGCCATCTGCCGGCGGCTCGACGGCCTGGCGCTGGCCATCGAGCTGGCGGCGG
The DNA here is from genome assembly GCA_964415605.1 of uncultured Anaerolineales bacterium. Taxonomy (GTDB): domain Bacteria; phylum Chloroflexota; class Anaerolineae; order Epilineales; family Epilineaceae; genus UCB3. The sequence goes on along the minus strand of CAYQBA010000003.1, from coordinate 45,049 downwards.
CGCGCGTGCGCCTGCTGGCCCCCGATCAAATCGCCGCGCGGCTGGACGACCACCTGCGCCTGCTGACGTCAGGCCGGCGCGACGCCGACCCGCGCCAGCAGACGATGCGCGGGGCGATCGACTGGAGCTACCGGCTCTTGTCGGACGCCGAACGCACGCTGCTCAACCGGTTGGCGGTCTTCGCGGGAGGGTGGACCATCGAGATGGCCGAGGCCGTGTGCGCTGACGCCGTCATCCCCGACTGGGAGGTGCTCGACCTCCTGGCCGGCCTGGTGGACAAGTCGCTGGTGGCGCTTGCCGGCGAAGGGTCGGCCCAACGCTACCGCCTGTTCGAGACCATCCGGCAGTACGCGCTCGAGCAGCTCGCCGCATCGGGTGAGGCCGAAGCGCTGCAGGCCACCCACCTCGAGTGGTGCGCGGCCTTCGCGCACGGCGCCGAGGCGCGGCTGCACGGGCCCGAGCAGGCCATGTGGCTGGACCGGATCGAGGCCGAGCACGACAACTGCCGGGCGGCGCTGGCGTGGGCCGCGAAGGGATCCTCTGTCGAGCCCGGGCTGCGGTTGGCCGCGGCGTTGTGGCCGTTCTGGTACATGCGCGGCTACCTCCGCGAGGGGCGCCAGCGCCTGGGCGATCTCCTTGCCGCGGGCGGCGCGGCAGCTGTGCCGCCCGCGATACGCGGGCGGGCCATCAACGCATACGGGGCGCTGACGTACTACCAGGGAGACTATGCGGCGGCCCGCTCGGCCTGGGAAGAAGGGCTGGTGCTGGCACGGGCCGACGACAGGCAGGCGGACGTAGGCAAGCTGCTGAACAATCTCGGTTCGCTGTTGCGCGCGATGGGCGACTATTCCGCGTCGCGCCAGTGCTTCGCTGAGTGCCTCGCCGTGATGCGCGCCGAGGGCGACCAGAACAGCGAAGCCGCCGTCTTGAGCAACATCGCCCAAGTCGCTTACGAGGAGGGTCGCTTGTCCGAGTCGAAGGCGCTGATCGACGCCTGCCTTGCGATCCGCCGCGCGGAAGGCGACCCGCACTCCATCGCCGGCGCACTCTGCACGCTGGCGGGCATCGAGCTCAGCCGAGGTGAGTACGATGCCGCCGGTGCCCATGGGCACGAGAGCCTGAAGCTGTACCAGGCCGCCGGGGCGGAGTACGGAGCCGCCGAAGCCATGGAGGTCTTGGTTCGCTGCGCTTGCGAGCGCGGCGACCTCGCGCGGGCTCGCGATCTCGGAGAGGCCCGCCTGACGATGCTGCGTGGGATGGGCGATGCGCAGGGCGTCGGTTCCGGCCTGATCATCCTGGCGCTTGTGCATCTTCGATCTGGAGAGCTCGACCTCGCCGAAGCCGCGCTGGACGAAGGTCTTGCCCTGGCCCGCCAAGTGGCCTGGCAGCCCGCCATCGCGGAGGGGTTGCTTCATGCCAGCCAGCTCAGCCTGGCGCGCGGCGACCCGACCCGTGCGGCGGCCGACCTGCGCGACGCGCTCTCGATCAGCAACCACTCGAGCTCGACCTGGCACATCGCCCGCGCCATCGAGCGCCTGGTCGCGCTGGCCGGGGCGCGCGGCGACCACGAAGCCGTCTTGACGCTTGTCGCGGCCGCCGATGCCTTGCGGGCGCAGGGGGAAGCCCCGCGCCCGCCGGCCATCGCAATCGAGATCAAGGAGCTGGCAGCGTCGGCGCGGATGGCGCTGCACGCCGACCACGCCGAGGCGGCCAATGCCGCCGGCGCCGCGCTGGACGCAGTGGGCGCGTTGGCATACGCCCGAACGTGGCTGGGCTGACGACGCCGACGGCGGTTGGCGCCACCGTCAACCGGGCACGATCGGGATCACGGCCCCGGCGGCGGCGAGCACGTGCAGGTGCCACCAGCCCAATCGCAGCCGCAGGTGTGCGTCTGACCACCGTACTCGATACAGTAATCGCCCTGGTCAACCGGCTGAGCGAAGCTGTACGAGCCGTCGGGCAGCGACGTGGTGGTCTGCTGCGCCGGCGTCAGGGTGTCGCAGGTCCCCCCGGTGTTCAAGCGCAGGTTGACCTCGATGCCGCCCGCCCCCACGTTGCCCAGGATGGTGCCGCGCTGGCCGATCATCTCCCCGCTCAGCCCGGCCCCGCCCGGCGCGTCCCCCGCCGGGGCATCGGCGGTGCCGCCGCAGCCCGCGGCGAGGAGGACCAGCGCGAGCCCGGTCGTCCAGCCAACCCGTCGTGTGAAACCGTGAATGCGATCCATCGTGCTTGCTCCTCCATGCGAACCGGAAGAAACGTCGAGAGTCCCGACCGTGATGCAGGCGGCGTGGTCTCCGACGCCCGTGGCCCCATGCAGGACGCATGGGGTGCCGTATGCCTAGCGGCGTCCCGGACGCAACGGGGGAAGCGGGTGGAGCGCGGCGATGTTCGGTAGGTGCCGTCAATGTGACGTGGGACCGCCCGGCGGTCGACTTTCTTATCAGATCACCGCCGATTTGTCCAGCCCGGGCCACGCGGATGGTTCGTGAGCGGGATGCGTTTAGCGCGGGAACACCCCACTTCGGGGCGATCTCACGGCCTGGATCGTGCGAGCTCGGCCATCGCCGCCGCGATCGCGACGATCGTCGCCAGCCACGGCGCCGGCCGGACGCGGTCCACCGCCGCGGCCAAGGTGACGACGACCGCGGACTGCGCCAGCACCTGGATCGCGACGAGCGTGGCAGGATCGACCACCTGCCCGACGATGGTCAGCCACCGGGGGCCCACCCAGATGGCGGCGGACACGACGGCCGCGGCCGACAAGGCGATCAAGCGCCCCGCCTTGGACGCCAGCCGCGAGCGAACCGAGCCGTGCCGGGCTCGCGCATCGAGCCGGCCCGCGGCTCGATGCCAGAGGTCCCCGTGCCGCGGGCCGAGGACGACCCAGCGCCGTGGCGATCTCGGCGATCGCCAGGCATCCCCGGGCGACGAGTCGGTGGCGGCCAGAAAGCCGAGCGTCGCGAGCCACTGGAGCGCGATTCGACCGAGCGTCGACTCCGCCACGGCCGCCCACGCCGGGAGGTCGACCAGGCCTGGCCCGAACCACACCGCCGCCGTCACGCCGGCATAGGCCAGGCCCATCACGACGGCACGCCCGCGCGGCGCAGGGGCGGTCGCGCCAACCCGATCGCCCATGGCCTCCCCGCGAGGGCGCCACCAGCGCGCCGCCAATGGCTTTCGGGGCTCCGTCCGCGCCCGCAGCGCCCGCCAGACATCGACGTCCTTGGGCTTCGACCGCGGCCTCCATCTCCGCCATGCCCGCCAGCCGCCCGGGTCCCGCGCGCCCGCCTCACCCGCGGCCGCCGCCCCGATCGCCTCGCGCCCGGCCGAATCCAGCGCGCGCCACAGCGGACCGGCCGGGTCCGGCGCGATCGCCCGGACGTGCAGCATGCAGAAGACGCCGATCGCCCGCCGCCGCTCGTCCATCTCGGCATGCAGCCGCGCCACCTCCTCGTCCACCTCGCGCCGCGCCTCTCCCTCGGGCAAGTGGTCCTGGTGCTGAAGAAGGATGCCGAGCCGCGCCTGGGTTTGGAGGAGCGTGTGGACGTCATCCGCCGCGCGCTCGCCGAAGCGCGCCTCGATCGGCGCGAGCACCGCCGGCGCATCGTCCAGGGCCTCGATGGCCGCGATCTCGCCGGCCGCGACGCGGTGCGACGCCGCGAGCGCCGGGCGGATCCAGCCGGCGGCCTGGCGCAGCCCCAGGCGGATCGCGCCGGCCACGCCGAGCGCGCCGGACACGCCGTAACCGGCGGCCAGGGCGTACAGCGCCGCCGTGCTGCCGCTGTAGCGCGTCACCAGCGTGTTGAACGCGACGTGCAGGAGCATCGACAGCCCCAGGCCCGCCAGCCCGATCGCCCATCGCCGCGCGGGACGGGCTTCGAAGCGGGCCATCCCCAGCGCGATGCCGGTGAACGCGGTCGTCGACGCGTGCATGAGGTTCGTCGAGACGACCCGGCCGAGGGCGAGGGTGAGCGCCGCCGACTGGTGGCTCCACAAATAGTGGTAGTTCTCGGCGACGGCGAAGCCGATGCCGACCGCGAAGCCGTAGATGGCCCCGTCGACGAAGTACGTGAAGCGCGGCCGCAAGACGAGGTAGGCGATGATCATCGCCTTGGCGATCTCTTCGACCATCGGGGCGATCACCCGCGTGATGATCGGGGCGGCCACCCGACCGGTGTCGAGCACCGCCGTGTTCACCTCGAACGCCACGCGGGTGGCGACAATGCCCCACGCCGCGCACAACAGCACGAGCCGAAAGGCCCGCGTGCCGTATCGATCGAGCCGATAGATCGCGTACAACGACAGCAGCGGGATCGCCGTGGCCACGGCGGCGGCCAGCATCAGCATCCGCAGCTCCCCCCGTCGGTTGTCGCGCGTCGACCCCGGGGCGACGCCAGGCCAGCGCCGCGCGGGCGGTCGACGCGCAGGTGAGGGCAAGCTTAGCCCTTTCGCGTCCGGTGTCCATTCGCGTCATGCCGGCGATCGCGCCGGCCGCCGCGGGACGGGCTGTTCCACGCCATCGCCGCCGCGCGCCCGGGCGGTCGGGGTGGACGGACGCGATCACCACCGCGATTGGACCCGCTGCAGCGGCAGCAAGACAGCCGCCCTCACATCCTATAAGATATACGGACTGAATCCAGAAGTCGACATCGATCCCTAGAGGAGCTCCGCCATGTCGCCCCAGTTGCCCCGCCCCGCGCCCCGATGGACCACCGTCGGGTTGTTCGGCCTCGCCTTCGTCGGCAGCCTGCTGGCCGCCGTCGCGCCGTGGTCGCTCCACAAGCCCGCCTCGGCCGGCCCGAACCAGCGCGCGCACGCCGGCCCCTTTCCGTCCGGCAGCGTGACCCTGCCGGACCCGGCGCCAGGCCGCGGGGCCGTCGACCCCTTCGCCGCGGCCGACGGCCCCGCGCAGGCCACCGTCCTCCTGTCGGAGTACTTCGAGTCCGCCGCCTGGCCGGCCGGTTCGGGCTGGCGTGTCGTCGACAACAACGGCAGCGAGGGCGGCGAGTACACCTGGGCCAACCGCTGCGAGGGCCACCACAGCGCCCGCAGCGCGTGGGCCGTCGGCGGCGGCGCCAACGGCAGCCTGCTGGCGTGCGGTGCCAACTACCCCGACCATGCGGCCTCGTACATGGTGTACGGTCCGCTCGACTTCAGCGCCGTCACCCAGGCCGAGCTGGCCTGGGCGTTTTACCTCGACAGCGAGTGCGTGGGCACCAACTGCGCCACCGCGTCCGACACGTTGCGCGTCCTGGCCTCGACGAACGGCTCCAACTTCGACGGGATCGCTTACGCCGGCAACTGGAAGGACGACCCCAACGCCCACCCCGGCGGTTGGATGGAGGACACCTGGGACATGGCCAACTACGTCGGCCGCCCGCAGGTGTGGCTGGCGTTTGGGTTCCTCAGCGATGGCTCGGTGAACTACCCGATCGGCGCCAAGGTCGACGACGTCGTGCTGCGCGTGACCAGCGCGTGCGACCAGTGGGCCACCATCCGAAGCGTCACGCCCGACCGCACGTGCTACACGCCCGGCGCCACCGCCGGCGTGCTCGTCGATGTCGGCACCACCGGCGCCACGCGGGCGGTCAAGGTCGAGGTGCAGCTCTGGAGTGGCGACATCATCTGGGCATCGGGCAGCGCCACCTTCGACGCGCCCGGCCAGCGGGTCGTACCACTCGCCATCCCCGCCGATCTGTGGCCGGGGAACTACGAGATCGTGGCGGTTGTCTCCGATGCCGCCGATCCCAACTGCCAGCAGGACCGACGCAGCGTGACGGTCCAGGTCGATCCGTCGTGCGGCAGTGTCACGCCACCCGGCCCCACGGCGACCGCCACCCGGACGCCGACGCCGACGCCGCGCGCCAACGTCGATGCCACGCTCTGCCCGGGCCAGACCGTGCACGAGACCAAGCGCATCTTCATCTCCCCGGCGCCCGGCCGCGCCGACGTCGTGTTCGCGTTCGACACCACCCAGAGCATGCAACCCGTGCTGGATGCCGCCAAGGCCAACGCGCTCGTCATCATGAACGACCTGGCGCGCGTCATCCCCGACATCCAGTTCGGGGTGGTCGACCTGCGCGACTATCCCATCAGCCCGCTCGGGCAGACCGGCGACTGGCCGTACCTCGTCCGGCAGTCCGTCACCGCCAACCGCGCGGCCGTCTCCACGGCCGTCAACGCGACGAGCGCCGGCGGCGGCGGCGATCGGCCGGAGGCTTACGCGCGGGTGTTGTACGAGTCCGTCACCGACAGCACGCTCGGCTGGCGATCCGACACGCGCCGCTTCGTCGTCATGTTCGGCGACGACGTGCCGCACGACGACAACCTCAACGCGCGCGTCGTCAACCCGCCCGTGAACCCCGGGGGAACGTGGTGCGGCGAGGCTTCGCCGTGCGTCCTGGATCCCGGCCGCGACGGGACCGTCGGCACTGCCGACGACCTCGACTTTCAGGGCGTGCTCGACAGCGTGGCGGCGCACCGGACCACCCTGCTCTTCGTCGTCAGCGGCGCGGGCAGCACGTCGCAGGCCAACCTGACGACCTACTGGAAGCAGTGGGCCGGGTGGACCAACACCGGCGGCGACGCGCTGTCGCTGGCTGACGCCGCCGCGCTGCCGGCGGCCATCCAGAACCTCGTGACCGCCGCCAGCCGCCGCATCTCGCGCCTCGAGCTGCGCACGCTGCCGCCGGACTACCAGTACTGGCTGACGGTCCAGCCGCCGTTCTACGCCGACCTCGTCATCCCGGCCGGCGGGACGCAAGTCACGTTCGAGGTCGACATCACCGTGCCGGCCGGTACCCGGCTGGGGACCACGCACGTGTTCGACGTCAAGGCCATCGGCGACGGCGCGGTGTACGGCGAGCAAGGCGTGACGATCCACGTGCCCGCGTGGTGTGCCACGGCCACGTCGACGGCGTCGGCGACGCACTTCGCGACCCACACGCCGACGCCCACCCCCACCGGCCTGCCGACGGCGACGGCGTCCGCGACGCCGACCGTGTTTCCATGCCCGCCGGTGCGGCCGCCGGTGACGCTGAGCTGTGCGGGACCCAACCACGTGCGCAACCCGTACTTCGAGCTCGGGCATCGATCGTGGGGCGCGTACTCGGCCGCGGGACGGACGCTGATCCGGACCGACGGCGCGCTGCAGGGCCTCTACTCGGCCCACTTCCGCGGCGAGCCGGGGGCCGCCAACGACGAGTGGCTGTACCAGCTCGTCGACGTCCCGGGCGACGTGACGGCGGCCAGCTTCTCGGTCGAGCAGATCGCCCGTTATGTCGCCGCCGTCAACCCGCCGCCGACGTCCGCCGGCAACTACCTCCGCGCGTCGATCTACGACCCGAGCCTCACCACCGAGCTGGTGCGCATGTGGGACGTCGACCCGCTCGTGCCCATCGAATGCGCCATCGACCCGCCTGGCTTCAACCTCTCGCCGGCCCAACTCGACCTCGTCCGCGGGCGGACCGTGGCCGTGGTGCTGCGCTTCCACAAGGTCACGTACGGCTGGCTGGCCGGCGCGGTGCTCGACGGCATCGTGTTCAACGTCTGCGCCCCGCCGCCGCCGTGCCGGGTGGCGAGCGACAAGACGGCCGCGCCGGGCGTGGTCCCGCCCGGCGGCGAGGTGATGGTGACGCTGACCCTCACCGGCATGGACGGGAGCTGCCTGCCCAGCCGCAGGGCCGCCGACGTCGCGCTCGTGATGGACGTCTCGGGCAGCATGAGCGGCCAGCCGCTCGCCGACGCCAAGACCGCGGCGAAGGGCTTCCTCGACCGCATGGATCCGGGCAGCGATCAGGTGGCGCTCGTGTCGTTCTCGGACTCGGCCAGCGTCAACCAGGTGCTCTCGCCCAACGCCGGGCCGGTGCGGGCGGCGATCGACGGCCTGTCATCCGGCGGAGGCACCAACATCGAGGACGGCATCACGCGTGGCCAGGCCGAGCTGGCCGGGCCGCGCCACGATCCGGCGCACCAGGCGGTGCTGGTGGTGCTCTCCGACGGCAAGCCGACGTCGGGGGGCGACCCGCGCGCGGCCGCCGCGGCGGCCAAGGCGGCCGGCACGCGGGTGTTCACCATCGGGCTCGGCGGCGACGTCGACCCCGACCTTCTGCGATCCCTGGCCTCGACGCCGGGAGACTACTTCCAGGCGCCCGACAGCGGGGCGCTGGCCACGATCTACCAGCAGATCTCGGGCCGCATCGGCGGCGCGCCGGCGACGGACCTGGTGGTGGTGGACCGCCTGTCGCCGCGGGTGACGCTGGTGCCGGGGTCGTTCGGGGGTCCGGCGACGCCCGAGGTCAGCGCCGACGGCCGGACGTTGACGTGGCGCATCCCGCGCCTGGGCCTCGAGACGATCCGGCTGACGTATCGCGTGCGCATGACCACCACGCCCGGCACGTGGCCCGTCAACGACTCGGCGACGGCGACCTATACCAACAGCGTGGGGCAGCCCGGCAGCCTGGTCTTCCCGCAGCCGACCGTGCGCGTCCTGCCGCCGCTGGCCACCCACCCCGACGCGATGTGCCGCGACCACCCGCGCGATCGCGGGACGCTGCCGTCCAATCCGGCCGGCGAAGCGTGGTGGGACAGCCCCGACATCTGGGTGCGCCACCAGGCCGACGGCGCCACGACACACCAGAACCCGCTGGCCGGCCAGGTCAACACGGTCTATGTCCGTGTCAGCAACATCGGCGACGCCGAGGTGCTCAACATCACGGTCAGCGTGTACGACACCGCGGGCGGCGCCAGCCTCCGCTGGCCCGACGACTGGGTGCCGGAGGTGGGGCGCGCCACCATCGACCGGCTGGCCGCCGGGGCCACGACGGTCGTGGGCGTGCCGTGGCTGCCACCGGCCACCGGGCACTTCTGCTTCCTGGCACGCATCAGCGCCCCGGACGACCCGATCCTCTCGGATGGCTGGGTGCCGTTCGACAACAACCTGTGCCAGAAGAACGTGCAGATCGTCGGCGGCCCGGACAGCCCGGATAGCTCGACGACCGTCAAGGTCGGCAACCGGAACCGCGGCAAGTGGTATACGTCCGTGACGCTGAACGCGGCGGACTTCCCGGCCGCGGGCACGGGCCGCGTCACGTTCAAGGATCCGGCAGTGTTCGAGCGCTGGGTGGCCGCCGGCGGCGAGGCCAAGGGCGGGCGGGTGGACACGCGCACGCGCTCGGTGGAGATCGTGATCGGCGGCGGGCCGTTCGACGGCCCGCGCCAGGCCACGGTCCCGGTGGCGCTGACGCTCGAGCGAATCCCGTTCGACGGCGAGGAGCTGACCGAGCTGCAGGTCGATGTCTCGGGGCCCGCGGGGTCGCGCAGCCCGACGATCTACATCACCGCCACCCAGGACGGCACGGTCATGGGCGGCACGATCCTCCGGCCGATGGTGCGCCCGGTGATCTACCTGCCGATGACGGTCAAGACCGTCGCCGTCGGCGGGACGACCCTGGCGGCCAGCACGTCGATGCGCCGGGCGTCGGCGGCGGCACCGGCCCGCCGGCCGCGGATGGCGATCGACGCCATGCGTTGATCTCGGCCGGCGGTGGGGCGTCGGGACGGCAGGTGTCCCGGCGCCCCACCGCCGGTGGCCGGTGCTCGCCGCATCAGGCGTGAATCCGACGCGGCCGGTCTATCCTCCATCGCCGACGCCGCGTTATCCTGATCGAGCACATGACGCATCGCGGCACCCGAGGCGTGTGGATGCGCTCGCGGACCACGCTGGACGTGTCGACGCCGATCGGCGCCGACGCCGCCCGAAACCACAGGATGGAGAACGACCATGACGAACCGATTCGCCCGACCGCTCGCCCGCCTGAGCCTCGTCACGACCTTCGCGTTCGTGCTCGGCGTGCTCGGCGCTGGATTGCTGGCCCCGGCGCCCACGGCCGCGCAGGAGCCGTCGCCCGGCAACACGCCGAGCTGCCAGGATCGCTGCCAGCAGCACGCGCAGGAAGTCCTCAAGCGCTGCGAGGCCGCCGGCGGCGAGAACTGCGCCACCCGTGCCCGCGAGGCGTTGGCCAGCTGCAGCACGCGCTGCACCGCTTCCGGCGGCCCGGCTCCCGCCTGCGCCGACCGCTGCAAGCAGAGCGCCGAGGAAGCCCTCAAGCGCTGCGAGGCTGCCGGCGGCGAGAACTGCGCGGCCCGTGCGCGCGCCGCGTACAACGCGTGCGCCATGCGCTGCAGCAACACGGGCACCGTCCGGCCGGCCTGCCCGGTGCGCTGCCGCGAGGCGGCGCAAGCCGCGCTCCGGCGCTGCACGGTCGCCGGTGGCGAGAACTGCGCCGCCCGAGCCCGCGAGATGTTCGCCAAGTGCGCCGAGCAGTGCGTGCGCGAGCCGGGCACCGGCTCACGGCCGTGACGCCGGTGCGGCGCCCGCCGGTCACGCCGCTTGCGGGGTGATCGACGAGCGGCGCCGGCCATCCACGCGATCGATCGCGCTACAGACTGTTTCCCAGGGAGGCCACGCGGCTGCGCGTGGCCTCCCTGGCGTTGCGCCAACGCCGTGCCCGCCGCGTCGACCCGCCGGCGCCCGATGGCATAAGCGTGCAAGGCGATGCAATTGCAGTTGACGGAGCGACAACCTGAATCTATGATGAAGTGTCAGGCAATCAACTTAATCCCATCTTCAACGCTACAAGACCGCACCCGTTCGCACGAGCACGCCGCGAAGCCGCACCCGTTTCCGCGGCCGTGTGGTGCGGTCGGAAAGGAGACAATTCCCGACGCCTTGCGCCGATCGTAAATATCCATATCAACCAGGCAACATGGTGCGGGCCTCGATCGCGAACGTCACCTTCGAGGTCACGTTGTAGAAATGCGTTGGCTGACCGGGGGGAGCCAAGTCGATGTTACGCACACGCCTGTTCGGGAGCGTTTCTATTGTCAACGATGCGGGCCAGGTGATCCATCTCGGCCCGATATGTCAGAAGCTGCTGGCCTATCTCCTGTCGCCGCCCCGGCGCCCGCACCCGCGCGAGCACCTCGTCGACACGTTCTGGGGCGAGCACGACCCGGAGCGGGGCCGGGCCGCGCTGAGCACCGCGCTCTGGCGGCTCCGCCAGGCCATCGAACCCTCCTCCGTCGCGCGCGGCACCTACATCGTGACCGAGGCGCACGGCGAGGTCGGATTCAACGCACACAGCCCGCAGTGGCACGACGTCAACGTGTTCGAAGCGCGCCTGGCCGCCGGTTTGCGTCAAGCCGTGGAGGACTTCACGCCGGCGGACGCCGCATCGATGGAAGTCGCGTTCCAGTTGTACATCGGGCCATACCTGGAGGGGTTCTACGACGACTGGGTGTTGCGGCGGCGCGAGAACCTGCACCTCCTCTTGATCGACGGTTTGAGCGCGATGATGCGGTACTACCGCTGGCATGGGCTGATCGATGAAGGCCTGCGATGCGGCACGCGAATCCTCGAGATCGACCCGTTGCGCGAGGCCGTCCACCGCGCGGTGATGGGCATGCACGTCCAGAACGGCCAGAGGCCGCTGGCGATCCGTCAGTACGACGCATGCCGCGACGTGCTGCTCACCGAGCTCGGCATCGGGCCGATGGCGGAGACCCAACGGTTGTACGACGAGATCCGCGGCGACACCCAGGCTGGGTCGATCCCCACGGTGCGCCCCGGGGCGCCCGCCTCGGTCTCGCTGCGCGCCGAGATCGAACACCTCGCCCAAGCCTTGCGTGAGCCCTGACCCTGCTCCCCGCGGAGCCAGACGTCGTGATGGCCGCCGGTCCGTGCGGCTGGCGTGCGACCCTCCACAGTCTCGAACCCGCCGGAGCCACGGTCGACGCCGTCGCATAACCAGTCGCGAGACTTGTGTGAGACTTCTGTGAGAGCTTCGTGAGATATGGCGCTATACTATGCACGAGCCGGCGGTGGCGCCGGATCCGGCCGGAATCAAACTTCGTCAGAGGCTAGAGGGGCATGCGGCATTCCGCCCGTGAGGCTGGTCACACGTACGTGATTCGGCTGTGGTTTGAGCCCTACGAAGACCGCCAGCCAGGCGCGCGGAGCGGGGAATACAGAGGCATGGTCGAGCACGTCACGACCGGGAATCGCCGCTACTTCCGCGATGCGGACTCCCTGGTCGACTTCATGTTCAGCCTCCTGCAGCCGCCCGGATCGTGAGCGTGCGGAGGGACGGGGTTCTTTGATCGAGGCCAATTGGCACAGCGCGCTGGCAAGGGCGGTGGTCGGGTGTCTGGGGAGGTGCCTCCCACCCCCGAGCGCGCTTGATCCGGAGGAGACGCCTACATGCTGCCCGCAATTCTGTTGGGCCGATCGGTCGCGGTGTTCGCGTGGCTTGCCTTGATCTCGGGGGTCGGCATCGCCGGCCCTCCGGCGGCCGCGGCCGAAGGCAATCCGTGCGACCTGATCGAGTTCGACCCGGGTCCACCACCCCCGCGCAGCGAGCCCACGGCCGGGGGCTCGGTAACCGACACCGCGAGTGGATCCGGCATCGCCGGCGTGACGGTGGTGCTCAACCGATGCGAGCTGGGTGCCGATCCCGTCGCCATCGCCGTCGGTACGACCGGTCTCGACGGCCGCTTCGCCTTCACGGCGCCATCGAGCGGCTACTACTTCGTCGAGGCGATCATCGCTGGGCCGCTGGTGGGGCGCGTCGCCGCATCCCCCCCGCTCAACACCACCGCGGCGGTCTGGATCCACGACGATGTGTGGGATCTCGACCTGAGCTTTCAGGACACCGTTGGCGCCGTGCTGGATCGCTAGCGTGGCCCGGGCGGGCGCCGGGCGACGGCCGGGCTGCCGGCACCGACCCGACCCCGCCCGTCGCGCCGTCACATGGCGCCGGCGTCCGCGGTCACCCCGGCCCCGGCTGGCGACGTCGCGCCCTCCGGTCCCTGGTCAACGCCGAGGTGTTCGAGGGCGCGCTTGACCTTGGCGACGCCGAGGGCGTCGCCGATGGCCGTGAAGAGATCCAGCGCCCGCCGGCAGAGGTCAGTCGCCTCTTCGGCGTGCCCCTGGTCGTGGCGGACGCTGGCCCGGTAGAACAGTGACTCAGACAGCTCGCCCATGTCGCCGGCAGCGCGCGCGAGGTCGATGCTCCGCCGGTAGAGTCCGTCACACTCGTCGAGCCTTCCTCCCCGTTGCAGAACATACCCTAGGCTCCGCAGACAAGCCGCTTGGCCGGCGTCGTCTCCCATGGCCTCGAACAGCTCGAGCGCGGCCTGGGCATGACCATCTGCGTCCGCGAGCTGTCCGTTCGCGATCAAGACGTTGGCGAGGTCGGAGCGGGCCCGGGCAACGACCGCTTGGTCACCGAGCTGGCGCCCCAGGGCGAGGCGTTCCTCGAGCCAGTGCCGGGCCTGAGCATGGTTGCCAAGCGTCGTCTCTGCCGCGGCGGCGTTGTTGAGGACGCGGCAAATCAACTCGGGAGTCTGCAGGTCGCGCAGGATGTCCAGCGCCTGCGCAAAAAAGGGGAGAGCATCCGCCGGTCGACCGGAGCGGCGCGCGACCTCTCCAAGGCTGTTGAGGGCCCGGGCGAAGTATGCCTGGCGGCCGAGGCGCTTCCACAAGGCCAGGGCTGTTTGGAGGCGAGTCCGGGCGAGGATCAGGTCTCCCGATCGCAATGCAAGCACGCCCGATCCGTGAACGGCCAGAGCGTAGGGCTCGCCGTCGGGCGGATGGTCCAGCGTCAGAATCCGCTCGAGGTACTGACGGCCATCGTCGAGCGTGGCGCGGTCCAGCCAGTACGGCCAAAGCCCACCGGCGACGCGGGCGGCGAGATCCCGCTCGTCGTTGGCGATCGCCCAGTCTATCGCGTCGCAAATTTCGGCATAGCGGGCGTTCAATCGGTGGATCCGTTCCGCCCTGTCGGCACCCCAGATGCCGACCATGATCTCGTCGACGAACCGTCCCAGATCGACAAGCTGCTGTCGTCTCCGATCCACTTCCGTGAACGATGACGGGAAAGGCAGCCCGTCAATCGTCTCGAGGTGCGGCTCGGGGGCGGAGACCGACTCGAGGGCGGGCACGCTCGAATGGCTCTGGGAAGCCCCTCGATCGAGGCGCGCGAGCGCTTGGCGACGGAGCGCGGCCAACCGGGCGCGCTCGGGCTCGAACCACGGGTCGCGCATCAGGGGGAGCAGGCCGGCGCCATAGGCTTCCCCAAGGTGCCTGAGCCGATCGTCCGAAGCCGCCGGGGAAGCGACGAGGGCGTCCGATTGCAGCCATCGCTCGAAGTCCTGGACATCGGTGCGGACGACCGGGTTGACCTGCAGCGTGTGGTAGGTCCGGATGATCAGATCGTCGGGGGCGCCGATCTCCCGGAAGTGGGTGCCCAGGATGTAGAGCAGGCTGCTCAAGCGCTGCAATCCCTCCGCCCGAGTCTCGCCCGACCAGAGTCTGCGCGACAGGTCTTCCCGTAGGTGGGGCCGTTCGGGCGCCACCGCCAGATAGGCGAGGAGACGATCGCGCTTGCGGTTGTAGAGGACGGCCAGCACTTCGCCATCGCGCTCGATGCGAAACGTGCCCAAGAGGCCGATACGCCATCTCACCTGTTCATCCACGAAGATAGGCCTCCGAAGCAGGGTGCGCGGTCGGTTTCGGACGGCGGCGCGGATACGCTGGGCATGTCGGTAGACGAACACTCCCGATAAACCTATCGCTCCCGTACGTCGCGGTCAACTTTGCCCCGGGAGAACGCGATAGACTTGTCGGACCCCGGCGACAACCATTCTAGACCTCTTGACGTGACCGCGCCTGAAACGTTACGGCGGTCTGATCCATCATCGGTGGGTGGCAGCCTCCACCGCTGACCGCATCGAGCGTCCAACGGCAGTCCGAAGTCGGTCAACGCCAAACGCGTTGGCGGTGGCTGGTTTCTCGACCAGCCACCGCCAACGCGCCTTCCGAAGCCCGGCGGGGGGGGGGGGGCGGGGGGG
>CAYQBA010000003.1:25606-30129 GCA_964415605.1 uncultured Anaerolineales bacterium | reverse complement strand
CCCCCCCCCACCCTCTATACTATACCGGTCCCGCCGGTTGGTGTGGGGGGTGGCTGGGGGGGGGGGGGGGGGTTTTTCCCCCCCCCCCCCCCCTTCCCGCCCCCCCCCCCCCCGGGGGGGGGGGCCCGGGGGGGCCCCGCCCCCCCCCCCCCTGCCAGGTCAGGGGGATGGCGCCACCGGGCGCTGCCTGTCCGCGGCAGGCTCCGGGGGAAGCCCGCCGGAGACCGGCTCGTCCGGGACGTGCGCTACTGGCGACCTGGGAGCCCTCGGGGGATCGAGGGGCCGGACGTCGTCCGGCGGCTCCCTGTCGGCGCTCCCCGCATTTGGACCGGCGGGCTGGGCGTGACGGACGACCGCCCAAGGCAAGTAGATCCGCCGCCTCGCGTCAGGCGTGCCCACGCTGACCTGCAGCGGACCGAAGGCGTGCGCTTCGCCAGAGCCGTGCACGGCTTCGATGCGGTAGAAGAACACGCCCTGGCCCGGGTCGTCGGTGAAGTGGTACAGCGTTCCGCTGCTGGCACCGCCCTGGGCGGGGACCAGTGACGGGTTGAGCGTGATCTCCGGTCCGCCCAGCTCGGCGGCCCGGAAGACGTTGAACCCCAGCAGGTCGGCCTCGGCGACCGTCTCCCAGTACACGTCGATCTTGCCAGCGCCGGCCTGCCGCACGCCGATGTCGGCCATGACCACGCTGGTCGGCTTCTCGGCGACCCGGAGGGGAATGTTGTTGTTGACGATGTACGGGTCCCCGGCCTCGAAGATGAAGCTGTAGTAGTACGGCGTGCATGCGTTCGACGTCAGGTACGGCGTGAAGCCGTTCTGGCCGGCGCCGAGCGACGTCGGGTCCGGGCCGCCGGTCGGGTCGAACGGCGGAGGGTCGGCATTGACGCACGCCGGCGTGACCTCGTAGCCTGGCGGTGGCACGACGACCATGGTGTACACACCCGCCGTGGTGGTCGTCCACTGGTAGTAGCCCGTGATGCCGTTGTGGATGAGGTTCACCACGCCGGGCCCGAAGACCGCGACGGCGCCTCCCGGAATGATCCGGCCGTCGGCGGTGTCGTAGAAGTAGCCGGTCGGGTCGAAGTCGCGGTAGTTCGGGACGCCGTCGCCGTCGCGGTCGCCGGTGCCTTCAGACTCGGTCGGGACGCCGTCGCCATCGTCGTCGTCGTCGAGGTGGTCGGGGCTCCCGTCGCCATCAGTGTCGCTCGCGTCGGCGGGGTTGCCGTCGCCGTTGGGGTCCGGGCTCTCGGCGGCGGTGGCGATCCCATCGCCGTCGTCGTCGGGATCCTGGCTGTCGGGCGTGCCATCGCCGTCGGTGTCGCGGCCCCCGTTGCCCTCGAAGCCGTTGTCGATGCCGTCGCCGTCGTCGTCGGCGCTCGGGTTGGCCAGGCCACCGAACGCCGCGTCGTCGCGGTCCACCACATCCGGCACGCCATCGCCGTCCTGGTCGCCGGGGTCGTCGATCTTGCCGTCGTTGTTGGCGTCGAGAATCCCGAGTCCGTGCTCGTCGACGTCGTCCGTCCCGTCGCCGTCCGAGTCGCGATCGCGGTAGTTCGGCACGCCGTCGCCGTCCGCGCTGGCCGGAGCGGGATCCGCCTGGTCGCCGAACGCCGCGTCGTTCCCGTCCGCCGAGTCCACGATCCCGTCGCCATCCGCGTCCGGTCCGTCGGCCACGCCGTCGCCGTCGCCATCGACCGCGCCGGTGCCGCCTTCCACGAGGTCGCCGCTGCCGTCGTTGTCGCTGTCGAGGTCGAGGTAGTCGTCCACCCCGTCGCCGTCGGTGTCGACCGGGTTCGTCGCCGGCGCGTCGATCATGCCATCGTTGTTGGCGTCGACCCCGTCGGCCTTCCCGTCGCCGTTGGCGTCCGACAGCCCGCCCGCCTCGCGCACGTCGTTCAGCCCGTCGTTGTCGCTGTCCAGGTCCCGGAAGTTCGGGATCCCGTCGCCGTCCTGGTCCCCGGACCCCTCGATCGCGTCGGGGATCCCGTCGTTGTCGCTGTCGGCGTCCTGGCTGTCCGGTCGCCCGTCGCCATCGGTGTCCACCGTCCCGTTGCCTTCGGCGCTGTTGGGAATCCCGTCGCCATCGTCGTCGGCAAACGGGTTGGGGATGCCGCCGAAGGCCGCGTCGTTGGTGTCGACGACGTCCGCCGCCCCATCGCCGTCGACGTCGGCCCCGTTGTCGATCCGCCCGTCGTTGTTGATGTCCAGCGCCCCCAGCCCCGCCTCGTCGATGTCGTCCGCACCGTCGCCGTCCGAGTCCCGGTCGCGATAGCTCGGCGTCGCGTCCCCGTCCGGATTCGCCGGCGGCGTGTCGCCCACGTCGCCGAACATCCCGTCCGAGCCGTCGGCCGAGTCCACGATCCCATCGCCGTCGCTGTCCGGCCCGTCGGCCACGCCGTCGTTGTTCGCGTCCGCTACGCCGGGCTGACCGCCTTCGACCAGGTCCGACACGCCGTCGTTGTCGGCGTCCAGATCGAGGTAGTCGTCGGTGCCGTCGCCGTCCGTGTCCACCGGGTTCGTCGCCGGCGCGTCGATCATCCCGTCGTTGTTGGCGTCGACCCCGTCGGCCTTCCCGTCACCGTTGGCGTCGGTCAGCCCGCCCGCCTCGCGCACGTCGTTCAGCCCGTCGTCGTCGCTGTCCAGGTCGCGATGGTTCGGGATCCCGTCGCCGTCCGCGTCGTCCGGCGTCGCCGGCGTCGGGCCGGCCTCCACGCTGTCCGGGATCCCGTCGTTGTCGCTGTCCGGATCGACCGCGTCCGGCTTGCCGTCGCCGTCGGTGTCGACCGCGCCGTTGCCCTCGACGCCGTTGGGGACCCCGTCCCCGTCGGCATCGCCGTACGGGTTCATCAGGCCCCCGAAGCCGGCGTCATCGGTGTCCAGCACGTTCGCCGCGCCGTCGCCCTCCGGGTCCGCCGTGTTGTCGATCCGCCCATCGTTGTTGGCGTCGAGCGCTCCGAGCCCGGCCTCGTCGACGTCGTCCGTCCCGTCGCCGTCAGAGTCCCGGTCGCGGTAGTTCGGCACGCCGTCGCCGTCCGCGCTGGCCGGCGCCGGGTCCGCCGCGTCCCCGAAGAGCGCGTCGTTCCCGTCCGCCGCGTCCACGATCCCGTCGCCGTCCGCGTCCGGCCCGTCGGCGACGCCGTCGTTGTCCGCGTCGACGATGCCCGGCTGGCCGCCTTCGACCAGGTCCGACACCCCGTCGTTGTCGCTGTCGAGGTCGAGGTAGTCGTCCACCCCGTCGCCGTCGGTGTCGACCGGGTTCGTCGCCGGCGCGTCGATCATGCCATCGTTGTTGGCGTCGACCCCGTCGGCCTTCCCGTCGCCGTTGGCGTCCGACAGCCCGCCCGCCTCGCGCACGTCGTTCAGCCCGTCGTTGTCGCTGTCCAGGTCCCGGAAGTTCGGGATCCCGTCGCCGTCCTGGTCCCCGGACCCCTCGATCGCGTCGGGGATCCCGTCGTTGTCGCTGTCGGCGTCCTGGCTGTCCGGCCGCCCGTCGCCGTCGGTGTCCACCGTCCCGTTGCCTTCGACGCTGTTGGGGATCCCGTCCCCATCGTCGTCACCCGACGGGTTTGGCAGCCCGCCGAACTGCCCGTCGTTGGCGTCGGCCACGTCCACCGCCCCGTCGCCGTCGGCATCGGCCGGGTTGTCGATCCGCCCGTCGTTGTTGCCGTCCAGCGCCCCCAGACCCGCCTCGTCGACGTCGTCCATCCCGTCGCCGTCCGAGTCCCGGTCGCGGTAGCTCGGCGTCGCGTCCCCGTCCGGGTTCGCCGGCGCCGGGTCCGCCGCGTCCCCGAACATCCCGTCGTGTCCGTCGGCCGAGTCCACGATCCCGTCGCCGTCGCTGTCCGGCCCGTCGGCCACGCCGTCGTTGTTCGCGTCGACCGCGCCCGACCCGCCCTCGACCAAGTCCGACCAGCCGTCGTTGTCGGCGTCCAGGTCGAGGTAGTCGTCGGTGCCGTCGCCGTCCGTGTCCACCGGGTTCGTCGCCGGCGCGTCGACCATGCCGTCGTTGTTCGCGTCGGCCCCGTCCGCCTTCCCGTCGCCGTTGGCGTCCGACAGGCCGCCCGCCTCGCGCACATCGTTGAGCCCGTCGTTGTCGCTGTCCAGGTCGCGCTGGTTCGGGATCCCGTCCCCGTCCGCGTCGTCCGGCGTCGCCGGCGTCGGCCCCGCCTCCACGCTGTCCGGGATCCCGTCGTTGTCGCTGTCCGGATCGACTGCGTCCGGCTTGCCGTCGCCGTCCGTGTCGACCGCGCCGTTGCCCTCGACGCCGTTGGGGATCCCGTCCCCGTCGGCGTCGCCGTACGGGTTCATCAGGCCCCCGAAGCCCGCGTCGTCGGTGTCCAGCACGTTCGCCGCGCCGTCGCCCTCGGGGTCCGCCGCATTGTCGATCCGCCCGTCGTTGTTGGCGTCCAGCGCCCCGAGCCCGGCCTCGTCGATGTCATCCGTCCCGTCGCCGTCCGAGTCCCGGTCCCGGTAGTTCGGCACGCCGTCGCCGTCCGCGCTGGCCGGCGCCGGGTCCGCCGCGT
>CAYQBA010000003.1:0-25506 GCA_964415605.1 uncultured Anaerolineales bacterium | reverse complement strand
TCGGCGTCGCGTCCCCGTCCGGGTTCGCCGGCGCCGGGTCCGCCGCGTCCCCGAAGAGCGCGTCGTTCCCGTCCGCCGAGTCGACGATCCCGTCCGCGTCCGCGTCCGGGCCGTCCGCCACGCCGTCGTTGTTGGCGTCCACGATGCCCGGCTGGCCGCCCTCGACCAGGTCCGACCAGCCGTCGTTGTCGGCGTCGAGATCCAGGTAGTCGTCGGTGCCGTCGCCGTCGGTGTCGACCGGGTTGGTCGCCGGCGTGTCGATCATCCCGTCGTTGTTCGCGTCGATCCCGTCGGCCTTCCCGTCGCCGTTGGCGTCGGTCAGCCCGCCCGCCTCGCGCACGTCATTCAGCCCGTCGTTGTCGCTGTCCAGGTCGCGCTGGTTCGGGATCCCGTCCCCGTCCGCGTCGTCCGGCGTCGCCGGCGTCGGCCCCGCCTCCACGCTGTCGGGGATCCCGTCGTTGTCGCTGTCCGGATCGACCGCGTCGGGCTTGCCGTCGCCGTCCGTGTCGACGTTGCCGTTGCCCTCGACGCCGTTGGGGATCCCGTCCCCGTCCGCGTCGCCGAAGGGGTTTGGCAAGCCACCGAAGTTGGCATCGTCGGTGTCGACGTTGTTCGGAACGCCGTCGCTATCGGGATCGGCGGTATTGTCGATCCGCCCGTCGTTGTTGGCGTCGAGCGCCCCCAGGCCCGCCTCGTCGATGTCGTCGACCGAATCGCCGTCCGAGTCCCGGTCGCGGTAGCTCGGCGTCGCGTCGCCGTCCGGGTTCGCCGGCGGGGGGTCGCCCGCGTCGCCGAACGCCAGGTCGTTGCCGTCGGCCGAGTCGACGATGCCGTCCCCGTCGCTGTCCGGCCCGTCCGCCACGCCGTCGTTGTTCGCGTCGACGATGCCTGGCTGGCCGCCCTCCACCAGATCCGACACCCCGTCGTTGTCGGCGTCCAGGTCGCGGAAGTCATCGACGCCATCGCCGTCGGTGTCCACCGGGTTGTTCTGCGGCGCATCGATCATGCCGTCGTTGTTCGCGTCGACCCCGTCGGCCTTCCCGTCGCCGTTGGCGTCAGGCAGCCCACCCGCCTCGCGCACGTCGTTCAGCCCGTCGTTGTCGCTGTCCAGGTCCCGGCTGTCAGGAATGCCGTCGCCGTCGGTGTCGACCGCGCCGTTGCCCTCGACCGCGTCGGGGATGCCGTCGTTGTCGTCGTCCGCGTCGAGCGTATCGGACACGCCGTCGCCGTCGGTGTCCGGACCGGGCGGCGGCGTCGCCGTGTTGGTCGGTGTGTTGGTCGGTGTGTTCGTCG
The DNA here is from genome assembly GCA_964415605.1 of uncultured Anaerolineales bacterium. Classification (GTDB taxonomy): domain Bacteria; phylum Chloroflexota; class Anaerolineae; order Epilineales; family Epilineaceae; genus UCB3. The sequence continues at coordinate 24,213 of CAYQBA010000003.1, read as the reverse complement.
CCGTGTTGGTCGGCGTGTTCGTCGGCGTGTTCGTCGCCGTCGCGGTCGACGTGCTGGTCGCCGCGGTCGTCGCCGTCGCGGTCGACGTGCTGGTCGCCGCGGTCGTCGAGGTCGCCGATGCCGTGCTCGTGGCCGTCGCGGTCGACGTGTGGGTCGGCGTCGGCGCCACCGTCGGGGCACCCAGGCCGCCGAAGTTGACGTCGTCGGCATCGATGACGTCCGCGATCCCATCGCCCTCCGCGTCCGCCGCGTTGTCGACGTCGCCGTCGTCATCCACATCCAGCGCACCGTTCCCGGCTTCATCGATGTCGAACGTGCTGTCGCCATCCGCATCGAGATCGAGGTAATCCGGCACTCCCGTCCCATCCGTGTTCGTGGGAGTGGGGTCGGACGCGTCGCCGAACGCGGCGTCGTTGCCGTCGGCCGAGTCGACGATGCCATCGCCGTCGGCGTCCGGGCCGTCGGCCACACCATCGTCATCCGCGTCGGCAGCGCCGCTGCCGCCCTCGATCAGGTCGCTGACCGTGTCGTTGTCGCTGTCGAGATCGCGATAGTCGTCCACGCCGTCGCCGTCGCTGTCGACGGGATTGGGCGCGGGCGAGTCGATCATGCCGTCGTTGTTGGCGTCCGTGCCATCGGCCTTGCCGTCGCCGTTGGCGTCGGTCAAGCCGCCCGCCTCGCGGACGTCGTTGAGGCCGTCGTTGTCGCTGTCGAGATCGAGGCTGTCGGGGACGCCGTCGCCATCCGTGTCGACGGCGCCGTTGCCTTCAACGGTATCCGGGATGCCGTCGTTGTCGTCGTCGGCGTCGGCGCCGTCCGCAAAGCCGTCGCCATCCTGGTCCGTCGGCGAATCCCCGAACACGGCTGGCAGCCCGTCGGCACCACCCACGATGCCGTCGCCATCCGGATCCGACCCGTCCACGTCGCCGTCGTTGTCTGTGTCCAGCGCCCCCAGCCCCGCCTCGTCGACGTCGAACGTCGTGTCGTTGTCGCTGTCGAGGTCGCGGTAGTCCGGCTGGTCCGCGCCGTCCGAGTTCTGCGGCGTGTTGGCGGGGCTCGCGATCATGCCGTTGGGCCCGATCGCGCCGTCCGCGATGCCGTCGCCGTTCGCGTCCGTCAGCCCGCCGGCCTCGTCGACGTCGTTGACGCCGTCGTTGTCGGAGTCGAGGTCGAGGCTGTCGGGCACGCCGTCGCCGTCGGTGTCGACCGCGCCGTTGCCTTCCACCGTGTCGGGGATGCCATCGCCGTCGTCGTCGGCGTCGATCGAGTCGTCCACGCCGTCGCCGTCGGTGTCCATCGGGCCCACCGGCGGGTCGGCCAGGCCGCCGAAGACCGCGTCGTCGGCGTCGGCGGTGTCGGGGATGCCGTCGCCGTCGGCGTCGTTCGGGTCGTCGATGCGCCCGTCGCCGTTGGCGTCGAAGGCCGGCACGCCGTCCTCGGCGAGGTCGAACGCGGCGTCGTTGTCGCTGTCCTTGTCGATGTAGTTCGGGAAGTTGTCGCCGTCGGCGTTGGTCGGCAGGGCGTCGCCGCTGTCGCCGAAGGCCGCGCTGCTGCCGTCTGCGTTGTCGACGATGCCGTCGCCGTCGGCGTCCGGCCCGTCGGCCACGCCATCGTTGTCGGCGTCGGCCGCGCCGCTCCCGCCTTCGGCCAGGTCGCTCAAGCTGTCGTTGTCGCTGTCGAGGTCGAGGGAGTCCGGCGTCCCATCGCCGTCGGAGTCCGGCGCCAGCGCCGGGCAGCCGCCCTCGTCGACGTCGACGCTGTCGCGGTAGCCGTCGCCGTCCGCGTCGGCGCCGTCGACCAGGCCGTCGCCGTTGGCGTCGGTGTTGTCGACGACCTCGTCGAAGTTGCAGTCGGTGATGCCGCCCTCGCGCACGTCGTTGATCCCGTCGTTGTCGCTGTCGAGGTCGCGCGCGTTCGGCACGCCGTCGCCGTCCGGGTCGCCGAAGCCTTCGGCGACATCGAGGATGCCGTCGTTGTCGTCGTCGACGTCGAGGGAGTCCGCCACGCCATCGCCGTCGGTGTCGACCGCGGCGATCGCCGCCGGGACGCCCAGGCCACCGAAGGCCGCGTCGTCGAGGTCGACCACGTCCGCCGCGCCGTCGCCGTCCGCGTCGGCCGGGCTGTCCACTTCACCGTCGTTGTCGGTGTCGAGCGCGCCGTTGCCGGCTTCGGTGATGTCGTTGGCGCCGTCGCCGTCGGCATCGACGTCGCGGTAGTCCGCGAAAGCATCGCCGTCCTGATTCGGTGGCGCCGGGCTGTGCGCGTCGCCGAAGCCCGGCCCGCCGTCGACGCTATCCTGCGCGCCGTCGCCGTCGGCGTCCGGCCCGTCGACGACGCCGTCGTCGTCCAGGTCCGCCCCGCCGCTGCCACCCTCGATCAAGTCGCCGACGCTGTCGTTGTCGCTGTCGAGGTCGCGCAGGTCGCGCACGCCGTCGCCATCGGTGTCCGGCACCGCCAGCGGTGCGCCGCCGTTATCGGTGTCGACGCAGTTGAGCAGACCGTCGTTGTCGGTGTCGGCCGGCTTGGGCTGCGGCGCCGGGTCGACGAAGAGGATCCGCAGCTCGTCGACGTAGCCCAGGACGAACAGGTTCAGCGTGATCGTCATGCGGTCCGGGCTGATCGTGATCGTGTCGAACTCGGTGCTGCCGCGCACGCCACCCATGTAGTAGGTGTTGGTGCCGTTGTCGAGCGCGTCCGCCGGGTTGAGGTCGTGCCACAGGTAGACGATCGAGTGGATCGGCGTGTCGAAGGTGATCGAGCCGGTCGCGCCGCCCGAGCCGCCCACCGGGTCCCAGTGCGCCAGGAAGCTGCGGACCTGCGAGCCGGCCGGGATCTTGAACGGCGAGCTGCCGGCGGCGGTGAACGGGCTGCCCGACGGCGCCGGGACGAAGACGTCGACGTCCAGCGCCGAGCCCAGCACCGCCGACGGTTCCCGGAACAGCCGGATGTTCGGGCCCTCGAGCGCGCCGATGCTGAAGTCGGTGAAGCCAGGCGTGCCCTGGGCGGCGAGGTTGGCGACGTCGATCGCCCCGGAGGTCCCGGTCGTGCCGACGCTGAGGCTGCCGATCGTCGTGCCGCCGCAGTCCAGGATGCCGTCGCCGTTGGCATCGGCCCCGAAGCCCTCGACCACGTCGTTGATGCCGTCGTTGTCGCTGTCGAGGTCGCGGCAGTCCGGCCGTCCGTCGCCGTCGGTGTCGGCGGCGCAGCTTCCCTCGCCCGTGTCGGGGATGCCGTCGTTGTCGTCGTCAAGGTCGGTCGCGTCGGGGATGCCGTCGCCGTCGGTGTCAACCTGGGTCTGCTTGGCGAAGGTGAAGTACTGGCTCCCGGTGAAGTCCACGACGTTCTCGAGGTTGGACCCGAACGCCCCGAGCGGGACGAGGGTGTCGGTGCCGTCGAAGGTCGCGTCGTTGCTGACGATCAACCACCCGAGATCGGTCGACGCCAGGCCCAGCGCGCTGGCGGGAACGCGCACGCGCGCGTTCCCAACCGTGCCCGTCTCCTGCGCCTTCCAGATCCGCGCCATCCGCGTCATGTTCGGCGCGCTCGTCACGGCCGTCGCGACGGCCGTGCTGCCGTTGTTGTGGCCCCACACCAAGAAGCTCTTGTCGGCGCCGAACCCGTTCGGGTTGGCGGTGTTGGTGGCCGCGATGGTCTTGTGCCCGATCGTCACCAGGTTGCCGAGGTTGACGCTGGCCGACTGCTTCTGGAGCAGGGCCGGCGTGTCGTCGCGGCCGATGCCGGCGATGTCGTAGCCGTAGCCCGCGTTGGCGGTCGCGTCCCAGATCACCGCGCCGTCCGAGGCGAGGTAGTCGTAGCCCAGGTTGTTGCCGACCCGCCCGTTGCCCTGGCCGAGCGTCATGCCCCAGCGGAGCGCCATGTAGGTGTTGACGCGCGCCATCTCGGTGTCGGTCAGCACGCGGTCGTAGACCACCGCCTCGACGATCCGGCCGTTCCACACCTCGACGCCGCTCGTGCCGTTGTAGTCAGCGCCGAGCGCGTAGTGCTCGAAGTAGCGCGTGGCGGGCGGGATGCCGTCGTCGGTGAAGCTCCAGCCCGTATCCTCCTTGTAGCCGTCGACCCACGAGGACATCGGGGCGTTGACCGCGTTGTTCTGCGACATGAAGCCGACGACCTGCGGCTGGGCGTTGTCGGTCCGGGCGTCGCTCGTGAAGTTCGTCCCGTTCCAGTACCCGTTGGCGCCGCCGTTGGCCGAGTACTTCGTGCCCTTACCCATGTCGCCCCGGTCGGGGCTGCCGAAGACGCCGTACGGGATCCACCCGTTGTCGCCGATCGCCCCGCCTTGCTTGTAGAGCCCGAAGTAGTCGAAGAACTCTTCCGAGGAGATCAGCTTGCGATAGCCGAGGCCGGGGTCGTCGTCGACGCCAACGGCCAGGAACGTGTAGGGCGACGTGCTCGGCATGAGGCGCGTCGGGTTGGCGATGAAGTCGTTGCTGCCGTCGAAGTCCAGCGCCGGGTTGAAGTTGACCGTCTGGCCGGGCGTCGTCGCGTGGTACGTCGGCCGATCGGTCGCCGTCGCCTGCGTCAGGTTGTAGCCCCAGCCCGACTGGTCGCCCCACGTGTCGACGCCCGTCCCGTCGGCCGCGGCGATGCCGGCGTCCGACCGCACCCACACCTGCGCGCCGGTCACGCCGCCCGGTCCGGTGACGTAGGCCGCCAACGTGAAGTGGTCGCCGTCGGCGAAGTCGATCGTCGCGACGAAGCTCGAGCCGACGAGCGTCATGGGCACGAGCGTGTCGGCGTTCGTGAAGGTCGCGTCGGTGCTGCGGATCAGCGTCGGCTGCGTGCCCGGCATGGCCGTCAGCGGCACCGCCACGCGCACGCCGCCGACCGTCCCGGTCTCCTCGGCCTTCCAGATCCGCCCCATGCGCGACAGGACCGTGCCCGTCACCGGCGTCGTGAAGCTCGCCGCGCCGCTGGTGTGGCCCCAGATCAGGTAGCTGATGTCGCTGGCGAACCCGTTGGGGTTGGCCGCGTCCGTGGCGGCGATCGTCCCATGCCCGATGGTGACGAGGTTGCCGATGTTGACGCTGGCCGACTGCCGCTGGTCGAGCTCGGAAGGGTCGTCGCGCCCGATGCCGGCCATGTTGTGCCCGTAGGCCGCGTTGGCGGTCGCGTCCCACACCACCGTCCCGTCCGACGCGACGTAGTTGTAGCCGAGGTTGTGACCGACCCGGCCGTTGCCCTGGCCCATCGTGATGCCCCACTTGATGGCCAGGTAGGTGTTGACGCGGGCCATCTCGGCGTTCGAGAGCATGCGGTCGTAGACGATGCCCTCGTTGATCTTCCCCTTCCACACCTCGACGCCGCTGGTGCCGTTGTAGTCCGCGCCAAGCGCGTAGTGCTCGAAGTAGCGCGTCGCGGGCGGGATGCCGTCGTCGGTGAAGCTCCAGCCGCTGTCCTCGGTGTAGCCGTCGGTCCACGAGAACATCGGCGCGTTGACTGCATTGTTCTGCGACATGAACCCGACCGCCTGCGGCTGGGCGTGGTCGGTCCGGGCGTCGCTGGTGAAGTTCGTCCCGTTCCAGTAGCCGTTGGCCCCGCCGTCGGCCGAGTACTTCGTGCCCTTGCCCATGTCGCCGCGGTCCGGGCTGCCGAAGACGCCGTACGGGATCCACCCGTTGTCGCCCACCGCGCCGCCTTGCTTGTAGAGCCCGAAGTAGTCGAAAAACTCCTCGGAGGAGATCAGCTTGCGGTAGCCGAGCCCGGCGTCCTCGTCGATGCCCACCGCCATGAAGGTGTATGGCGACGTGCTGGGCATCAGCCGTGCGGGGTTGGCGATGAAGTCGTTGCTGCCGTCGAAGTGCAGCGACGGGTTGAAGTTGGTGAGCTGGCCGGTCGTGGTCGAGTAGTAGGTCGGCTGATCGGACGCCGTGGCCTGCGTGAGGTTGTAGTTCGGGTCGGCGACGTTGTCCCACTGGCTGATGGCCTGGCCGTCCGTGGCGCTGATGCCGTCGGCCTTGACCCAGAGCTTGAGGTTGGCCGCGACGCCGCCCGGACCGGTGGCCAGGCGCCCGAAGGTGAAGTGGTTGCCGCTGGCCAGGTTCACCGACGCCTGCAGCATGCCGCCGCTGGGTGTGAGGGCCACCTCGGTCTGCGTGCCGGTGTTGAAGTTGCCGTCGCCGTCGGTGTCGACGAGCACGTGGTTGGCGCCGTTGGCGGGGACGATCACGGTCACTGTCCCTACCGTGCCGACCTCGAAAGCGCGCCAGACGCGCGTCATGCGGAAGTAGGGGACGGGCGGCACGAACGTGTCGGGGGTGTAGGGCGTCGCGAACGCCGTCGAGCCGCCGTCGCTGCCCCAGACGAGGAAGCTCTTGTCGGGCGCGAAGGCGCCGGCGTGGGCGATGGCGACCAACGACCCGGTGTGCACGCTGCCAGACTTGCGCTGGTCGAGGTCGGACGCGTCGTCGCGGCCGATGCCGGCGACGTCGCGATGGAAGCCCTGGTAGCCCGCGTTGGCCGTCCCCGGCCAGACGACCGTCCCGTCCGACGCCACGTAGTCGTAGTTCGTCGTGCCGCTGGCCGGGTTGGCGTCCAGCGTGATGCCGTTGCGGATGGCCAGGTACGAGCGGACGCGCTGCAGATCGGCGGCGGGCAGCTTGCGGTTGAAGATCACACCCTCGGTGATGCCGCCGTCCCAGTTCTCGCCACCGCCGTCGCTGCCGACGTTGACTTCGCGGAACATCTCGGTGTTGCTCTCGCCGAGGATCTCCATGTTGTTGGCGTGGTCGAAGCCGGAGAGGCCCGCGACGAGGTCGTTCGCCACACCGTTGTCGGCACGGATGTCGAAGATGTAGGGCCGGCTCTGGACGATCGGTGAGCCGGAATGCGTGACGAAGGCCGGCGAACTTGCGTCCGACCAGGGGTTGTAGTCCAGGTTGGTGACATCCAGCGTCGGGTCGTTGCCGTTGTCGCCAGTGGAGAGAATGGTGTCGATCCCCGAATTGGCCGTCTTGTTGCCGACGCCGATCATGGTCACGCTGGCTGTACGGCTCATCACCGTCATCGGGCTGAAGAGGTAGTCGCCGTTGAACTCCAGGTACGGGTTGTAGTTGCTGGTGGACGTGCCCGCCCGGTAGGTCGGCTCGCGGCCGCCGTTCGGCGACAGATCGAGCCCGTGTCCGGACCGGTCGGCCCACCGCTTGATCAGATCGCCCGATGCCGCTGCCGTGCCCAACGTGTCCTTGAAGACATCTTTGTCGGCACGCGCCCAGAACTGGAGGCCGGCGGTGACACCGCCCGGGCCCTTGGTGATCGGCAGCGGAGCGCTTGCGTCACAGGAGTCGATCGTCACCCCGGCAGTCGCGGCTTGGCCGAAGACCGAGACATTGTCCAGCAGCGGGCCCTCGACGTTGTTGGGGTCGTTCTCGATGTTCTGGAAGATCAGGCTGACGATGCCATCGGCAGGGGCCACGAACGCGTGCCGCGCCTCGCGCCAGCCTCCGTTGCTCGGCTGCTGGTTGGTCAACGTCGACTGGGTGAGGTCCACCAGGGCCGCGCCCGCCGTAGGAAGCACGCGCACCTTGAACATCAAGACGCCGTTGTTGTGCGCCGCGTAGAAGTAGCGCAGGGTATAGGTCGCGCCGGGGCTGAGTCCGAAGAGGTTCTGCCGCAGGCCCAGGTCGCCCGGGGTGCCGTTCAAGTCGACGAGGTAGCGGTAGGTGGACCCATGGAAGTTGTCGTGGACATCCGGGAAGTCGGCGACGTTCCAACCCGGCACGTGCGGCTGGTTGAGCCCCGTCGGGCCGCTGGCGAAGTTGCCGTTGACGACGAAGTCGACATCGCGGGTGATGACGACGTTGTCGACGTTCATGCCGAGGTTCAAGTTTCCGTCGGTCTCGATGTTCTCCAGCACCACCTTGACCTGCCCGTCGCCCGGCGCGGTGAACGTGTGGCGCAGGAAGCACCAGCCTTCGTTGGTGGGCGCGTGGTCGCAGCTGATCGTCTTGGCGAACACGGTGCCGGCGCCCGAGTCCAGCAACGCCACCTTGCCGAAGTGGGTGGCATTGTCCTCCGAGACGAAGTTCAACTGGAATACATAGACCTGGCCGCCGCTCAGCCCGGTCACCGTCTGCTCCACCTTGCCAGTGCCCGGAGTGCCGTTCAGGTCCAGCTCTTTGTTGAAGAGCGGTCCCATGGTGCGCACATCCACTGGCCCGGTCACGACCGTCCAGCCCGGGATGGCGTTGCTGGCGATGTTGAGGGCCGTCGGGCCCGACTCGAAGTCGCCGTTGGCGACGTAGTTGAGCGGGGCGGCCGCGATGCGGACGTCGTCGACGGCAAGCCCCAGCGTGCCGTTGCCGTTGGCGTTGAGCCCCTGCAGCTCGACCTTGACCGTGGCGCCGACCGGGTCGACGAAGCCGGCTCGGAACGTCTGCCAGCCGCGCACGTTGGCGTCGCCGGGCGAGGTGACGGTCTGGTTCAGGAACACGGCGTTGGAAGCGTCGTACAGCTTGACGCTGGCCTGCTCGGAGACGTTGCCCTCGGAGGAGTAGAAGAACGTCAACGTGTAGGCCTGCCCGTCCGTCAGGCCGCTGACCGTCTGGCTGATGGTTCCCGGCGTGTTGCCTTCGGTGTAGAGGTAGCGGCTCGATCCGTTCGGCCGGAAGTAGGCGTTCCAGATGTCGACGTTGCCCGCCGAGACCGTCCAGCCGGGGATGTTGGCGGTGGCGTTGGCCTGAACCGGGCCGGCGTCGAAGTCGCCGTTGACGACGAAGTTGGTCAGGCGCCGCGCCACCCGCACGTCGTCGACGTTGAACCCGGCCAGGTTGTTGGCGTTCGTGTTCAGGCTCTCGAACCGCAGCTTGACGATGCCGTCGCCCGGCGCCGTGAAGGTCTGGCGGAAGTGTTCCCACCCCTTCGTGTTCGGGTCGCCGTTCGGGCTGGTGGGCGTCTGGTTGATGATGTCCGCGCCGCCCGAAGTCAGGATCTGGACCCGCGCCTGGTCGCCCACCGCGCCCTGCGAGCCGTAGTTGAACTCGAAGTAGTAGACCTGGCCCGCGGCGAGCCCGGTGATGGTCTGCTCCACCGTGCCCGGCCCGGGCGTCCCGTCGAGCTCGAGTTGCGCGGCGGACCCGTCGGGCCGCGTGTAGCCCGACCAGACGTCGACGTTCCCGCTGGTGACCGTCCAGCCGGGAATCGTCGTCTGGTTCAGCCCCGTGGGCGCCATCTCGAACGAGCCGTTGACGACCATGTTCTCTTCGGGATGGACGGTCGTCTGGAACTGGTTGTTGGCGAGCGGCGCGAGGTCGGGCAACGCGCTGTCGCCGGCGCCGGGCTCGGGCGCCGGCGCGTGTGTGCCGCCATCCATCATGCCCCACGTCGGGCGCCCCGGCGCGATGCCGAGGAGCGCCAGCCCGAGCGCGCACGCCAGGAAGACGGAAGGCCGCCCCGGGCTCCGGGTCGGGACCCACCCCCGGCCCGCCACGACCGGGGGTATCCCAGGCAACCGACGGACGGCCTTCTTCAGTGCGGTGAACAGTGCGGGCATCGTCTTCCTCCAAGCTGCGCGAGCGGATGACGGGGTGGGAGCGCTCTGATCCACGCGCGAACGGCGGGATCACGCCCACGGCCCCAATCGATGAATCCGAGCGGGTACGGCACACGTCGATGGGTTAACGCGAAAAAGTCTCGAAAGATACGGCTTGCACCATAGTTTTTCGAGATCTTATCTGGACTTGCTCGGGGTTCTCACGGCAGGATGCGAGATCCGTTGGAGTATCGGGTCGAGGAAGCAGCGCGAGGCGGGGCCTGGCGCACGCGCGGGTGGCGCCGGGCGTGCGCCAGGGACGTCAGCGAGATGTCGGCGGGAAGCGGTGGCGAGGGAGCGGGGATGCTGGGTGGCGGCGGCGGGGGGGGGGGGCAGACGATGGCCAGACGTGGGGGGCTAGATCCCCATGTATCTGCGGCAAGGATCTACAGGGATCCGGGGCAAGGCCCTATGGGGATCTGCGACACGATCTATGGCGAACTGTGGCAGACGGCCCCGAGGGCGTCAGCGGGGCGGTGGGCGATGGGGCCCCCCGGGGGGAGTGGCGCCCCATCGCCCCTGTTTCAGCCGACGACCGGCATCATGCCACCACGAAGTCGAACGCGGCGGCCTTGCCGCCATCCGCGGCGTCGCGGACGTCCATCACGAGCGCCGGGTCGAAGATGCCGTCGCCGGCGTTGCCCGGCTCGTCCGGGAAATACAGCTGCGTCGTCAGCACGGGCTTGCCGGGCGCCTGGACCTTGACGTGGTAGTGCCGGGTGCGGCCCGGGTACTGGCCGGGGACGATGGTCTCGAGGCGATACCGCCCGTCGGCGTCGGTGTACTGGTGGCCGCGCAGCCGGTAGCCGCTGTTGTCGTACACGCCGTCGGCGTCGCAGTGCCACACGTCGACCAGCGCCCGCGCCACGGGCCGGCAGGCGGTGGTCAGCACGCGGCCGGCGACGGCGATGCGCGTCCCGGCGATGCCGGGCTCGACGAGCGACGCGCGCTCGGGCGAGTCCGGGGTGAAATACGGGCCCTCGGTCTGCGCCGGCGTCGGGTCGTCGTCGTCGCCGCAGGCGGGCGTCGGCGGCAGGATGTCGGCGACCGGCGCGACGGCCGGCGGCTGCTCCACGGCGGTGGGACCGCCGGACGGCGAGTCGCCGACGGCCCGTTCGGGAACACCTGTCGCGGTCGGGTCGGCGGGCGCGGGCGCGTCGCCGGTCAGGCGCCGGCCGCACGCGGCCAGCGCGAGCGACACCGCGCTCATGAGCGCCGCCCGGAAGGTCCGGCGGCGTGCGAGGTCGGGGGGCGAGGGGTGGGACGGGTTCATCGGTCAACTCCACACGGGTAGGCCGGGCGGCGCGCCGCGCGGCTGGCCAGGGTAAGGGGTCGGGCGGGCGAATCGGCTGCTCGACCACGGCACCAAGCCAGCATAGGCCCGGCGATGCGCGGGGTCAAGGGGGCGACTCTGACTGCCGCCCCACCCACGGCAGCCGCGCCCATCCCGCGGGCGTCGGCGTCAGCGGCGCGGTCGGCGCCGGCTCGGGGGTCAGCGCCGGACCGGCCGGGTCGTAGACGACCTTGGCGACGAACGCGTCGTACTTGCCGGCCCTTGCGGTGCGCGGGCTGGCGAAGTGGGCGAGACCTTGGCCGTTGGGGAAGGTCGCGGCATCCGAACCGGTGTCGCCCGCCACGTACGCGCCCCCGCGGCCGTCCAGCGCCACCCAGAACGCGGCATCCCACTTGGCCCCGCCGATGAACCCGATGAAGTCAAAGTTGGCAAGGATGTCGGCGGCGTCCGGCACCGGCTTGACGCGCGCGACCCAGGCATCGCCGGACGCCCCGTCGTCGTCCGGCAGGCTGACGACCGGGCCGTTCGGGGTGAGGTCCGGGCCGTTCGCCGCCGGGAAGCCCGCGCCCGTGCCATACGTCCAACCGATCGGGTACGCGTGGCCTTCGGCGTCGGCGACCAGGCCGACGCCCATCTCGTCGGTGAAGCCGAAGGGGCAATCGCCGGCGCACGCGCCGCCGATGAACCCGGCATACTCGTACCGCATCCCGTCGGGGGCCACCTTCGCGACGAACGCGTCCGAGTTGCCACCGTTGAACGTCAGGTCTGGCCCAAGGACGGCCGGGAAGTCGTCGGGCGACATGGTGGAGCCGGTGAAGTAGAAGCTGCCCGCGGCGTCGACGCCCGCCCCGTAGCCCTCGTCCTGGCCGCTGCCGCCGAGAAAGCCGGCGTAGACCAGGCCGGTCCCGTCCGCCTTGACCTTGGCGACCCAGGCATCCCAGTCGCCGTTGTGGGTCCGGTCGGGGCTCGGGAGGTCACCGAAGCCGTCACCGTCCGGGAATGAGGATCCCGACGACCGCGTCATGCCGCTGGCGTACGCGTTGCCCGCGGCGTCGAACGCGATGTGGCCGGCGGTGATGCCGACGCTGCCATCGAAGTCGCGGAACACCCCAACGTCCTCGGCGCTCCCGCCGACGTAGCCGCAGTAGTCGTAGTTGTCCTTCGGGTTGACTTGGTCCGGCACGGGCTTCAGCTTGCAGACGTAAGCGTCATAGCCGCCATTGTGGGTGAGGTCGGGGCCGACGACGGCCGGGAACGTATCTTGTCCGGAGCCCGCGATCCCGGAGAGGTAAACCGATCCATCGGGCGCCACCCGGATGCCCTCGCCGAAGTCGAAGCCCCGGCCGCCGAGGTAGCCCGCGAAGACGAGGTCGGTGCCGGTCGGGTTCAGTTTGGCGACCAAGGTGTCGTCGCCGCCGCCGTTGTGGCTGAGATCCGGGCCGACGGTCGCCGGGAACCCCGCGGCCACGGTCGAGCCGGCGACGCCCGTGAGGTAGGCGTGGCCCGAGGGATCGACCCCGATGTCGAAGCAGGTGTCGTCCAGTCGACCCCCGATGTACGCGATATAGTCGAAACGCGTGCCGTCCGGGCTGACCTTGACCGCGTAGGCGTCGCGGCCGCCCTTCTCGGTCTCGGTCTCGCCGCACAAGTACGCGGCGCCCGCGTCGTCGACCGCGATCCCCAGGCCGCGGTTGTTGTCGGGGCCGCCGAAGAAGCCGGCGTAGACGAAGAGCGCTGGGTCGATGACAAGCGGCAGGCTCGGATCGTACGCGCCGACAGCGAAGCCGACAATGGCCGTGGGCACCATGCCCGGAACCGCCGGCAGCGTGCCCGGGACCGCGGGCGTCCCGCCCGCAGTGTGTCCGCCCGCGCCCGCGGCCGTGTTCGACCGCGCCAACCCGGCGTGCGCCGCCCCCGCGCCCACGTCCTCCCCCACCACAAACCGCACCCCGACGACCTGGCGGCGCCCGCCGACATCCTGGTACGCGACGGGCGCGTCGTCGCGGAAGCCCCCCGCGGCGGTCTCGACCTCCAGCGCGCCGTCGACGCCAACCCGCACACCGGCGGCGCCACGCCACGCCAGGCGGATCGCGCGTGGGTCGGCTCCGGGCTGGACTTCGAACGCGTACTTGACCTTGTCGCCGTCGGCGCGGTAGGTCAGCGTGATGCCCGGCCACAGATCGTCGTACGCGATCGCGTGGAACGTGGCGAGCCCCGTCTTCCATTCCGGGCGCGGGCCGTGGAAGAAGCTGACGAGCGTCGGGGTCCGATCGCGCCCGACTGGGCGGGCCGCGAGGCTGGCGCCGACGAAGTCCAGTTGGACGGTGGCGCGCGGCCGGCGCGGCGGGTCGACCAGCGCGGGCGTTCCGATGAAGATGGGTGCGCCAGTCGCGGGATCGACGACCTCGCGCAGCCCGGTCACCGTGACCCCCGGGCGGCGCGGCGGGCGGACCGCGCCAGCGGGGAGCGTGCCGTAATGGGTGATCGCGACCCCTTGCGCCGAAAACGCCAGCCGCAGGTCGCGCCCGTCGACGGAAAACGCCGCCGGGCCGTCGATCTGGCCGCGATTCTCGGTGAAGAAGATCGAGGTTTGCCCGAACGCGCGGGCGATGGGGGCCGGCCCGGTGGGATTCGATCCACGTCGAGGGCCGGTGGCCGGCGTGGCCACGGCCAGGAGCGCGATGACCCCGGCGAGCAATCGGATGCACCTGCGCATGGGATTCGCCTCCTTAGACGACGGCGGACTTCGGATGGTGGGACGTCGCGATCTGACGGCGCCGCGATCTCCGGCGCATTATCGCCTGGGTGGCCGGTGAGTCAAGACACTTGGGGGCGCCGCGGCAATGGATGCGAAGGCAACGAAGGTGTCCGGTGCTACAATCGTGCCCACCACGGTGCGAACCCCCGGGCGTGCCTACCCAGGAGGCAGTCATGAGCACCACGCATCACGTCCTCTCCCCGGCCGCGCTCGACGCGCCCCCAGAGCTCGCCTTGCTCACGATCCGCCGGCCGTTCACGGTCGACGACTACCACCGCATGGCCGAGGTCGGGCTACTGACCGACGACGAGCGAACCGAGCTGCTCAACGGGGAGGTGGTCTACAAGATGCCGATCAGCAGCCGTCATGCGGGGTGTGTCAAGCAACTCATTGAGATGCTGGTCACACGTCTCACCGGTCGGTGCATCGTCGGCGCCCAGGATCCCGTCCGGCTCTCGGGAACGAGCGAGCCCGAGCCGGACGTGTCGGTCCTGCGCCCGCGCGCCGACCGCTACCGTCGGTCCCACCCGGAGCCAGCGGATGTGCTGCTGGTCATCGAGGTCGCCGACAGCTCTCTCGCCGTCGACCGGGGGGTGAAGGCCGCGCTGTACGCCGCCGCCGGCATCCCAGAGCTGTGGATCGTCGATCTGGCGGGCGATGCGGTGGAGGTCCACCGGACGCCGGCGGCGGACGGCTACCGCTCGGTCGAGCGGCTCGCGCGCGGCTCCGAGCTGCGGCCCGCCGCGTTCCCGGACGTGGCGATCGCGGTGGACGACGTGCTCGGGGCGGAGGCGTAGCGCGGGGCGGGGCGGGGCGGTCGCGGTCGGAAACCGCGCGGCCCGCGACGGCCCGGTCCCTTCGCCCGCCGCCTACGCCTCCAAGCTCGCCGCGAACCCGGCCGGATAGCGGGCCTGCCACTCGGTGCGCAGGATGCCGAACATGACGCTGTCGTAGTAGGCGCCGCGGATGAACCGAGCCTCGCGGTAGCGCCCCTCCTCGACGAATCCGAGCTTGGCGGCCAGGCGGAGCATGCCGACGTTGCCGGACCACGTGCCCATCATCAGGCGCCGCCACTCCGGCTGCGCGCCGAAGAGGTAGTCCACCCACGTGCCCAGGGCTTCGTGGCCGAGGCCCTGGCCCCACAGGCCCTCGTCGAAGATGACGATGCCGACGGCCGGCCAGCCCAGCACCTTGTGCTCGGTATAGCGCGACACCTCGCCGATGAGCCGGTCGTCGGCGCGGGCCGCGATGACCATCCGATGACGCGGGGTGCTGAAGGTGCCGGCCTGGATGATGTCGCGGAGCTTCTCGACTTGTTGTGCGACGACGTCGGCCGTCTCGGCGGCCGTGCGCACCGGTCCGAGGTCGGGGCCGTCGGTCTCCTGCCAGCGCCGACCGAGCTGGTGCCAGTCGGCGTAGGCGTCGAGGTCGTCGCGTCGGATGTCGCGCAGGACAACGCGGCGGGCAGCGAGGTTCACCGGCGGCCAGCCTGGCGCCGGGGAATCACGTACGACGCCATCCCCTCACCCCCGCGATCGCTTCCCACGCCCAGCGTCGGCGGCCGGACCGCCGCTCCAGGCCGCTCCCTCGCCGGCCGCGCGATCCCGAGCGCGCCGAAGCTCAACCACCGCCCGCCCACGGCAGGAAGGCCCGGATGGCCCGGACCACGGCCGAAGCAGGCCCGTGGATCTCGGGCGCGCCGTCGGTGTTCACCACTTCCAGCCGATACTGGAAGTGGCCGATGCCCGGCCTGTCGTCGGCGGCGTAGCGCGTGCCGCCGGCGGCGGCGCCGCGGGCGGGGATCAAGCCCGAGACGTTCGTCCACGGACCGGCCGCCTGGCCAGGCGGCGCCGCCGCTCGTTGGACGCGGAAGCCGGCGACGCCGACCTCGCTCTCCGTCTGCCAGGACACCCGTACCCGCCCCGTGGGGTCAGGCACCGCCGCGAATCCGATGACCTGTGCCGCGGTCGGCGCATCGAACCGCTCGAGCTCGAACGCCCCGATGTCGCAGACGCCGCCCCCCGGCTGCGGGCGCGTGATGCCGCGCTGGTCGACGGCGTCGACCGGCGATGCCGTGCACACCGCGTTGTCCGCGGTGTGGAGCGCGTCGCTGGCCGTGCCGATGGCGTGGGTGAAGGTCGGCCCGCCGTTGTCCTGAAGCGGCCCGAGGTCGGCGTCGCCGTTCTGGATGTCGCCGGTCGCGGTGAAGCCGCACGCGGTCCCGCTCTCGAGGTTGAACCCGCTGCTGGCGATGCTCATCGGCCCGCCGGCGGCGCAATCCTGGCCGCCGGCCTGCTGGTCGGCCACGATGCTGCCCGAGACGACGATGCGGGCATCGGTGGCGGCGGCGATGCCGCTGCCGGCAACTGCGCCGAAGTTGCGGGCGACCGTTGTGTGGATCAGACCGACGGTGCCGTAGTAGTTGTAGACGCCGCCGCCCACGCCGCTGCTGTTGCCGGAGATCGTGGTGTTGACGATCTCGGCGATGCCGGCGGTCAAGACGTAGTCGACGTTGTGCCCGTTCGCGATGCCGCCGCCGCTGCCGTAGGCCGTGTTGCCGGAGATCGTGCTGCCGGAGACGCGCAGCCCGACCGCGCCTTGGAGGTTCGCGATGTTGAAGATGCCGCCGCCATGGTAGGCGGTGTTGCCGACGATCGTGCTGTTCACGATCGTGGCGCGGCCGTCGGCGTAGACGCCGCCGCCGCGCCCCCCCGCCGAGTTGCCGGAGATGCGGCATTCCTCGATCCGGAGCGTGCCCCGATTGTTGATCCCGCCGCCGTTGTAGCCCGTGTTGGACGACACGGTGCAGCGCTCCAGGCTCAGGTTCCCCTCGTTGAAGATCCCGCCGCCGAATGTGCTGTCGAAGCCGCCGGTGATCGTGGCTTCTTCGAGGGTCAGGTCGCCGTTGTTCCGCACCCGCAATACCGCGAAGGCGGTCTCGGCGTCGAGGGTTGCCCCGTTCCCCTGAATCGTGATGGCGCTCTCGATGTCCGGCAGCGCCGCGCCGTAGGCCGTGTTCAAGAGGTAGGTCCCGCCGGCCAGGACGATCGTGTCCGGGCCGCTGCCCGCCGCGCAGTTGACCGAGCCGGACGTGTCGTCCGCGTTGGCGTTGACGATCGCGGCCGACAACGTGCAGCCCGCCCCGACGTTGACGGTGATCGTCGCCGCCTCGCCGGTCCCTCCGCTCAGCGCGAGGAGCAGGCTCGCCAGCGGCGCGGCCGGTGCCCAGCGCCGCAGCAGCCGCCGCCGGACGTAGCGGGGCAGGTCGGCGATCCGGGCGCGAAGGGCGGCCAGGCGCGCGCGCATCGCGGGCAGGCGGCGCATGATCAGGCTGGCAAGCCAGGGATTGCGTCTGCCGGCGGCAAGCGCGGCGCACAAGGCGGTGTGGTCCGCTGGATCTGGCCTGATCATGCCGATCTCGGATGGGCTCAACTCGGCTGGGGGCATGAAGGAAC
Organism: uncultured Anaerolineales bacterium; assembly: GCA_964415605.1. Lineage (GTDB taxonomy): Bacteria > Chloroflexota > Anaerolineae > Epilineales > Epilineaceae > UCB3. Next base: position 7,156 of record CAYQBA010000003.1, on the reverse strand, counting down.
CTCGAGGGGGGCAGTCCGGTCGATGCGTGCTCGTTCCTTAAACGGGAGATCCGGGCTTGAGATACGGCCCGGCGCATCCCGTCTTCGGGCGGGTGCCGCGCGCGGCCGGTCCCCTGCCGGCCTCGAGGCTTGTCGAAGGCGCCACGGCACGGATGCGGCGCCCGTTCTACGGCAAGGTCTGTCTAGCTCAGAACCCGAAGACCGCTCCGGAGCGCCATCGCCGCCGCCAGCGCGCCGATCGCCGCGCTGCCGAACACCAGCCCGAACGTCAGGTACGCGTCGTGCATCCGAGCTAACACGGCGAACGTGAAGACCCCAAGCCCGATGATCCACAGTGGCGTGAACGCCCAGCCCACCAGGGCGGGGCCGAGGAGCGCCAGCCCCAGGCCCATGAACCCGGCCAGCGCGGCCTGGACGTCGCCGGTTTGATAGAGCACCGTACCGGCGACGGCGAGCGGGCCGAGCAGCCACCACCACCGCCCGCGGCGGAAGAATGCGGCCGCGACGGCGACCGCCCCCAGCCACCAGCCCAGGCGCGCCAGCCCCACGACCCAACCCGGGAGGCCCGGGCGCTCCTCCGCCAGGTCGCGGATGCGCAGCATCATCCGGCGCTGCATGACAAAGTGCATCGGGTCGAGCAGGAACACGATCGCCGCCCGCGCGACCGTCCCGGTCGGCTCAGCCGAGCGCGACCGGATGATGAACCGCGTCCAGCCGCCGTCCATCGGCTCGAGCACGAAGGCGCCCCATTTCTCGAGGACCATCACCCGGCCCGGCTCCACCGCTCCCACGGTCCAGCCCGTCAGCTCCTTGTACCGCCCGCCGAGGAACAGCGGGCTTGTCGACCGTACGAAGTCCCCTGGCCGACGCTGCTGCCACTCCGGCGCCAGGCGCTCGTCGTTGTGGATGTCCGCCAGGAACAGGTTCTCGAGCCAGGAGTAGCTGTAGAACCCCGCCCGGTCCTGCCCGACTTGGACGAGCCATTGCCACACTCGCTCTGGCGGCACCTTGATGGTCATGGCATGCGTGCTGACGACCACGGGCTCCGGGACCGGCGCGTCCCAGGGCATCGCGCGGGCGGCCTCTTCGGGCGTGGCGCCCCATGTGCGCATGTAGGGGCGGGCGAAGCCGACGAAGGCGGCGGCCACCACCACCGCGGCGACCACGGCCGACAGGCAGCCGGCGAGCGGGCGGCGCGTCGGGCCGCGAGGCGATGGGCGTTGAACGGTCATGCGGTATCCCTAGCTGAGGAGGCGAGATCGCGTGGGCGGGTATCGTACACCATGCGGGGGGTGGCATGGGAATGCGGTGGCACGGGAGCCCTCGAACTGTCGGCGGCAGCGAGGCGCCTCGGCATCTGGCGGCAGGGCGTGCTTCGGTCATCCGGGCAGGCCTCGGACACCGACGTGGCGCATCCCTCGCAACGACAACGGCCTCCGCGATCGCGGAGGCCGTGCTTGCGGTGGCTTCAGTTGACCCGACGGTGGGACTCGAACCCACAACCTGCGGATTAAGAGTCCGTTGCTCTACCGTTGAGCTACGTCGGGATGCAGGTCAGAGGCTGATATTATAGACGTCGGCGCCGGCCTGTCAAGCCCATTCGGCCGGGCCGCGCCCCACGATCATCTTTGACCCCCGGCCACCGTTGGGCTAACGTAGCCACCTACCCGCCGTCGCCGTCGCGGGGACGGATCCCGCGCGGCGGCCGCGCCGCCAGACCGCCAGCCGCCCAATGGAGCGTCCCATGCGCACCCCCAGACCACCGCTCACCCGCCGCGCCGCCGTGGTCGACGCCCTCCGCCGGCGTGCACGTCGCACCGCCGCGGCGACGGCGCCTCGCACGCTCTCCCGCCGCGCCGCCTGGCACACCGCCTCCCGCGCGCCCGTCGCCCGCGTCGCCACGGCCCTCGCCTTTGCCCTTGCCCTTGCGACCCTTGCCGGGGCCCTCGGCCCCGCGTTCCGGCCGGCGCCGCGCATCGCCGCCGCGCAGCCCGCCACGCCGGGGCCCGCCGAGACCGCCACCCTCGACCCGACCGACCAGCCGGCGACCAGCCAGCCGCCCACCGCCGCACCGACCCCCATCCCCACGGCGACCACGCCGCCCACGCCGCGGCCGCCGGGGATCCTCAAGAACATCTCCACCCGCGGCTTCATCGGGCGCAGCCAGCACCAGGTGCTGATCGCCGGCTTCATCGTCCAGGGCGGCCCCGTCAAGGTGCTCGTGCGCGCCCTCGGCCCCAGCCTGACCGCCCAGGGCGTGCCCGGCGCGCTGCCCGACCCGTACGTGTCGCTCTACAGCGGCCAGACCATCGTGGCCGAGAACGACAACTGGAACGGCGACCCCGACGTGACGGCGACCGGGCTGACGCCCGCCCACCCCAACGACTCGGCCCTCGTCCGCACCCTCGCGCCGGGCGCGTACACCGCCAAGGTCGCTCCGTCCCGGCCCAGCGTCGGCGTGGCGCTCGTCGAGGTGTTCTTCGTCAGCGGCGCGGGGCGGCTCTCCAACATCAGCACCCGCGGCTACGTCATGACCGGCGACAACGTGATGATCGGGGGCTTTATCGTCCGCGACGGGCCCGTGCGCGTGCTCGTCCGCGCCCTCGGACCCAGCCTGACCGCCCACGGCGTTCCGGGCGTCCTGGCCAACCCGATGATCTCGATCTTCCAGCAAGCAGCCATGCTGACCGAGAACGACGACTGGGGCACGCGCCCCGAGGCCGCCGAGCTTCAGGCCGCCGGCGCCGCGCCCGCCTTCGCCGGTGAGGCCGCGCTGCTCCTCGACCTCGAGCCTGGCAGCTACACCGGCATCGTGCGCGGCGTCGCCGGCGGCACGGGTATCGGCCTGGTCGAGGTGTTCAACCTCGCGCCCTGAGCGGCGGGCTCCCGGCCAGGGGCGGTGGTCCCGACGGGGACCGGTCCGACCCCGTCCGTCCGAGCGGGGCTACGTCGCTCCCCGCCGTGCCGCCGCGGCCGCGTCGAGCGCCGCCTCGACCCGCTTGCGCACGTCGTCGGCCAACCGCGGCCGGCGCATCGACGCGCGGACCCACTCCCCGAGATCGACCGCGCGCAGCACCGGCAGGTCGGCGGCCGCCACCTGCAGGTCCGCCCGCGGATTGATGAAGACCGCCGCGGCCTCGACCGGCACGTCCGCCAGGTCCGGGTCGGCGGCGCGCAGGATCCCGGTCACCGCCTCGACATCCGCGGCCATCGCCCGGCCCGGGTGCACCACCGGCCGCCGGCCGAAGCGGAGCGCGCGCTGCCACAGCGGCCGCGCATCGCGCCAGCGCGGCCCGTCGATCCGGATCGGCCCGTCCTGGTTGTAGACCGCGAAGACCGTCACCCCCCACGGCGCCAAGTACACGTGGTCCGCCGGCAGCACCCAGTTGTACAGCGCGAACACCCGGCCCGTGCGCTCGCGGAGACCATCGGCCAGCGCCGCGTCCGGGCGCGGGACCGAAATCCACCGGTCGCCGAACGCGATGCCGATCCAGCTCGCCAGCGTCCCCGCGACCAGCAAGGCGAACGCCAGGTCAAACCGCCCCTGGAAGTTCAGCCACAGGCCAGCCAGGAGGATGGCGGTCCCGCCGAGCGACAGCGCCAGCGCCTGGCGCCGGCGTCGAGCGGCCAGCGCCGTGTGCGTGACGATCTTCACGCCGACGCCGGCGCCCCGACGCCCGCGTCGTCCGTGGCGGCCACGTCACCGTTCGACGGATCGATGCCAGCCGGCATCGCATCCGCACCGCCCGGCAGGTTTGCGACGCCACCAGCCGTGTCCTCACCCGGCCCAGCGTCCTCGCCCGCGTAGCTCGCCGTGCGCGCCACGCCCGCGGCGATCGCGTCGACCAGCCCGTGCTCCACGCCGCGGGCCGCCACGTCGATCGCCGTCTGCACCGCCTCGCCGTCCGATCGGCCATGCCCGATGACCACGACGCCCCGGACCCCCAGGAGGATCGCGCCGCCATAGGCGCGGTAGTCCAGCCGCTCGCGCGCCCGCCGCCAGGCCGGGCGCATCAGGTACGCGCCGAGCATGCTCAAGGGATGGCCGGCGGCCGACTCGCGCAGGATCTCCTGGATGAGGAAGCTCACCCCTTCGGCGAACTTGACCAGGATGTTGCCGGTGAACCCATCCGTCACCGCCACGTCCGCCAGTCCCGCCGGCACGTCGCGGCCCTCGATGTTCCCGACGAAGTTCAACCCGCTCCGCTCGAGCAGCGGGAGGGCCGCCTGCACCGCCGCCGTGCCCTTGCCGCGCTCCTCGCCGATGGTCAGGAGGCCGACGCGTGGGTTCGAGACCCCGAGCACCCGCTCGGCATACGCCGCGCCCATGATGCCGAAGTGCAGCAGGAACAGGGGCTTGACCTCGGTGTTGGCGCCGATGTCGATCATGACGCACGTGCCCGAGAGCGTCGGGAACGGCGTGGCCACCGCCGCGCGGCTGACGCCGGGGATCCGCCCCAGGTTGAGCGCGGCGCTGGCCAGCGCCGCGCCGGTGTGGCCCATCGTGACGAACGCCTCGGCCTGCCCCGCTCGGATGAGGCGCATGCCGCGCGACATCGAGTTGTCCGGCCGGGCGCGCACCGCGGCGGCCGGCTGGAGCTCGTCCATGGCGATGGCGTCCGGCGCATGGACCACCTGGATGTCGAGCCCACGGACGTCGTGGCGCCCGAGCGCCGCGTCGATCTCGGGCGCTCGCCCCACGAGCGTGATCGGCCGACCCAGCGCCCGCGCGGCCATCACCGCTCCTTCCACGGGAGCGGCGGGCGCGTGGTCACCCCCCATGGCGTCGACGACGATCCGCATGGCGCGGGATTCTACCACAAGGCCTCGCGCAACGCGCCGCGCGGCGCTGCCGCCGCCGGCCTGCCTCGGGATCCGGTCCGCCGCGAGGCGAGCTCGCCCGCGCCGCGGGGCCCGAACGGCGCCTGCCAGATCGGGTGGCGCTGGGCGGCCGTAGCCTGGGCGCCGCCGGGCCGCCGTTTCCGGCGCAGAGGCGGATGCTATAATCCGATCCTCCCGACCCCCCAGCGAAAGGCGCATGCCCATGCGAGCCCTCGTCGGTACGGCCGTCGTGGTCGCCGCGATGGGGACCGCGGCCCCCGGCCCGCTGCCTGCCCGCGCGACCGCCGCGCCCCGCGTCGACGCCACACCGATCATCGATCCGATCGCCACGCCGGCACCGGCCTACCTGCCCGTGGCCGTGCGCGCCTACGACGCCCGCTTGCCCGGCCCGCTGGGATCGGACCTGCGGGGGTGGGTGGCCGAGCTCCGCTCGCCTGGCCGGGAACGCTGCGTGCCGGCCACGCACGTGCTCCTCGATCGCCGCGAGGGCCTGCCGGGCGCCGTTGCGCTGGCCGTGTTGCGCTCCGGCCGCCGTGGGCTCAACCTCGACCACCATGTCGGCGGCTTCGTCGAGGTCAGCGGCCCCATGGACCTGGCGCCGCCCGACTGCCGCATCCTGACCGACTGGCTGCTCGGCGTCACGGCGATCACCCCGATCGAGGTGCCGCCGGGCGACACGCGGTGATGCCGATCGCCGGGGTGAGGCGGCGATGGCCAACGGCAGCTCGGCCCGACGCCTGGGACCGGTGCTCCCGCCGCGCGGCGACCGCCGTCAGTTGACCGGGAACTTCACCCGGATCCCGAGATGGTAGTCGTTGTACATCGGCGCCGTGCTGCGGACCACCGGCACCCACTGGGCGTCCCGAGGCAGCCGGGCCAGGCTGGCGGGGTAGAGCTGTTCGAGCAGCGCCGCCAGGTTGGTCAGCGTCTCCTCGCTCCACGCCACGTGCGGCAACGACCGGCCCTGCACCGTGATGTAGAGCCCCTCGGCGCGGGACATCACGGCGACATCGGTGATCCCCTCGCTGGCCAGTCGCCGGCGAATGTCGTCGCGCATCTTGAGGTCCGGGATCGTCACGCGCTTCGCGCCCCGCTCCCGCGGGAGGCTGTCGGCGATCCGCTGCAGGTCCACGGTGCTGAAGCCCAACAGCGAGGGCACCCACCCGACCTCGCGATCGCCGACCACCAGCGGCTTGTACGCCACCTCGAGATCGAGCGTCTGCTGCGGGGCCGCGTCCGTGGCTTCCACCTCCGGCCGCGCGACGAACGCGTCCTTTTCCGGCAGCGGGATCGGCGTTCGCGACGGCGGTCCGATCTCCGCATAGTCCGGCAGGCGGACGTCGAACTGCAGGTTGAGCGACTTGACCACCGGCAACGCGGCCTGCACCGACGTGAACAGATCCGGCGTGATGATGGCCAGCTTCTCGGGGTCGGCCGGGTCCTTCTGGAAAAGGCCGATGACGCGGATGAGGTTGTCGAGCGACGCGTCGTCCCACGCCACGGCCGGCAGCGGCCGAGCGTTGACCATCACAAACACCCCCTCGGAGCGAATGGCGAACGAGGCGTGCTGGACGCCGGCCTTGTCGAACCATTTCAGGTAGTCCGGATCGATCACCACCACGCGACCGACCAGGGGGTTGCCGGTCATCTGCTCGGCCATCTCGTCGACCGTCCGCGTCGGGAACCCGGCGATCCCGGTCACCCGTCCGTCCGGGCCGATGTCGATCGGCACCGAGGGCAGCATGATCGACGCCGAGTCGAGGATCGACTCGATCTGCCGGATGTTCGTGCGGACGGCCTGGGGATCGTCAGAGGTGTTGCCGCAGCCGGCCAGCCCGGCGACCAGGGCGATGACACCGGCGGCGTGGCGGGGGGCACGGCGAAGTCGCGACATCTGCTGCTCCTCGAAGCTGCCTGCTGCAAAATGGTTCCACGACCGGGGGCGTGTGGTTAAGGTTATTGTTACCTAAAGATACCGGATTCCCAGCGCGGTGTCAACCCCCGCCGGCCGTCCCGCGACCGGCGTTTGACCCGCGGCGCGCGCGCCTGTAGCATCGAAGACGGACTCGGCTCCACCCATCCCCGCTCATGTACATCGACCGCGACAGCGACGGCCTGCGCACCCGCCGGCCCTTTCGACACACGCGACCGTGGCTGATCCTGGCGCTCGCCGTGCTCACGCTCGCCCTCGTCGTCCGCGCCCAAGTGGAACCCTTGCGGCATCGGCTGGCAGCCTACCTGCCCACGCCCCGTCCGACGGCCACGAGCACGCCCGCGGCGGCCGCGCTCGCCGCGACGGCGACGGCCGCACTGG
>CAYQBA010000002.1:53134-57943 GCA_964415605.1 uncultured Anaerolineales bacterium | reverse complement strand
CGCGGAAGTTGCCGCCCGCCCCGCTGCTCTCGCGATCGCCGCGCGCGTGGCCCGCCAGCGGTTGGGCCACGATCGCCGCCGCGACCATCAGCGCCGCCAGCCGCCGCCGCGCGCGCCGCGAGAGGCGCGGGTACAGCGCCAGGAACCAGCCGGAGCGCCGTGTGTCGGGCCGCGGGGGTTCGGGTAAGCCGGACATCGCGGGACTCCTCTCGCTGCGACGGGCCGGCGGGCGCCGGGCTCCAGGTGGTCGCGGCGTCGTGCACCCTGCTTAAACGCGCCGGGCCCGCCGAAAGATATGGGGGGGGATACGGATGCCAGGATTGTATTTGGTAACTGCCCCGTGAGTGTTGCAGGTGCCCCGACCGGCAGGATCAACGCGATTGCCGACGCCGCCCGCGAGCTGGGGGAAGGCAATTGAATCCCACGCCCGCCAGCATACACCCCGCCCACCCCCGCGTCAATCGCTTCTCCGCGCCGCCGCCACCACGCCGGACCGCCCCACACGACCCCGCTAACGGCCCGCCGCACGCTCCCGAGCCCACCGGACCACCGTTGAGGCTCTCGAACGCCCTCGCGGCGCCCGCTCCGGCCGTCGGCGCCACCGGTCCCATCGCCGCCGCCCGTCATGCCATACGTTCGGCTCGAACGCGAACGTGTCCGGCCCGTAGCGCAAACACCGGTCCAACCGTCCGTTGCCGACGGCGCACTCGCGCTCGATCGTACCGCCGGCATGCGCCACGCGGTGCGGGAACGCCATCAGCACGATCTGCGCCGCGACCTCGTGGCACGGGGCCGCCGGCAGCAGTGGCTGCCCGTGCACCGGTGTGTGCAACGCCCCCTCGTCGCATGTGCCGACGGCTCAGGCCCGGCCGCCAAGCTGGTCGAACAGGAAGGCGTAGATGTCCGCCATCCGGCCGTTCCGCTGGGACTTGGTGCTGCCCAGGCCATGCCCGGCGTCGTAGTCGATCCGCAACAGCACCGGTCGGTCGCCGTCCGTGCAGCGCTGGAGCTGAGCGGCCATCTTGGCGGCAAACCAAGGCTCCACCCGCGGGTCGGTGATGCCGTGCGTGAACAGGACGGCCGGGTAGCTCACGCCGGGCCGGACCTTGTGGTAGGCGTCCATGGCCAACAGGGCCCTGAAGCCCGCCTCGGTGGTGTGGGTGCCGAACTCGGGGATGTTCGGCACACCGTTGGCGGTCGTCTCCATCCGCAGCGCATTGGTCAGGCCGACGTTGACGATGGCCGCGGCGAAGAGCTCGGGCCGCTCGACGATGGCGTTGGCGATGAGGAGGCCGCCGGCGCTGCTGCCCTCGCCGGCCAGGCGCTCGGGGCGGGTGTAGCCGGCCCGCACCAGGTACTCCGCGCAGGCGATAAAGTCCTTCCAGGTGTTGGGCTTGGTCGCCTCCTTGCCGGCCAAGTGCCAGGCCTCGCCATGCTCGCCGCCGCCCCGGACGCCGGCGATGGCATACACGCCGCCCCGCTCCAGCCAGGGCAGGAGATGCGGGCTGAACCCGGGCGAGGTCAGGGTCGATCCGTAGGCTCCGTAGCCGTGCAGCAGGGCCGGGTGGCTGCCGTCAAGGGCCAGGCCGCGTTGGTGCAGGATCACCAGGGGCACCATCGCCCCGTCATGGCTGGCCACGCTGACCCGCAGCGTCTGGATGCCGGACATGTCCACCGCCGCCGGCGCGACCAGGCCCGTGTCTCTGGCCGGCCCGCGGCCCGGCTCGAAGGCATAGATGGCCGGCGATCTCGTCCACGAGCTGACGCTGAACAGAAGGCCGTCGTGGGCAACATCGGCCACCTCGAGCGAGGCCGAATCGTCGGCGTCGAGCGCGATCGGCTCCGCGGCCAGGGTGACGTAGTCGACCCGGTGGAGGCGTTTGACGCCGGCCTCGCGGACCTGCACGTACAGCGCGTCGCGGGCCGCGGCGATGCCCTCCACGATCGCCTCCGTCTCGCCCCACACCGTCTCGGCGCGGGCCGGATCCGGCTGGTCCAGGCGGGTGCGCGTGACCTTGTAGCGCGGTGCGTCCTTGTAGGTCAGCAGGTACACCGCGTCGCCGTGGATGGCCAGATCGCCGACCTCGTCCTCCAGACTCGCGATCCGGCGCCAGGGGACCGGGTCCTCGTGCAGCGACTCCACCGGCGCCAGGTAGTAGGCCTTGTTGGGGCTGACGCCCGAGAAGACCATGCCGATGGCATGACGCGCGCCTTCCGGCAGGCTGACGAAAGGCAGCATCCGATCCCCGAAGCGGTAGTGCGGGCTGACATCCCAGCCGAAGAACGGCCGGTCGGTCGCCGGGTCGCTGCCCAGGGTGTGCCGATAGACCCGCACACCGCGGAGCCGATCGGTGGGCGGCGCGTCGTCCGGCAGGTCCGGGAAGCGCTGGTAGGTGAAGGCACCGTCGCCCGGCAGCCAGGGGCCGGCATCCCAGCGCGTCCGCTCGATGCGGTCGGGCAGGTGATGGCCGCTCTCCACGTCCAGCACGCGCAGGCTGCCGTACTCCGAACCGCTGGGCGACACGAGGTAGGCCACGAGCTTGCCATCGTGGGACGCGTCGAAGACCGTGATCGAGCGGTGTGCGCCATCGTCTTCGGCCTCCGTGTCCACCAGGACGCGCTCCGGGCCGGTCAGACCGTCGCGCGTGCAGAGCTTCACGTTCTCGTCGCCCTGCGCCAACTTCAAGTAAAACCAGCGCTCGCCGCGCCGTTGGATGGGCCAGACACGATCCCCCGCGTTGCTGACCTCGGCGAGCCGCGCCAAGAGCTCCCGGGTCCCCGGCAACTGCTCCAGGAAGCCCCGCGTGTGCCGGTCCTGTTGCCGCAGCCACGCGGCCAGCCCCTCGCTGCCCGGCTCCTCCATCCAGCGGTAGGGGTCGACCACCGCCTGCCCGAAGTAGTGGTCCACCACCTCCCGAACACTGGCGGTCGGTGGCCTGCTGTCCGTCGGCTCCATCGGTTGCACCTCCGTTGGCGAGTGGTCAACCTTAGCACGGGCCATGAGGCCAGACCATGGGGATGCTCAAGCGCGGCGCCGCCCGCCCCGGCCCGAGCTGTCCTGGGTCAGCCGGCCTCGCCGGCCTCGCCGGGCTCGGATGGCCGCCGGGCCGGCAGGTCGAGGTGGTCGAGGAAGAAGCCGGCCAGCTCGGCCCGTCCGGCGAGGCCGGACTTGCCGTAGATCGCCACGGCATGCTGGCGTACGGTGCGCTCGCTGCGATGGGTCGCCGCGGCGATCTCCTTGAGCGCGTGACCCTTGAGCAGCAGCAGTGCGATCTCACGCTCGGTCGGGGTCAGGCCCCAGTGCTCGAACTGGGCATCGATCGCCTTGCCGAGACCCAGGAGCGCCGCGGCCGCGCCGCGCTTCCATGTCTCGCGCTCCGCGTCGAGCCGCGCGAGGCTCGATCGGGCGCGGGCCAGGTCGCGCTCCGTGCCGCGCCAGCGCCACATCAGGTAGGTTGCCGTGCCGACGCTGGCGGCGATGAGCCCGATCTCCAACAGTGCGTGCGGCTGCAGCAGATCGGTCGGAGCGTCGAGCACCAGGTCCGCCACTCCGCCGGCGGCGAGCATCAGCAGAAGCAGGATCTGGATTCGTCGCGACTCAGTCTCGTGCATGGCCTTCGTGCGGAGGGATCCGTCATTTGCCGGAGGTGAAGGGAATCACGTCGAGTGCCGGATGTCAAGTCCGGCTTGCCCGGCTAGGCTTTCCTCGCGACTCCCGATCCGGGGAGCACACCACAGCGCCCCACGGGGTTGTCCACAGGAGAGCACCATGTTCCCGATTCCCGATCCCCTCCATCCGGCCGTCGTGCACTTCCCGATCGTCTTTGCGATGCTGCTGCCGCTCGTCGCCCTCGTGACGGCGTGGGCCATCCGACGCGGCACCGTCGCCCGTCAGTCCTGGCTGCTCGTGGTTGCCCTCGGCGCAGCCTTGCTTGTCAGTGGCTGGGTCGCCGAGCAGACCGGCAGCCGAGAGGAGGAGCAGGTCGAGTCGGTCGTCAGCGAGTCCGCGATCCACGAGCACGAAGAAGGCGCCGAGCGCTTCGTGCTGCTGGCGGGGGCGACGCTCATCGTCCTTGTCGTGGGCATGGCGCCGGGCGCCCTCGGGGGCGCGGCGCGGGGCCTCGGCCTCGCCGCGGCGCTCGGCCTCGTCGCCGTGGGCTGGCAGGTGGGTCATAGCGGCGGCTCCCTGGTCTATCGGGACGGCGCGGCAAGCGCCTACGCGCAGCCCTCTGGAGCAAGCGCCGTCGGCGGCGGCGAGGAGGGCAACGGCGAGCGCGGGCGCGGTGGCGGCGGTGATGAAGAGGGCGAAGGGGACGACGACGACGACTGACCTCGCCCCGCGATGGGCCGCCGAGCTCGTCGAGCACCGGTCTCGCTCCGCGACGGCGCGGCCAGGATCGGCGCCTGGCGGGCTCGGCGGAGCTCGGGCGATAACACCTTCAATGGCAGGCCGCCCAGCTTACGCCCCGCCGCCCGGTGCGGGCCGTTCGCCGGCCGCGACTGCGACGCGCCGCCGCCAGGCGACCGCTTGGACCGGTTCGATGTGCGTGACAGGCAGGCACCGCGTTCCACACGGGCAGACATCCCGCCATCTCAAGGCAAGGACTCGCGGTGAGACAGGCAGGGACTCGGCCGGAGATAGCCCTGGAAGCATGACATCCGAGGCAAGGACGTGACCCGTCTGGGCCGCGGAATCGAGGTGCGACCGCCTGGGGCCCGGGGCTGTCGTCCAACCGCCAGTGGCGCGTCGCCGGGCATGCCGGCGCGCGCGGTCGGCGGACCGTCTATGCCGCGACGCGCGGGGCGGAG
>CAYQBA010000002.1:19904-53034 GCA_964415605.1 uncultured Anaerolineales bacterium | reverse complement strand
CCGTCTATGCCGCGACGCGCGGGGCGGAGGGTGCCCGGGACGCGCGGCAAGCGCCGCCCGGCCGTTTGGATTCCGGGTCCGTGAGGTGCTCGGCCCCATGCCGGGCACGGTCGACACGGGGTGCCGGCGCACCGAGCGGCGCGCTGGGTCCGATGCCGTCTGCACGGTCGCGGCGACTGGGTGCGAATCCCGGCGATGTCCCGACGGACGCCCACCGCGGGGCAGGCCGGCGGTCGGGACGTTCGGGGAGTGGGGCGATCGACGGCGGCGGCGGGTCGCCCGGGGGATTGGGGAACGACATGCTGGAGGGGTCCGACGGGGGCCCGCCGGGGTCGGCGACCGTCACGGCTGCCGCGAGGTCCGCGGCGTCGGGATCGAGACCCGGCGCGTCGGGATCACGATCCGGCGCTCGGGCGTCGCCCGCCGGGGGCGGACCGCCCGCCCACCAGAGATCGCTCCAGGGGCTGCCCGATCCGGCGTCGTCGCGACACCGGTTTGTGTCGCCGGCATACGCCACCGCCGCGTGCACGCCGTGCTGGGCCAGCATGGCGCCCGCCCAGGCGTCCACGATGTAAAACAGGTCACGTGCGACGCCGTCGACGACCAGCGCCGCCTGGCCGCGCGCGTTCACGACCCGCCGCAGCGCGTGCCGCCGGCCGTCGAGCCACACCCATGCCCGCCGCTCGGCCTGGACGCCGCCGCCGGGCGCGGTTGCCCGCGCGCCTGCGCTCGTGTCGTCGTGCATGCCCTCGCCCGCGATCGTGCCGTCGCCCTCGTTCGTAACGTCACCCTCGATCTCGACCCGCTCGAGCACCACGCCGAGCCACGCCGGCCGGGGTTTGCCGGCGCCCGCCAGCGGCTTCGCCAGCATCTGCACCCTGCTCTTGCCAAGATCGACACCCAGCACCGCCAGCGCGCGGCTGACGTCGCGGAAGGGCAGGCCGAGGGCGTGCAGCGCCGCCGCCCAGTGCTTGACGGCGGCCGGCACTGTGCCCCGGTCGATCCCGGCGGGATACACCCGGAAGGTCCGCCGGCAATCCAGGCAGATGTAGCGCTCGGCGGTCACGGTGCCGCTCGCGGATCCCCGCACGGGCTTGGCGACGGTCTGCCAATGGCGGATACGCCCGCCGCCGCACCCGGGCCGCAGGCAGGCGGAAGGCGGCGGCGCGGGATGGCCGCCGGCGGAATCGTCGAACGTGAGCCGGAGCTGGATCATGGGTGTTGGGTCCTGGTGGTCCTCAACCCGTTCCAACGTTGGCCGGGGCTGAATGGTTCCCTCGCGGTGCGCGTTCGTTGGGGGGGGATGCCACATTGGGCGCGCCGATAACGCTGGGTGGTCACTGTCGCGTCATCCCCTGGCCTCGGGGAGACCCAGGCCAAAGCGCCTTGCACTCATCGGGCAAGGGGAGTCCCCGAAGTGCGAAATGCGCCCGACCCACCCCGAAGGCCTCGCCGTTCCCCTGGCCCCTTTGGGGGCGGGAGCCCCTCCCGGGGCACGGCTGCACTACCGTATGGCGCGGGCGGTCATCGCACGCCGATACGCCTGCGCGGTCGATACGTCGGCCATGCTACAATCTCTCGATTAGACGAGGAGAAGCCGCTATGCCCTCCCCCTTCCCCGGAATGGATCCGTACCTCGAACGGCCGGCGTTGTGGCCGGACGTGCACCTGGGTCTGATCCGCGCCACCCAGGTGGCCTTGACCAGGCTACTGGCGCCTCGCTACGTCGTGATGGTCGAAGAACGGACATATGTCGCGTCGCTCGAGCCGGCGACCTTCCTCGGCCGGCCGGACGTGGCGGTGATCGGCCCCCCTGTGGCGACGGCGGCCGAGCGTTCCGCATCGACGATGCTGTCGGGCACGATCGAGCCGCTGGTGGTCGAACTGCCCGTGGCCGACGAGGTCCACGAGCGCTTCCTGGAGATACGTGACGCCGGGGCCGGCCGCGTGATCACGGTGATCGAGATCCTCTCACCGAGCAACAAGCTGCCCGGCGACGGACGCGCCCAGTACCTGCACAAGCGCGAGGCCGTGCTGGCGTCTCAATCGAACCTGGTCGAGATCGACCTCCTGCGCGCCGGCGAGCCCATGCCGATCTTCCGCGGCACCGTGAGCCACTATCGGGTGCTGATCAGCCGTGCCTGGCAGCGACCTCAAGCGCACCTCTTCGCCTTCGACGTCCCATCCCCCATCCCGACATTCCCCATTCCGCTCCGGCGCGCCGACGACGAGCCGCTGCTCGACCTCGACGACCTGCTCCATCGCACGTACGACGAGACGCGCTACGATCTCCGGATCGACTACGACGCACCCGCCGATCCACCCCTGCCGGCCGACCAGTCGGCGTGGGCGGCGGAGCGTGTGCGGGCCTGGCGGGCGCGGGCGGGCAACGGCGCTTGACGACCATGGATGCGAACCCACCTCAGTTCATGGCGGTCGACCCGTCCCCGGACGGCGATGCCCGCGTGCCCCCATTCGACGGCGACGGCGGCGACCCCCTGCATGTCGGCGAGCACATCACGCCCACCCGCCCGGCCCGCGCGGCTGGCTGATCCGCCTGCTCTTCGCGCCGATCGCGCTGCGGCTGCTCTTCTGGTCCCGCGGGTGGGTGACGCGCCGCGCGCTGGAAGCGCCTTGACCCGTGCCCCGCCTCTTCGACAACATCGACCAGGCCCACCTGCCGGCGTTCTCGCAGACGCTCGCCGTGTCCGAGCGGGCCGACTTCGCGAACATCCGGGCGACGATGGCCCGCAAAGGAGGCCGATGAGACGCCGTGACCGGCCCGATCGAGAACCAATGCGTCTTCGGAAGGACCGACAAGCAAGGATCAGCAGCCGTTTGTAGAGTCCGCGTCGATGATGCTGGACAACGGTAGCGCTGCTCCGTGCCGAGCCAACCATGGGAACAGGCCATCCATGCCCCACCGTCCACCACCAACGCCACGCCCAGCCAGCGCGCGCGCCGGACGGAACACCGGGTCCACGATCCCAATCGCGCCGCTCGATCTCGCCCGGCAGATCGTCGACGGTGACCGGGGGGCCGTCGGCAGCGTCGCGGCAGCGCCGCACCGCTGCGCCGTACGGCCCGATGAACGCATCGATCTGCACCCGCCGGTCACGGCGCGGCTTCTTGAACATTGCCGGATCGCCGTCCAGCGGCATCATGCGCACGACGAGCCGCGTCTCGGCGGATCGCCCTGGCGCCCGATGGAGACCGGCGGCGGCATCGAGCGACGCCGCCGTCGCGTGCGGCGCCCAGCGCGGCATCGCTTCGTCCGCCCACTTGGACACACGCGCCGCTTCGGCCGGTCGGCTGGCTTCGATTGCCTTCGCGACCAGCAGGGCGAACGCCAGCAGGGGGTGCGATGCTGCGCCGTCGCGGTTCGCCGCCGGGAAGATGGCAGCACAGTATCATCGATCCGAACGGCACGTCAAACACGCGCCAGAACGTTGTCGGCCCGTCTGGGGGCGGACGTGGTGGCCGTCCTCGATCTCGCGGCCAACTTCGTGGTGGAGGCCGCGAACGCAGCCTCTGGCGAAGGTCGGCTGAGAGATCAGAGCGGCCAACAAGGCCTGGTCGACGCTTTGAGGATCGGTCGCGTTGAAGGTGATGGCGTGGCCGAAGGTCTCGCCGCCGCTTCGGTCACCCCCACCGTCAGCCGCCTCCCCAGGCGCGCTCCGCCGAGCACGGGATCGCCCCCGCGATCGCCGCGTAGATGTCGGCCAGCCGGCCCGCGTCGACCGTCCGGTAGAAGTGCTCCGGGCGGCTGGCCATCCGCGCCAGCGCGTCCGCGTCGAGGTCGTCGCCCAGGCCGATCGTGAAGATCCGGATGCCGCCCGCCTTGGCCGCGTCCGCTTCCGCCACCGCCGCTTCCGGCCCCACCGGATTGGCGCGCCCGTCGGTCAGCACGATCATCACCCGGTCGTTCGCCCGCCGATGGCGGGGGCCGTCGAGCTCACGTGCCGCCGCCGCGATGCCGAGGTCGATCCGCGTTTGCGGTCCGGTGTCGAGCGCCGCCAGCGACCGCTCGAGATCGCGCCGCTCGCCCGTGAGCGGCTGGATGACACGGGCCGTGTCGTTGAAGCCGATCACGGCGACCTGATCACCCCGATCCAGGCCGACGTGGTCGAGGAACGCCGCCGCCGCCCGACCGGCCACCGCCAGCTTGGTGCCGCCTGCAGCCCCGCCCGCCGGCTCCAGCATGCTGCTGGACAGGTCGATCACCAGCGCGATGTCGGCGCGCGTCGATCCCGGCGTGCACGCGGCCTTGAGGGCAATCGGCAGCCACGCCGCGTGGCGCCCCGGCGTCGCCGTCGGAGACGCCGCCCGCGTGGGGGTGGCGGTGGCGGTCGGCACGGGCGTCGCGGTGGGCGTGGCCGTCGCGGTGGGCGTGGCCTTCGCGGTGGGCGTGGCCGTCGGCGTCGGCGTCGCGGACGGCGTCGGCGCCACCACGTCGATCCACGGCAGCGGGAAGACCAGGCCGCCGACGGAACCGAGCCCGTCGGTGTACGAGGCACGGGCTTCGACGTTCGTGGGTCGCCGGCCCGCCAGCGCCGGCATCACCCGGAACGCCAGCACCACGCCTTCCGGCGGCACGTCCGCCAGCCGCCAGGTCAGCGTGCGCGTCGCCGCGTCCCAGGCCGCCGCCGGCGCCGCCGAGCCGGGGACGTAGACCATGTCGGCCGGCAGCCGGTCGGTGATCACGAGGGTGGACGCCAGCGTCGTTGCCCGCCACGTCGGGGCGTCGGCCGCGATCGCGTCGTACACCGCCTCCGCCGCATCGGCCGTCACACCGGCCGCGCAGAAGCAATCCCACCAGTCCGATGCGAGGAAGCGCGGCCACAGCAAGGACTCGTCGAGCCAGAAAGTGTGGCGACGGTACAGCGCCAGCACCGCGTCCGGCAGGCCCTGCAGCGCGATGATCCGCGTGCCCAGCGCGCGCACGACCAGCGAGTCCATCACCGACAGGCCCGGCTGGCCGCGCGTGGCCAGCGCCACGATCACCTTGCGCGCGTCCGGCCGCCCGCCCGGCCCGTCGAGCACGGCCTGCGCCGCGGCAAACGTGCGTTGGCGGGCGCCGGCGAGCGCGTCCGCGCGGTCGGGCCGCAGCCCCCCGATGGCGCCCAGCAGGACCGCCGGGTCGGCGGACAGCGGCGCCGCGACCGTCGGCGTGAACGCGAGCTGGTGGCTGACGATGCCCACGCGGTGGCGGGTCAGATCCGCGCGCCCCACGAAGGCGCGCGCGAACGGCACCGCGGCGTCGAGCTCGGGCGCCGATGCCCCATCGCCGCTGCCGCGGGCAAGGAGGAGCACGATGTCGGCGCCGGCGCGGCGCGGGCAGACGCCGTCGACGGCCAGCGTCACCGTCACGGGCTCGCCCAGCCGGACCCGCCCCGGCGATGCCGACTTGTGGGGCGCCAGCCGGCACGCGGCGCCGGCAGGGTCCGCCGCCCGCGGATCGGCGGCCGGCACCGCGACGAACCGGTGGATCGCCCCGCTGCGCGCGTCCGCGGCCAGCACCGTCCCATCCGCCTGCACCGCGATGTCCGCGATGGCCGTCTGCGCCGAGGGCGCAGGGCCACGCGCGTCCCACCGCGCGAGCAGCCGACCGTCCCCGCCGAGCTTGCGGATCCAGCCGCCGGCATCCAGCGCATACACCCGGCCGGCCTTGTCCACGGCGATGCGCCGCGGGCGCCCGTCCAGCGCCAGCCGCGCGGTCGCCGGCGCGCCGGGCGGGCTCCAGCCCGAGCGGACGAGCACGACCTCCGACCGGGCCTGATCGAGCAGCGCCAGCCGACCATCCGGCATGACGTCGATGTCGGCGTACCAGTCGAACCCATCCGCCAGCCGGCGCGGCGCGGCGGGGGGCAGGTTCTCGCTGCCCATCCCCGCCCCGGTTGCGGCCGACTTGGCGAACACGCGGGGCCCGCCGCGGTCCAGCACGTACACCCGGTCGCCGTCCGGCGCCAGAGCCAGGCGGTCGGTCCAGATGCGATCGGGATGCCCGATGTCCAGCGTGACATCCGGGCTGAGATGGCCGGTGCCCCAGCGCAGGTCGCCGGCGGCGGCATACCGGGCCACCTCGCGGCGTGATCGCACGCCATCCGGCAGCAGCCGGGACGGCCGCCGCAAGACGATGAGCCCGCCGTCGGCGGTGCCGACCGCCGCGATGGGCCCGTCGTCTTCCCACAGGCCGTCGTCAGGCGGCTCGGGGTCCGTCCAGACGCCGGCCGGCGCGCCATCGACGCCCAGACCGACGACCCGCTCGCCGGCGGCGTCGAACACGACGACGCGCCCATCCGCCGCCACCGAGAGGTCGAGCGGGTGGACGAGGCCGGTGGCGGCGGCAGTCCAGGTCGCCTGCCAGGCGTAGCGCTCCGGCGGCGCCGGATCTCCCGCGCTCACCGGTGCCGCCGAGCGGGTGAGACCCAAGACGGCGGCCACGGCGGCCACGACGGCCAGGCCGGCCAGGCCGCCGCCGGCCCGGGCGATGGCGCGGCGCGGCCGCCGGAGCAGGCCCCGCCCGGTGGGCTGCAAGTGTACGCTCATCACACACTCCTGCGCTCCAGTGGGACGCTGCGACCCACCCGGCGGGGGGATCGAGCGACGGCATGACCCGCCGCCCGATCCGCCCCCGTCGAGCGCGCGTCATCCGTCGCCGGCGACGGCCAGCGCCACCCGTGCCCTCAGGTCCGCAACGGTCGTCGCGCGGGCGTCCGTGCCGGCGTCGTCGCCGGCGCGGCTGGACCGCTGATCACCGGCCGTGTCCAGGCGCTCGCGGCTCGCGTTGACCAGCCCACCATCCGGGCCGACGCGATAGACGCCCTGATAGGCGCCGCTCAACGTCAGCATCTCCTTGCGCCCGTCGGGCCCGTCCCGCCAGCCCAGATGGCGCCGATCCAACAGCACGACGACGTCGGTGCCGGGGGTGAGGAAGGCGCCTTCCCGGTCCCACGCTTCGCCGATCCCGTTGCCCGGCACGACGAACGCAACCATGTCGCCGGCGCCGATCCCGGACCCACGCCAGACCTCGGCCACGGTCAGCTCGACGGTCTGCAGCATGAACGCCGCGGGCGGATGCGCCACCGACGTCGGCCGCTCGGTGTCCATCGACCATCGCTCGCCGCTCTCCTGGTTCCATCTCGGCGCGGAGACGGCAACAACCGTGCCGCGGACCACCGCGTCGGCCGCCTGAATCACATCGCCCTCGCCGACGAACGCGTATCGGAACGTGGCGGTGACGCCCGCAGGCGTCGCCGGCCCAGTCCTCGCGTTCACGACCGACTCGACCGGGGGCACCGGCTGGCCGGTGGCCACCGTCGACGCGGCCACGGCCACCGCCGCCCCTGCCATCACCTGCGCGAACGCGTGGTATCGCATGGCGTGCTCCTTTGCCCTACGGGTAGAGCTGGTTGAGCTCGGCGATGTCGACGCCGAACAGGGTGTAGAAGTCCGGCGGCATGCCCGGGTCGGTGCAGCGCTGCGGGCTCAGCCAGTCCAATGCGGAATCCCGGTTGCCCGGCAAGGCGATGGTGGTGTCGCCCATCCAGAGCCAGTGCCCGAACTCGTGCAGGGCCGTCTCGTACACGCCGGGCGTGTCCCAGCGCAAGCCGCTCGGCGTCATCACCGTGTTGGGAATGCCCCCGGGCCCGCAGTAGCCGGCGGGCAGCGTCACGACATGGCAGCCCAACGGATCGTGGAAGTCCGCCTGCGCGGCCGGTTGGGTCTGGCAGATGCAGCCCTTCTGGTTTTCCGAGCACTGGCGTGACTCCAGCACCGAGTAGGCCGCCAGGATGGTCGACCCCGGCGTCGGGTCCGTGCAACCGCGGAACGGAACACACCCCGCCTGGCCGGCGCTGGTGTCGATGATGGTGTAGCCGTACCAGCCCTTCAGACCATCGATGAAGCCCTCGAAGAAGGCGTTCTGACACCCCACGTTGCCGGTGGCCTTGACGAACTTGAACCCGCCCGTGCTGGCGCCGGTCCACGTGGCGGCCGCCTGGTCGATCTGAAGCGCATAGCCGGCTGCGCTGGCGTCGACTCGGTAGCAGACCTCGTAGGTCGGCCAGCGGGTGCCATTCGTCGGCGGCGGTTGAGCGCCGGCGGTCTCGGAGAGCGCGAGGAGCGCGATCAGGGCACCGAACAGTGCCCGCATGAACCCAGCGCGAGCCGGGCGGCTATTGGGAAGCATGGTAGCAGTTCTCCTTGGTGACTTGGCGATGCTGGCTCGCGGTCTCGCGATTGAACCGTGCCAGCCTGGCGGCCGGGTTGGCCGCCAAATCGGATCAGGCATGCCATAGCCGCATTGTCACCAGCCAGCGTCGCAAATGCGTCCCACGGTCTGTCGCGGGTCTGGGGGCCGCGTGAGGGTGCGGCGGCCCGGCGAGGTTCCCGCCGATCGACCGACTCCGTCTTCATGC
Organism: uncultured Anaerolineales bacterium; assembly: GCA_964415605.1. Taxonomy (GTDB): domain Bacteria; phylum Chloroflexota; class Anaerolineae; order Epilineales; family Epilineaceae; genus UCB3. The sequence goes on along the minus strand of CAYQBA010000002.1, from coordinate 44,614 downwards.
GCGTGAGCAGCCCGGCGCCGACGGCACATGCCCCGCCGCCGACGGCGTGCTCGCGATCGAGCGTCCCACCGGCATTCGCCACACGGTGCAGGAACGCCATCAGCACGATCACCGCGGCGACCTCATCGTACAGGGCCGGACCCAGCAGTTGAACGAGCGTGACTGAACCAGCTCAAACTGGCCTGACGAGGGCTTTCGAGCGTCGACTCGACCGCCGGGATTGACGGGTCGCCGGCCCGGTCGGCATAATCCGGCCGCACCGGAGCACAATCCTACCCATGGCCAAGGTCGACCTCTCCAACAACCAGCGCAGGCAGCTCGTCGCGTTGATCGCGTCGCATGGCGACGTCTTGACCGTGACGCGGCGCTACATCCTGCTGGAGGACGCGGGCCTGCGGCGGTTCGAGACACGGGTGAACGTGGAGTCGAGCGCGGCCGATTTCAGCGCGGAGCTGGTGCGCACGCTGCAGGACTCCGGCACGCTGGCGGATACCGGACAGCCGGCGCTGGTGTCGCTGCTGCGGGTGCTGCGCGAGCGGGTGGCGGGGCACGAGGCGGAGCGGGCGTTTGTCGACGAGCTGTTGGCGCCGTACCAGGGTGGCGGGCGGGCGGGCGAGGGCGCGGGCTCGGCATCATCGGGGCCGGCGGGGGCGACCGCGCCGGAGGTGGGGCCCTCTGGCGGGGGCATGCCTGGCGGTCAGGGTGAGTGGCCGGCGGTGCCGCCAGGGGCCACCCAACCCGCGGTGCCGTCGACGTCGACGGCGGAAGGCGGCGCGAGGCTGTTCGTCAGCTATCGGCGGGACAGTTGGCCGTTCACGGGGCGGCTGGTGGAGGACCTGCGCCGGCATGTGGCGGCGGAGATCTTCGTCGACTTCCAGGGGATCGACGAGGCGAACTTCGAATCGGCGATCCTGCGCAACCTGCGCCAGAGCGACGCGGTGCTGCTGGTGCTGTCGGCGACGACGTTCGACTCGGGTCGGATCTTCCGGCCGGACGACTGGGTGCGGCGGGAGGTGGCGGAGGCGCTGCGGCTCGGCAAGCCGATCGTGCTGGCGGGAATCGACGGGCGGGTGCCGCCGTCGCCGGTGGACCTGCCGGAGGACATCCGGGCGATCACGAAGATGCAAGCGATCGCGTTCTACCCGGAGTACTGGGACGCGGCGGTGCGGCGGCTGGGGGAGTTCGTTGTGCGGGTGACGCCGGTGGCGGCGTCGGCGGTGGGCGAGGAGGGGCCCGCCGCGGCGGCGCCAGGGGCCGGGGTATCGGCTGCGGCAAGCAAGGTGGCGGCGGCGCCGGGGGCGGTGAACCAGCTGCCACTGGGAGCGGCAGCGGTCATCATGAGCCCGGCGACGCTCGACGAGGCGCTGCGGCTGCTAGAGGAGCGCGACTTCAAGAAGGCGATCTTCTTGCTGCGCGAGCTGGAGGCAGGCGGCTTCCGGTCGCGGTACGTCGCCATCGACGATCTGCTCGCGATGGCGCTGCGCGAGCGGGCGGCCGAGGAGTACCTGCGCGGGGCCCGGGACGCGTATGCGATCGTCGCGCTGTTGGCGCGCCGGAAGGTCTCGCTGCCGGCGGCGCGTGTGGCGTGGGTGCAGCTTCGGGAGGACTACCCCGACTTCGGCGAGGATCCGCACGGGCTGGCGGCGAAGCTGGGGGATGTGGAGCAAGCCGCGGACGCCACGGTGGATTTTCCGAGTGATGGTCCCAAGTTGACGCCGGAGCAGCAGGCGCTGCTGGACGTGATGCTGGATGTGAAGCGGCCAGCGGCAGAGCGATCGGACGCGGGCGACAAGCTGGCGGCGATCGGGGACCCGCGACCGGGGGTGGGCTTGCGGCCGGACGGGCTGCCGGACATCGCGTGGTGCCCGGTGCCGGCGGGGGCGTTCACGATGGGCGGGGAGGCGTACGACGACGAGAAGCCGATTCGGAAGGTCGAGCTGCCGGCATATGACATCGGCCGGTACGCCGTCACCTACGCGCAGTACAAGGCGTTTCTCGACGCACCGGACGGCTATCGCGACGACCGTTGGTGGCGCGCGCCGGTGAAGCTCGCGGAGCGACAGAAGGCGCATGGTGATCAGCAGTGGAAGATCGCCAACCGGCCCGCCGAGTGTGTGTCGTGGTACGACGCGGTGGCGTTCTGCCGCTGGCTTACGGCACGGCTGCGGGCGGCGGGAGAGCTGGCGACGGACCGTGAGATCCGGTTGCCGACGGAGGCGGAGTGGGAGAAGTCGGCGCGGGGGGTGGATGGGCGGGAGTACCCGTGGGGTGGCGCGTACATCGATGGTTCGGCGAATGTCGTGGATGGGGAGGCGGGTAGGCGGTTGGCGGCGCTGGCCGATAAGGGCGATTGGGATGGCTATCGCAAGGTGTTCTCGGATGATGCGACGGCGGCGCTGAAGCACACGACCGGCGTCGGGCTGTATCCGCACGGGGCGTCGCCGGTGGGGGCGCTCGACATGAGCGGGAACGTGTGGGAGTGGTGCGTCACGGAGTACGCCAGCAAGAGCGACAAGAACATGTCAAGCCCGGCTTCTCGGGTGGTGCGCGGGGGGTCGTGGGGCAACGGCTATCGCAGCGCGCGTGCCGCCGATCGCAACAGGCTCGACCCCGACGACCGCGATGGCAGCGTTGGGTTTCGGGTTGTGCGAGCTGCCCCCATTTCGTAGCTCTGGACTCTGTCAGCTCTGGTCTCTGTTTCTCTGGCAAGGCGATGCGACGTTCGCGATCTCCGATGGCTTCGAGAGCCATTCGGGGCCGCTAAACCGATTTGTTCGGAGTGGCGGTCAGGGTTGGGGATGGCAGAGTATTGCCTTTGCCGGTGATGGATGTGGCCGCGGGCCGTGGTCGTCTAGGGAGCCGGTGTTCTGCGCCGTGGGAACCGCCCTGGTGGCCCGAACGCCGTGCGGAACACGTGCTTGCGCAGCCCCCACGTGTCGGCATGGCGTACGTGGTTGACCCAGCCCTTGACGCTGGCATCGAACTCCGCGAAGGTGATTTCGCCGGCGACGTACGCGTCGAGCCGCGCGGCGATGCGCCGGCGAAAGTTGACGACGTTGCGGCGTTTGACGCGACGGTGGTCGGGATGGACAATGAACCCGAGCCAGGGGATGCCTTCCGTGACGGGCATGATGGTCGGTGGATCGTGCATCGTCAGCCGCAGGCGTGCAAGCCGCTCCGCGATGGCGTGTTGCCAGGCCCTCAGCTCGCGCTTGTCGTCGGAGAAGAGGGCGAAGTCGTCGACGTAACGGAGGTAGGCGCGGCAGCGCAGCTCCCGGGCCACGAACCAGTCGAACGGGTTCATGTAGCAGTTCGACCAGAACTGGGACGTCAGGTTGCCGATGGGCAGGCCACGGGGCCGATCGCGGGCGAAGAGGTCGTCGCCGGCGAAGTATACCATCTCGTACTCGTCCGCCAGAATGCCTGCGCCACTGGCCAGGACCAGGTCGACGAGTCCCAAGACGCGGTCGTCCCGAATGACCGTGGTTAGCTCGGCCCGCAGCACGGCATGGTCCAGCGACGGGAAGTGCCGTACGATGTCGGCACGGAGGACGTATCGGTTCGCCTGTGCGAGGGCCTGCAGGCGATCGATGGCGCGATGCGTGCCCTTGCCGATGCGGTTCGCATAGCTGTCGGGGTGGAAGCGGGCCTCGAACATCGGCTCGACGACGTTGCACAGCGCATGGTGTACGACGCGATCGCGGAACGGCGCGGCACTGATCTTCCGCCGCTTCGGCTCGTGGATGTAGAAGTGCGTGTAGGCGCTGGGTCGATAGCGCCCGGATTGCAGATCGCTCTCGAGCGCGGAAAGCCGATCGCCGATGCGGTGCTCGAACGTCGCGGCCGCGGTGCGGCCACGCTTGCCCCGTGAAGCACGTCTGCAAGCCAGCAGCAGGTTCGACCAGTCGACCACGCGATCCCACAGAGAGCGATCCATGAGTACGGATTTCCCCAAGGATGAGATGATCATCTTGACCCGGACCTTCGACTTGACGCGTTGGCTGCTGCCAGTTGCCCTGAAGTTCCCGCGTGAGCACCGCTTCTTTGTCACCCAGCGCCTGTTGAATGCAGCGCTTGACTTCCAGGAGGCACTGTATGACGCAAATGCCCGGTCGGGCCAAGCCCGGTTGAGCTGCTTGGAATCGGCCGACGCGCACCTCGACAAGGTGCGGCTGTACATCCGCCTGGCGGGAGAGTGGCAACTCATCACGGATGGGCAACATCGCCACGTCACCAAGATGGTGGCGGAGGTTGGCCGGCTCCTCGGCGGCTGGATCAAGCAGACCCGCGGGCGATGATGGCCGATCGACGGGACTCGAATGCCGGAGCGCTCGTCGATAACCGCTGGACAGCGATCTCGTCCACACACCATCCGCCAGACAGGGTCCCGCCGCTCGCGGCCGTAATTCCCGGGGCGGGCGCGCCGGGAGCGAATCCAGGGCGCGCACCAGCTCGGGGCTGAAGTCCTCAGCTGTCGCGCAAGGCATCAGTGTCGAGGCAAAACGTGATAGGCCCGCCTCGTCCAACAGGTGGCGACGCTTGGGCTCGGTTCCACCATCGCCAAATCGCGCGATCAACACCACGACCTGGCGCCCGTCGTCAGCATCTAGATCGACCTTCGCCATGGCCGCTTCAGCGCACCCCGCGTCGCCAGACAATCACGGATGGCATGCATGACAGCACAGTGCATCGATCCGAACGGCACGTCGAACACGCGCCACAACGGTGTCGACTCGTCTGGGGGCGGACGTTGTGGCCGTCCTCGATCTCGCGGTCAACTTCGTGGCGGAGGCCGCGAACGCAGCCTCTGGCGAAGGTAGGGTCGAGGTCATCGTCCGGCAGGCCCTGTAGCGCGATGATCCGTGTGCCCAGCGCGCGCATGACCAGCGAGTCCATCACCGACAGGCCCAGCTGACCGCGCGTTGCCAGCAGGACGATTACCTTGCGGGTGTCCGGCCGATCCGCCCGGCCCGTCGCGGGCGCATCGGCGATGACGCCGGCACGGCGATTGCCCTATTGACGGTCACTGCGGCGGGTAGTATCGTTACGAATGCGTCCGGAAGACCGATGTACCGCTTTGCAAGGGAGCCAGAATCAGCTAGAGCCGTACAAGCGGAAAGCAGTCGAAAGCAGGAACCATGACCACGTTGACTCTCGACTTACCCACAGATGTGTTCGCTCGGCTGAAGCAGCGGGCGGCGGGAGCCGGGAAGCCTATCGAGACTGTCGCCAGCGAGTTACTCGTCGAGCAGATGTCACAGCCGCGTCCTGAGCGTCGCACCGAGCGAGAGGCGATCTGGGATATCCTGCGGGACGCAGGCTTGCTTGCTGAGCTCACGCAATCCGAACAGCAGCGGGGGGCTGCGGCCGACATGTCGCTGGATGAGGTTAGCGCGGCCCTCGATGGCGCGGGCAAGCCTGATCTGAGCGACCTGATCATCGAGATGCGTGGCCCGAAGGTATGACCTGCTACTTCTTGGACTCTAGCGCTTTGGTGAAGCGCTACGTCCACGAGGTTGGCTCGGAGTGGACCAGACAGCTCATGGACCCGACGACGGGCCATGCCATTCTGGTGTCCGAGGTCTCACGGGTCGAAGTGGCTGCGGCTGTGGCGGCCAAGCATCGTGCCGCACAAGGCATCAGCCAGCGGCAGCGGAACGCCGCGGTGGCGCTCCTCCTTCACCATTGCGGAGCCGAGTACCAGCTCGTCGCGATCACTGCGGCGGTGTTGGATCGCGCGGTGACGCTGACACAGAACCACAGGTTGCGTGGCTACGACGCCATCCAGTCCAGCTCGGCGTTGATTGCCAACAGCGCAGTCGTTGCACAGGGGCAGGCCGGTCTGATCTTTGTCTCGGCTGACGCGGACTTGGTGGCGGCGGCGACCGCGGAGGGGTTGGCCGCGGACAACCCGCTGGCGCATGCGTGATGCAGCGGTGACTTCTGCCGATTCCGGAGCCATGCGATGGCGGATTCCGGAGCCGATCGACGGATTCTGAGTGTCGGCCCGGGATCGGCTATCGGCATCGAGCGGAGTTGAGCGATCGACATGCCCCGGAACTCCCGTCGACATCACCGGAACGGAGCTGTCTTGGTTGGGTGGACACCGAGACTACCGCGTCGGCGCCGCGCCCCCCGACGCCCCGCCCCCCACATACAGCCCCCACGCCTCCTCGCCCGGCCGCGGCGTCGCGTCGATCGCCGTCAGGGCGTGCCGACCGCCCAGCGACGCCGCCGTCGGGCCGGCCAGGAAGAGCACGAGCGAACCCTCGCCGGCCGCGAGGAAGTGGTTGATCTTGGCTTCCGGCGCCTGCGTGAACGGGACTCCAGCCAGCGTCAGCAGGTACTCCACCGCCCGCCGCGGGTGCCCGCCGGCCGGCCAGCGCACCGGCTTGAGGGCCACGTCCACCCACACCGTGGCGCCGCCCGCCGCCGCGCGCGCCGCGTACGCCGTCATCGCCAGCAGCCGGCGGTTGTCGCGCTGCGCCGCGAGCGCCGCCGCGTCGAAGCGCGCGACGCGATAGGCCGGCATGACCGCCAGGCCGGCGACGACCGTGGCGATCGCGGCCCGCCGCGCGGTCGGACGTCGTCGCGCCGCCCCCCGCGCCGCCGACACCCGCCCCGCCCCGTCGACCGCCAGGCTCGCCGCCGCCGGACCCGCCATCCCCGACACCCGCCCCGCTCCCTCCACCGCCGGGCCCGCCATCCCCGACGCCCGCCCCAATCCCTCCGCCGCCGCTCCCGCCTCCGCCCACGCGCGCGCCGCGATCGCGCCGATGGCCGCGTACACCAGCGGCCACGTGAAGCCCAGGTAGCGCGCCTCGAGCACGCCGGTCCAGTTGCGGTTGAAGAGCGGGAGCGCCGCCACGGCGACCGCCACCGCCACCGCCGGCAGCGCGCGCCCCGCCGGCGCCGTGCGATCGCGCGCCAGCGCCACGGCCGCCGTCCCCGCCACGGCCAGCGCCAGCCCGCCCGCGATCGCCCACCCCGGCCCCCCCCCGGGGCCGTCCAGCGTGAACCCGCCGACCATCGAGCGGCCGAGCTGCGCCAGCGCCGCCACCACGCCCCCGATCCAGCCGCCCGCCGTCGCGGCCCCCGCCGCGTTCGTCGAAGCCTGAGCCTCCGCCAGCGAGCGGAAGCCCTCGCGCACGTTGAACACGATCACCGGGCTGTACGCCGCCAGGGCGGCCCCCAGGCCCACCCACGGCCCGGTCGTCCGGAAGCAGGCGCGCCCCGCGGGCTCGACCGCCAGCCACAGCGCCAACCCGGCGAGCAGGACGCTGACCGACGGGTGGGTGTGCAGCGCCAGTCCCGCCAGGGCCCCCGCCAGCGCGAACCCCGCCGAGCTCCGCCGCCGGACCGCCGCCAGCAGCGCCAGCATCGCCAGCGTTGTCCACAGCGGCGTCGAGGCGTTCGACCACGCCACGCGGCTGTTGACCACCGCGTGCGTGAAGTGCGTCGCCATGAGCAGCCCCGCCACACTCGCCGCCGCCGCCCGCCGGCCCGGCCGCGCCAGCGCCGCGCCCAGCCCGAACGTCGCCGCCACGGCCGCCAGGCCCAGCGCGAACGTGAAGAGCCGGGGCAGCGCCACCGACGAGCCGGCGACCCGGAACACGACCGCCAGGAGGTACGGCCACCACGGCCCGTCGTAGGCGTCGGTGTGCGTGAGCGGCCGCGCCCCGTCGAAGGCGATCGCCCGCGCGAAGAGCACCTCCGCTGACTCGTCGGTGACGTGGGGAACGAGCTGCAGGTTCGGCGCGCGCAGCGCCGTCGCCACCGCCAAGGTCAGGGCCAGCGCGGCCAGCGGCACCACGGCGGCCGAGATCCGCGCGCGCGCCGCATGGCCGACCGCCGACACACCGGCGCCTCCAGCTTGTCCGGCGCCACCCGATCCTCCGACGCCTTCGGATCTTCCGGCCCCGCCCGCCCCTCCGGCCCCCGTCATGGCCGCCCCGTGCGGCGCACCACGCGCCAGCCCCCGTGGGGCGGATCCTCGCCGGCGCGCGGCACGTCTGCGAGGGCCGCGCCGCCCGCCTCGGTGCGCAGCTGCCCGACCGTGCCGTCCGCCGCGACGATCCAGAGCGTCGAGCCGCCGTCGTGGGCGAGGAACCAGCGGATCTCGTCGATGTCCGCCACCGTCGGCTCGACCCCCAACAGGCCGAGCCGCTGCTCGAGCGCGCGCGTCACGTTGCCCCCGCCGCCGAGCTTCAGGTCGCGCATCGCCTTGTCGAGCAGCACGTGGTCGCCGGGGCCCGCCGCGTGCGCCGCCAGCCACGCCGTCGCGGCCCGGATCCCGGCGTTGGTCCGGCCCGCGGCCACCTCGCGGCCGTAGAAAGCCGCGGTCGCCCCCAGCGCGTACAGCGCCGCCAGGGCGACCATCGCGGTCCGCCAGCGGCGCCCGCGCGGGCCCGTGGGCGTCTGGGCGAGCCAGGCGCCCAGCGCGACGTACGCTAGCGGCAGCACGATGACGACGTACCGCATGTCGTGGAAGCCTTGGAAGCCGTCGGTGATCCACGGCAGGATCGCGACCGCCGACGCCGCCAGGGCGGCCAACAGGCGCGGACCCCGCCACGCCGCCCACGCCAGCGCGCCGAAGAGCAAGAGCGCGTAGGCCGCCGTCGCCGCCGGCCGCAGCGCGTCGGTGAGCGCGACCATCGCGTTGGGCGTCGGATCGCCCGGCTCGCGCGGCGCGCCGGCCCCGGCCGACCGGCCGACCTGCCCGGCGAGCCCCACGAGGTTGGCCGCCAGGGCCGCCGGGCTGTGGTCCGCCGTCACCGGCTGCGACGGGTTGAACGCGTCCTCGACGTAGCGCGCGGCGCCCGCCTGGACGTTGTGCGCGATGATCGGCGCGAGCGCGGCCACGAACACCGCGGCGGCGCACCACGGTCCCGGCGTCCGCAGCCGCGCCCGGCGGTCCGGCGCCGCGACGAACCACAGCGCCGCGCCCGGCAGGAGCGCCAGCACCGAGGGGTGCGTCTGGAGCGCCAGGCCCCAGAGCAGGCCGGCGAGCACCAGCCACGCGTCGGCGCGGCGGCCGGCACGGGCATCGCTCCGCCGCCCGGCCCCCAGCACGAGCGCCAGCGCCGCCAGCGCCACCCACAGCGGCGTGCTGTTGTTGCTCCACGGCACGTGGCCGCCGAGGGCGACCGGCCCGAACGCCGTGGCCATCAGGAGCGCGGCCACGCCCCCGGCGAGCCGGCCGGCGACGGCCCGGCCGAGCAGGTACGTCGCCCCGACCGCCAGCGAACCCAGCCCCAACGCGAACCAGCGCGGGACGTCCGGGTCCGGCCCGGTGATCGTGAGCACGCCCGCCAGGAGGTACGCCCAGAACGGGCCGCGATAGGCGTCGTTGTGCACCAGCGGCCGGGCGCCCTCGAAGGCGATCGCGATCGCCGTGGCCACCTCGCCGGTCTCGTCGGTGTAGCGCGGGACGAGGTGCAAGAGCGGCCAGCGGACCATCGCCGCCAGCACGGTGAACGCCACGGCCAGGCCGACGTCGGCGCTGGCGGCACGGAGCGAGGTCACGACGGGGCGGGGCGCCGGGCGGCTACGGGAAGGGGTTGGGCGTGAAGAGCAGGCCGAAGAGCACCAGCGCGAAGCACCCCAGGAGCTTGCGCGGCGTCCCGATCGGCGTCAGGTCGTTGAGCGCCGGCGGGTGCTCGATGCCCATCAGGTAGACCAGGATCAGCATCACGAGGTAGCTGGGGTTGACCAGGAGCGTCACGGCCGCCGCCACCGCGAACATCGCGCGGGCGATGACGCGGTGGGCCGGGCCGAACAGCCCGTAGAGCACGTGCCCGCCGTCGAGCTGCGAGATCGGCGTCAGGTTGAGCGCGGTGATGAAGAAGCCCCACCAGCCGGCCATGAGGAGCGGGTTCATCTCGAGGTCGAAGCCCGGGGCGCGGGCCGGCGCGAAGAAAAGCGCCATCCAGCGGAACAAGAGCGGCTCGTTGATCACCTGCGCGCCGGCCGTCAGCGGCACGAGATCCGCCTGCAGCAACCCCAGCGCCACCACCGGCACCGCGATCGCCAGGCCGGCCAACGGGCCCGCGATGCCGACGTCGAACAGCGCCTTGCGCGACTCGAACGGCGACTGGATCCGGATCACCGCGCCGAGCGTGCCCGTGAGCGGGTTCAGCGGGAACGGGATGAAGTACGGCAGGCTGACATCCAGCCGGTAGTGCCGCGCCACGAAGTAGTGGCCGAACTCGTGCACGCCGAGGATGCCCAGGAGCGCCACCGTGAACGGCAGGCCCGCCGTCCAGTGCGCCGCCAGGAGCCGCCCGAGCCCCGCCAGGTCCGTCGCCGCTTCCAGCGCCGCGGGCGGTGCGGCCTGCAGCGTGCCGGCCATCAGCGTGCTGAGGAGCGTCAGGACAAACAGCGCCACGTGCACCCGGGTGCGCGACCGCCGGCCCACCGCCGGCGCCGGGTAGGCCACCACGATGTCGCGGCCGCCCTCCTGCCGCAGGAGCGGCATCGCCTTGTGCGCCTTGAACGCCCCGACGATGTGGTCGTACACCAGCTCCGGGCTGCGCAGGAACTGCCCGCGGAAGATCACGACCTCGCCGCCCCGGACGGTGACGTCGTGGATGTTCATCACGTCGACGAGCGCATGCTCGAACGCGATGGTGCGGCTGTCGGCGGGGATCCAGTTGACGGTCACGGACGATCCTTTCACACGGATCGTGATTCTAGCACGGCCGCCGGGCCGCGCGAGCGTGCTACGATTGGGTCGCGCGGGCGAGCCCTTCCGGTGGCGACGCCGGCGCCCCGGCGGGAAACGGCCACCGCCGCGATTGTCCTGACCCCCATCCGCAACCGAGGAACCTGTGATGAGCACGACCCTGACGATGGACCTGCACCTGCCGATGGAAGCCCTGCACGCCGGCCTCGACGAGATCCGTCGCTCCCCGCGCGACGGCGGTCGACTGGCGTGCATCGTCCGGCGTCCCGCAACCGACGCGCGGGAAGCGGTGGACCGCGCGACCCTGTCGGTCGAGGACGGGCTCGCCGGCGACAACTGGCGCGCGCGCGGCAGCCGGCGCATGCCCGATGGCACGGCCCACCCCGACATGCAGCTGACGCTGATGAACGCGCGGGCCATCGACCTCATCGCCCGCACGCCGGAGCGCTGGCCGCTGGCCGGCGACCAGCTGTTCGTCGACCTCGACCTCAGCGGCGAGAACCTGCCCGCCGGGACGCGCCTCGCCGTCGGGGAGGCCGTCATCGAGGTGACCACGCAGCCGCACACCGGCTGCCACAAGTTCGTGGACCGCTACGGCGCCGACGCGATGAAGTTCGTCAACTCGGAGGTCGGGCGCGCGCTCAACCTGCGGGGCATCTACGCCCGCGTCGTCACCCCCGGCGCGATCCGGGTGGGCGATCGCGTGACGAAGATCGTCGAAGCGCCGCCGGCAGGTTAGCGCGCTCGCCCCCGGAGCACCCCGCGGCCGCCCGCCGCCCACCGGGCCGACGCCGGTTGGCCGACGGTCGGGGTGCCTATAATCACGATCCGAGCATCCGTCTCGGATGGCTGGCCGCCCCCACCGCCGGCCCGTGTGGCGGCAGCGGCAGGCAGGCCATCACCGCATCGAGCGTTGAACGGAGGGCCGTCATGCCCACTGCCATCGAGCCGCCCGGCCCGCGGAGCCGCTTGCCGGGCGGCACCCTGCTCCGCTTCCGCCGCGACCGCCTCGGCTTCCTGCTCCAGACCGCGCGCACCCACGGCGACATGGTCGGCTTCACCTTGGCGCGCCAACCGGTCTACCTCGTCAGCGACCCCGGCCTGATCCAGGATGTGCTCGAGACGCAGGCGGCCAGCTTCACCAAGGGCCGGGCGCTCGAGCGCGCCAAGCGGCTGCTCGGCCAGGGCCTCCTGACCAGCGAGGGCGAGCTCCACCAGCGCCAGCGGCGGCTGGTGCTGCCCGCCTTCCACAAGCGTCGCATGGCGGCCTACGGCGCCATCATGGTCGACCTCGCGCGCGCCCACGGTGACGGATGGCGGCCCGGCCAGGTGGTCGACGCCGCCACCGAGATGATGCACCTGACGCGCGCCATCGTGGCCAAGACGTTGTTCGGCCACGCCGTGACCGCCGACAGCGCCGATCTCGACACCGCCATGCGCCAGACAGTGGGGTCGTTCGGGTCGCTCGCGCTGTTCCTGCCGGAGTGGGTGGTCGAGCGCGGCCTGTGGCCCTCGGCCGCGGGACTCGAAGCCGCGCGGGCCACGCTCGACCAGACGATCTACGGGATGATCGCCGCCCGGCGGGCCGAGGGGCGCGACCACGGCGACCTCCTGTCGATGCTCCTGGCCGCCGTCGACGACGAAGGCGACGGGCGAGGCATGTCCGACCAGCAGCTCCGCGACGAGGTCATGACGCTCTTCCTGGCTGGCCACGAGACCACCGCCAACGCGCTGGCGTGGACGTGGTTCCTCCTGGCCGAGCACCCGGAGGTCGACCTGCGGCTCGCGGCCGAGCTCGACCGCGTGCTGGGGGGCCGCCCGCCCACGCTCGACGATCTCCCGGCCTTGCCCTACACGCGGATGGTCTTCAGCGAAGCCATGCGCCTGTACCCGCCGGCGTGGCTTCTCGGGCGGCGGGCCGCGCGCGACTGCAGCATCGGCGGCTACGGCATCCCGCGCGGCGCCGTCGTCCTGGTCAGCCAGTGGGTGGTCCACCACGACCCGCGGTGGTACCCCGACCCCTTCCGCTTCGACCCGGACCGCTGGGCCGCCGACGTGCCGGCCCGGCCCAAGTACGCCTACTTCCCGTTCGGCGGCGGCCCGCGGCGCTGCGTCGGCGAGGCATTCGCGTGGGCTGAGGGGCTGCTCGTCCTGGCCACGCTGGCCCAGGGCTGGCGCATGCGCCTCGTGCCGGGCCACCCGGTGGTGCCCGATCCGCTCATCACGCTGCGGCCGCGGCACGGCATCCGGGTCGTGCTCGAGCGCCGCGCCGGGACGCACAGGCCCATCGATGCGGCACCCGCGGTGGACACGCCGCTCGCCGTGGCGTGACGGGCCCGGCGGCATCCGCCGCCGAACGCCCTCGACAAAGACACGCGGGGCGGGCGGGGAATCCCCCGCCCGCCCCGCGGCGCGACCGTAGCCGGCCGCCGCCTACTGGCTCTTGCGCGTGATCGGCAGGTAGATCGGCTCGCCGGCGCTGACCGGCACGTTGAGCTGGAACGTCCCGTCCCACACCGGCAGCGGGTCGAGCGTCTTGACGCCGTACACCTCGTGCCACACCACGATGCGGTACTCCGCCGGCGGCAGGCTGAAGAAGCCGTAGCTGCCGTCCGGGCCGGTGATCTGCGGGTTCGCCTGGCCCGTCGCCGTGCCGTCCCAGTCGGTCCACAGCCCCGTGTCGGGGTTGCGCTGCCGCAGCGTCACGCGCGCGCCCGCCACCAGCGGCTCGCCGCTGTCGTAGCGCTCGTTGCCGCGGCCGCCCGGCGACACCGAGACGTCGTCGATCAGCCAGCCCTCGTCGATCGTGTTCGGGTTGGCGTCGGTGAACATCCGGAAGCGGAACTCCACCCGCCGCTCGCGCGCGTACTTGTCGAGCGGGATCGTCACGAACCGCCAGTCGCCCGACGCGCCGGTGTCGAACGTGATGAGCGGCGCCTGCCACCCGCCGGTGTCCGACGTGCGGACCTCGACCACGCCGCGATCGCCGGCGGCGAAGCGGTACTTGTGCCAGAACGTCAGCTGCGGCGAGGCGACGCCCTGCAGGTTGAAGGCCTTGCCGAGCGTCAACGACTGGTTGGCGCCGTTGCGGTACGTCGGCTTGTCGCCCGGGTTGCCCCACGCCCACTCGCTGCGGTAGCCGCCGCGCGCCAGCTTCCAGTCGCCCTCGCCCGTCCACAGGCCCTCGCGGCCGTCCTCGAAGTCGTACTTGAACACAGCCTCGCCGCTCGCCCCGACGTCGCCGAACACCAGCCCCGTCAGGCCGAGGTAGATGTAGCCGACGCAGTCGGTGGCCTTGGAGCCGTCCACCTTCAGCGTGAAGCTGCCCTGCTGCGGCTCGAACGGTGGCGTCCGCCAGAAGCCGCCCTCGTTGACGAACGCCACCTCCAGGCCCGGCTGCACGAACAGCACCTTCGACGGGGCCCCGTCGATGGCGCCGTTGATGCGCACCCGCACCTCGGTGTTCGCCGGCAGCGTCACGCGCCCGCTCGACGGCCCGCCGCAGCCCGTGCTGCAGCCGGCGATGTCGCGCACCGGCTGCAGCCGCGCGCTGCCCGCCGGGCCGTACTCGAAGCGGATGCCGGCCGGGTCCACCGCCGACAGCGGGTCCACCGTGACGACGCGGAAGCCCGTGCGGGCGCTGGCAACCTCGACGTCGGCCCCGGTCGAGTTCTTGATCGTGCTGACCGACTGGAAGCTCAGCTTGTGCGTGCCGGCGGCCAGCCGGACGTTGGCCTCGAACCGGCCGTCGACGCCCGCGAGGCTGTCGCCGATCACCTGGTCGCCGTCGAGGATCTGGACCTTGGACCCGGCCCCGGCCGTCCCCTTGACCACGATGTCGTCGCGGTTGGTGACGCCGCACGACGGCGCCTCCACCAGCGGCGCGATCGGCGGCGGCGCCGTGAGGTGCGGGGCGTAGCGGACGTTGTCGGTGACCGGGACGCCGTTGCCGTCGTTGTAGGTCATGCCGCGGCAGCGCTCGGTGGCGCCGAGGTCGCGCCCGTCCTTGGGCCCGGCGTCGCCGCCCCACCAGTTGTTGCCGGCCTCCTCGATGCACAGCTGCCCCGCGTTCTCGATGCCGAAGCGCGAGATGCCGGTGAAGCTGTTGTGCGTCACCACCGGCGCGGTCTGGTTCGACACCTGGATGCCGACGCCCATCGAGTCCAGGCGGTTGCGGGTGATGGTCGGCCGCGCGCCGTTGAGGACCGAGATCGCCGGCGCCCGCGTGTCGTAGATCTCGCGGATCAGGTTGCCCTCGATCCGCGTGCGCGGGCTCGTGTTGCCGTTGACGACGAAGCCCACGTTGCCCAGGCGCAGCAGCAGGTTGTAGAGGATCTCGACCGGCTGGTTGACCGACAGCACGCTGACCACGCCCGTCGACGAGCCCGTGCTGCCGAAGAACAGCAGGCTGTTCTTGATGTAGCCGCTTGAGCTGGCCTGGAACTCCACGTTGTTCCAGCGCTGGCTCAGGGTGGGGTCGGTGTGCACCGAGGTGAAGACGGCGCCCTCGGCGCGCAGGATGTTGGCCACCCGCAGCTGTGTGCGCTCGGCGAACTGGATGACCGTGCCGGGGTCGACGTCGAGCGCCGCGCTCTTGTCCACCGCGATGTTGCGCGACAGCTCGCGCACGAGGTCGCTCTGCCAGCGCTGGTTGCTCTTGATGTCGGCCTGGACGTCCATCGCGTCGCGGACGTTGCCCACCGCCACGTTGTTGCGGGTGATGATGTTGCCGCTCGAGGCGTTGATGACCGAGCGCTGGTTGTCGATGAAGCGGTTGCCCTCGATGGTCACGTTGGCGTTGTTCGTCATCTCGATGCCGGCGCCCTCGGTGTTGCGCACCAGGGTGTTGTCGCGGATGACGACCATCGGCGGCTGGAGGCCGCCCGCCAGGCCCGGGCTGACCGAGATGGCGTTGGTCGCCGACTCGCTGATCTCGGAGTGCTCGACCGTCACGTCGGCGCCGCGGATGATGAGGGCGGCGTCGGTGCTGCCGGCGAACATGAGCCTGGCGCCGCTGATCCGCGCGGACGTGGCGTCCGCCAGCACGTCGATCCCGCGCCAGTCGCCGAAGCGCGGCTCGCTGAGGTCCTGGTCGCCGTTGGTGTCGCACAGCGGGTCGGTGCGGTTGCCGCTCGCGCAGGCCGTGAGGTCGTCGCGCAGCGACGTCAGGATCACCGGGTCCGAGGCGATGTCGCCGGCGATCTCCAGCGTGCCGTTGCGCGCCGGCTTGAGGAAGCCGTCGGCATCGGCCTTGATCACCGTGCCGGCCTCGATGAGCAGCCGCGCGCCGGCCCCGATCTGGACGCTCGGCGCCAGCACGTAGGCCAGGTTGGACTTGCTCCACCGGCGCAGCTCGTTGACCGTGCCGGACACGGCGACGCCATTGAGGACGTTCTCGCCCACGGTGTTGTCGCGCAGCGTCAGCTGTACGTTGGCGTCCATGCGGATCACCGCCTGGCAGCGCTCGATGCGGGTGCGCTCGATGGTCGGGTCCACCCGCGACGACGCCTGCGCCGTGATCCGGATGGCGTCGCCGAACATGTTCTTGATCTCGCTGTCATTGATGCTGACCGGCGACACCGACAGGTCGCTGGCCGGGATGTCGATGAGGACGCCGGCGTTGCTCCCGTCGCTGATGCGGACGTGGTCGATCGGAATGCCGCGCTTGCCGACCGTCACGGCGGGGGTGTTCGCCCCGCCCGTGTAGCGGATCTGCACGTGCTTCAACCGACCGCCGCCGCCGGTGGACGTGAAGACCAGGCCCTCCCAGTCTCCGGGCGCCGGTGCGCCGTCGGTGGTGAGGGCCGGCAGGCCCACCGAGTCGTCGAGCACCGACGTGAAGACGATCGGGTTGTCGGGCGTGCCTTCGGCCACCAGCGTGCCGCGCGAGGTCGTGATCCGGGCGTCCTCGAACTTCACGACCACCCCGGGCCGGATCTCGAACGTCGTCGGGCTCGCGACGTCGACGTCGTCCGTCACGACATAGGGGATCCCGTTCAGCGGCAGCCACACCCGCGCATTGCGCATGGCGCCGTTGACGGCCACGGCGTTGAGGCCGTTGTCCCGGATGGTGTTGGGCAGCGGGGGCGCGGCGCTGTCGGGGTCGTCGAGGTCGATCACGACGTTGGCGTCCATGTCGATGGCCGCCCCGCCGTTCTCCTCGATGATGGTGTCCTCCATGAACAGCGTCACCGGCGTCGTCACGCCCTCGACGAACACGCCCGACCGCTTGTTGTCGACGATATGGCCCCCCAGCAGCTTGGTCGTCACCTGCTGGATGTGCAGGCCGTAGCCGCTGCTCTGGCCGATCTCGACGTCGTTGAGCTGCTCCGAGCCGGCCAGCACGCTGTCGCCGTTGAGCAGCTTGAGGCCGGCCCCGAAGTCCGAACCGCCGTACAGGATCCGGACGTGGTTCAGCGACACGCCGTCGCTGGTGCGCTGCACCTCGATGCCGTACCAGTCGCCGGGGTTGGGCTGCCCGCCGCCCTGCACGGTGTCGCAATCGGGCGGCACCGATCCGTCGGCGTCGCACGCGTTGTCCTTGACCGAGGTGATGAGCACCTTGGCCGTGGCGTCCGGGTGGCCGACGCTCAGGCCGCCGCGGCTCACCACGATCTTGGCGTCCTGGCCCATCTTCACGACCGCGCCCGGCTCGATCGTCAGCGACGGGCCGAGGGTGTCGGTCGACTGGCTCAGGTCCACCGTGGCGCGATCGGCCACCACGAACGGCAGGTCGCCCGCGCGCCACGTGCGCGGGACGGTGATCGACCCGCCGTTGACCTGGTAGCCGTTGACGCGGTTGGTGTTATTGGGGGTCTGGTTGCCGCTCGAGATCAGCGCCACGTTGGGCTGGATGCCGACCGCCGCGGCATTGCGCTCGAAGGTGCAGTTGGTGATCGTCACCGCCATGGGCGCGGACGACGAAGACGACACCGCGGCCTCGATGCCGTTGCCGCGGTTGTCGGCGAACGTGCTGCGCTCGATCTGCGTCGTGGCGCTCTGGACGTTCAGGCCGTGCCCCGCCGACTTGACGAACTTCGAGTCCGCCACCGTGACGCCCGCGGCGCCGACGCGCAGCATGCCGTCGCTGCCGTAGCGGAACTCGGCATGCGTGACGTTGCCGCCGCCGCTGGTGTTGCGGTACTCCAGCCGCTGCCACAGCCCGCCTTCTTGCGGCAGCGTGGCGCTGCCGTCGTTGTTGGCGTCGCAGCTCACCGTGGCCGACGTGCAGGCCGTGTCGTCGACCAGGGCGGTGAAGTACACCGGCTTCTCGGCCGTGCCGTTGACGAACAGCTTGCCGGTCTGGCTGGACATGCCCGGGCTGCCGGCGCCGCTCGGGACGCCGAACTTGACCACCGTGCCGGGTTCGAGGGTGAGGTCGGTGTAGGCGGTGTACGAGCTCGTGACGAGGTAGGGCAGGTCCTCGCCCTTCCACGTGACCGGGCCGGTCGCGCGGCCGCCCTCCAGGACGATGCCGTTGAGGCCGTTGCCGCTGGCGATGCTGCCGCTGATGTTGAGCTGGATGTTCGGCTCGGCCGAGACGGCGCCCTCGCCGTTACGCTCGAACGTGTTGCCGGTCAGCGTCAGCGTGATCATCGCGTCGGAGCGGTCGGCCAGGTCCATGCCGTACTCGGCGTTGTCGCGCACCACGGTCTGGTCGAGCGTGACGTTGTCGGCCCCGTTGACGTAGATGGCCGAGCGGGATGCCTTCTCGACGAGCACGTGGCGCAGCACGGCGCCGGCGCTCTGAACGGTGATGGCGGTCTGGCCGTAGCGCACGGTCGCGCCGACCATCTCGACGGCGGCGCCGGCCTCGAGCGTGATCCCCGCCCAGTCGCCGGGCTGCGGCGACGCCTGGCTCGACGTGAACTCGACGTCCGCCGCGCTGGCGCCGGCGACCTTGAACGGGCCGCGCACCCGCAGCTGCCCGTTCCGGTCGAACTTGACCACCACGCCGGGATCGATCTGGAGCGACGAGTTCTCGGTCTCCACCCGCAGCGAGCACTTGACGAGATAAGGGCTTTGCGCCGCCGTCCAGACGGTGCCAGCCGGCACCGTCGACCCCGCGGCGCAGACGTCGGTCTCCTGCTGGGGGCTGGCGGGGGCGGCCGCGGCGCGGGCGCTCCAGGCCGCCAGCACGAGCGCGGCGATCGCGAGCGGCGCGGCGCGCCAGCGCATCACGGTAGGTCGGATCATGGCGCAATCTCTCCTTGGGATGGGGCGCGGCGACCGGGTGCCGGCGACGGCCACGGGATCGGGATGACGACATAACGCGCGCCGCGGGGCGCGCGGCGATAATAGAGGCGATGATATCATGCGACTGCTTGCGCGTCCAACCCCCTTTCCGGCCAGGGGCGGCGCGGCGAGGACCGGGTCGCCGAATGCCGCACCGGGTCGGGTCGGCGCGGCCCGCGGCCTCCGCGACCGACCCGCGCGGGCTCACCGCCGGATCGCGATGGGCAGGAAGGCCGTGCGGTCGACCATCGGGCCCGCCAGCGAGGCCGGCGTGATCTCGGCGCCCGTCGGCGTGTCGGCCGCGTTGGCGACGACGGTGAACACCGCCGTCGCCCGATCGCGCGCCGGCGCGTCGACGACCCAGGCCGGGGACGGCTGGGCTTCGAGACAGGTGGCCTCGAGGCGGTCGATGCCGGCCAGGGCGGGCGTCGGGTTGGTCGACATGGCCGCGCCGACGCACACGGCATCGGGCACGGCCGCGGTGATGCTGATCTCGACGGGCGTGCGCTTGACCACGAACGCGTCGGCCCGGATCGACCACGGGCCGAGGTCGAACGCGGCCGCGTCGACGCGGTCCGCCGGATGGGTGTTGGGCCGGGCGCGGGGGTATCCGCCGGGCTGCCCCAGGTCGATCGAGGCGAACGCGTAGCGCCCGGCGCCGGGCGCGGGGGTGTTGACGAACAGCGCCAGCGCGTAGTCGCGGAACAGCTGCGATGGCGATCGCTCCGGCGGCAGCAGCCGCGCCAGGCCGTCCATCCCGTTGGCCGGTTCGGACACCAGGCGCCGCAGCCAGCCGGGATCCTCGCGGGCCAGCTGGTCGTAGAGGTACAGCAGGAACAGGTGGACCTTGCCGTAGTCGCGGGCCGAGCCCGTCCAGCGGGTCAGCGCGTCGTCGGGCTGGTTGAGGAAGGCCAGCACGTGCTGGCGGGGGTGCCCCAGCCCGGCCAGGTGGATGGCGAGCTGGCAGATCCCCTCGGTGAGCCAGTCGGTCTCGTCGGGGTCGTGGTTCCACACGATCAGGTGGGTGAACTCGTGAGCGACGGTCTGCAGGAGCTCGTCGCCGCCGACGTTGGTCGGCGCCGCCACGTCGACGTAGATCATCTCGCGCTCGTTGGACTGCCTGCCGCGCGGCAGGTCCGCCTGCCGTGCCTCGTTGAGCGGATCGAAGTAGCCGGCGTAATAGGTCGCGTCGGGCACGCCGTGATGGCGGCCGTCGCGAATATCCATCAGGAGGATGGTCACGGCGGTGTCGCCGTCGATGCCGGGCAGCGGCTCCGAGCCGTACGCATCGCGCAGGCGGGGGTAGATCACGTCCTCGAAGGCGGTGGCCAGGCGCAGCAGGGCCGGCCCCGGCACCGCCTGACCCTCCTCGACGTAAATGCGCAGCCTGTCGCTGCCGTGGACTTCGCGCGCCCAGAGCTCGTAGAACGCCTCGTCGTGGAAGTCCCACGCCCAGAAGCGCTGTCGCGTGGAGGCATCGGCGGGCGCCCGGGGTGGATCGTCGTCCCGCGCGGCGGCGGGGCCGGACGCGCCGCCCGTGACGCCGGGGTCGAACGATCGTCCGGGGGCGGAAGAAGCGGCGGCGGGCCGGGCCGCACGGCGCAGGCTGCTGCCGCTCAGCGCCGTGACGCCAGCCGACCGTCCGGCCATCGCACCGCCCTCGGCGCTCGGGTGGGGCGGCGGGCTCGCCAGGCCATCGGCCCTGACGCCGGCAGTGTGCCGCGGACCCGGGCCGATCAGCCCTGCGCCTGCCAGCAACGCGCCCAACAGGGCGCGGGTCATCCAAAACGGAAATCGCTTCATGGGTTCCTGGGTCCGATCCGACGCGAACCGCCTGCCGCCAAGGCCGTGTTCGGTCGACCCGCGGCCCGCGATGCCGCGCCGCCCGGGGGTGGCACGGCGTTGTCGCCCGGACGGGATCGCGACGATGGAGAGACGCGCGCGAATCACTCAGACAATTAAACGCGGATAGCGAGTGCGGTGGCATGCAATGCGGTGCGGCCGAATATGGGTTTCCAGGGCATGCCGCCCGGTATGACGCGCCACGCGCCCCAAGCGTTACTGCGTGACGACCGCGGTTTCGACCTGCAGGCTGATCACCTGGCTCGCGCCGTCGTCCCCCATGGTGATGCCGTACACCGTGCCGGCGGTCTGGATGGTGCCGCGGTTGTGCGTGACGATGATCACCTGGCAGCGCTCGGCGAGGCGCTGGAGCGCCGCGCAAAAGCGCCCCACGTTGGCCTCGTCGAGCGCCGCGTCGACCTCGTCGAACACGACGAACGGCGTCTGGCTGACCTCGAGCAGCGCGAAGATCAGCGCCACGGCCGTCAGGGCGCGTTCGCCGCCGGAGAGCAGCGAGAGCGGCTGGCGGCGCTTGCCGGGCGGCCGGGCCACGATGTCCAGGCCGACCTGATCCGCCGCTTCGTCGTCGCGTCGGAGCACCAGCTCGGCTTCGCCGCCGCCGAAGAGCTGGGGGAAGAGCTGGCCGAACGCCTCGGCCACGGCGTGGAAGGTCGTCTCGAAGCGCGCCTGCATCTCGTGCTCGAGGTCCTCGAGCAGCTTGCGAAGGTCGCGTTCGGCGGCCGTGAGGTCGGCCATCTGGTCGCCCAGGAGCGCGAACCGGTCGGCGGTCTCCTCGTAGGCGCCCAACGCCTCTTGATCGATCGGGCCGATGGCGCGCATCTGCCGGCGCAGCCCGTCGAGCGCCGCGTCGAAGCCCTCGGGCAACGCGTCGACCGCCGCCAGCGGCAGCTCGGCCAGGGCCGCGGGCGTCAGGTCGTCGGGCAGGGCGAACGGCAGCCACTCGGCGTCGGCGCGGAGCTGGTCGCCCATGCGCTCGATCCGGTCGTCGACCCGCGTGGC
Source organism: uncultured Anaerolineales bacterium (assembly GCA_964415605.1). Lineage (GTDB taxonomy): Bacteria > Chloroflexota > Anaerolineae > Epilineales > Epilineaceae > UCB3. The sequence goes on along the minus strand of CAYQBA010000002.1, from coordinate 22,833 downwards.
GGCGATCCGGGCCTCGGCCACGGCCGCCTCGGCGGCGGACACGCGGTGGCGCGCGGCGTCGAGCGCCGCGCCGAGGTGCCGCAGCTCCAGGCGGATGGCGTGCGCCTGAGCTTCGGCCGGCCCGGCCTCGGCTTCAAGGGTGGACGCGGTCGCGGCTTCGGCGTCGCTCGCTTGCCGGAGGGCGGCGACTTGGCTCCCAAGGTCGTCGATCTGGGCGGCGATCTGGGCGGCGCGGCTGGCGTCCGCGCTCTGACGCTGCAGCGCGGCCTGGAAGTCGGCCTCGGCCGCCTGCAGCATCGCCCGCCGGCCGGCGCGCTGTTGGGCGGCCTCGGCCAGCGCGGCGGCCGCCGCGGCCGTGCCCGCGCGCAGGTCGGCCAACACCTCGGGCTGCAGGCCGGACTCGGCGGCTTCGATCGCCACCTGCAGCGTCGTCTCGCGGGGGGCGTCGGCCTCGACGGCCGCCGCGATCGCCGCGGCGTCCGCGGCGAGCTCGGCCAGCGCCCGATCCAGACGTTCGATCGTCTCCATCGCCCACGACTGCTCGCGCCCCGCGCGTTCGGCGCGGATGCGAGCCTGTTCCAGGGCGGCCGCGGCCTGAGCCCGCGCGCGCGCCGCAGCCGCCCGCCGGTCGGCCAGCCCCCCGAGGACGCCTTCGGTGAGCTGCCGCTCGGCGGTCAGGCGATCGACCTCGGCGGCGGCGGCGGATTGTTCGGACGCGGCCGCCGCCACGGCGGCGGGGAGCCGCCGCCGCTCGCGCTGGATCTCCAGCAGGCTCTGAGCTGGCGTGCCGGCCACCGTCACGCCGCTGGCAAGCACCAGAACGCCGTCGCGCGTGGCCGCGCGGGTGGGGCCGCTCCCGGCATGTCGCGCCAGCGCGGCCACGGCCGCGGCGCGGTCGGTGGTGAACACGACGTCGCCGAAGAGGATCGCGCCGAGGCCGGGCGCGGCCGGGGCCGCGGCGACCGCCGTGGCGGCCACCTCGCCGGCTCCGGGTGTCCAGCGGGGGCCGGCGCCGGCGGGCGCCGACAGCGGCACGAGCGTCACCGTGCCGCGGGCCTCGGGCAGCGCGACGTGCAGGCCGGCCGCGACGGCGTCGGCGTCGCGGACCACGATGCCCTGCACGTGTGGCCCCAGCGCGGCCGCGGCGGCGCGCTCCCATTCCGGATCGACCTCGAGCAGCTCGGCGACGGTCCCGACGACCTCGACGCGCCCCGACTCCCGCAGCCGCGTGACGGTCTGGCCGGTCTCGTCGACCTCGGCGAACAGCACCTCCAGGGTGTCGGCCCGGGCACGCAGGGCTTCGACCGCGGCGCGCGCGGCGGCGTGCGCATCCCGAGCCGCGCCCAGGCTGGCCTGGATGGCGAGCTGCCGGGCCTCGGCGGCTGCGACCTCGTCGGACACGGCGGCGAGGTCGGCCTCGGCGCGGGTGGCCACCTCCGACGCGGCGGCCTGCGCGGCCGCGGCCTGTGACCACTGGGCTTCGAGACCGGCCAGGTCGCTGGCCGCCTGATCGCGCTCGCCCTGCCGCGCGGCACGCGCGGCGGCCAGGGTGGCCAGGCGCTGGCGGCGGCCGGCTTGTTCAGAGGTCAGGGCGAACAGCTCGGCCCGCCGGGCCTGGACGGTCTGTTGCTGCTGGTCGTGCTCGGCCTCGGCGGCCGCCAGCGCGGAGCGGGTGGCGTCGACGACGGCGCTTCGTTCGGCATGCAGCGCCTCGATGGCGGAGACCTCGGCCGCGAAGACGTCGGCGCGCCGGCGCAGGTCGTCGATCTCGTTCTGGGCCCGCGCATCGGCGCCTTCGAGCTCGTGCAGGCGCGCGGTCAGCCCGTCGAGGCGCGCCTGGGCCACGGCGATGGCGCGCTGGCGCTCGGCGCCGGCGGCGGTCTGGGCCTCGCGGCGGCTTCGCAGCGCGGCGAGCTCCTGGTCGAACGCATCGCGTCGCGCCTCGGCGTCCCGCAGCACCGCCTCGGCGCTGGCCACGGCCGCCCGGGCGGCGTCGGCGTCCGCCCGCGTCGTCGCCACGGCGGCGTGGGCATCGCGCTGATGGGCCAGGGCACGGTGCAGGTGATGGCCGTACCACGTGGTGAGCTGCGCGGTGAGCTCGCCGGCCACCTCGCGGTGCCGCTCGGCGCGGCCGGCGAGCCGGGCCATCCGGCGCAGGCGCGGCTCGAGCTCCTCGAGGATGTCGCGCACGCGGGTCAGGTTCTCGTCGACCTCGGCGAGCTGGCGCAGGGTGTGATCGCGCTTGCGCTGCATCGGGCCGAGGCCCGCGGCCTCGTCGATGAGGACGCGGCGTTCCTCGGGGCGCATGGCCAGGGCGTTGTCCACCAGGCCCTGGCCGATGACGGTGTAGTTCTCGTGCCCCAGGCGCCCGCCGAGCAGGTCGTGGACGTCGCGCATGCGAACCGCGGCGCCGTTGACGGCGAACCCGCCCGTCCCGTCGCGCAGCGCGCGCCGGCCGACGACGACCTCCGGGAAGTCCACCGCGAGCCACCCGTCGGCGTTCTCGAAGGTCAGGCTGACGTCGGCCAGGCCGGCCCGGGCGCGCCGCTCGGTGCCGGCGAAGATCATGTCCTGCACCCGGCGGGCCCGGAGGGTGGTCGAGCGCTGCTCGCCGAGCACCCAGCGGATGGCGTCGGCGACGTTGGACTTGCCGCTGCCGTTGGGCCCGACGATGGCGGTGATGCCGGTGGGGAAGATGAACCGGTGCTTGTTGGCGAAGCTCTTGAAGCCCTGGATGGTCAGCTCTTTGACGCGCACGCGGCGGAGTATAGCACACCGGGCGGGGCCGCCGCCGGGGCCGTCCTGGGCGAGACGGCCCGTGGCGGGCGGCATGCGAAAGGGCGCCCGCCGGGTGGGGCGCGCCCCATCGCCCACCGGCGCATACCACGTTATCCCCCCCGCCCCCGGCGGCGGACCCCCGGCGGGGGGG
>CAYQBA010000002.1:0-19894 GCA_964415605.1 uncultured Anaerolineales bacterium | reverse complement strand
GGGGGGCAGGCGGTCGGGGGCCCGCGGGGGGGGGGGCCCCCCTTGCCGCCGCCGGGCTCTCCCGAGGTTATCCCCGCCGCCCCGGGGGGGGGACCGCTGGCGGTGGGACGGTCGCCCGCCTACCGGGGCGCCCCCGACTGCCACGCCAGCGGCAGGAACAGCCGCGCCACGGGCTCCCACGGCTCCGGGCCGATCACGGCGCCCGTCGCCGTCACCCGATAGGCGCCGCCGGCCGCCGTGACGACCTCGCTGGCCACGACATCGACCGGCGCGGGGCCGGCCCGAAGGGGCTTGAGCCGCAGGCGCGCCAGCACCGCCGAGCCACCGCCGCCCGCGCCGCGCACCGCCCAGCCGCCGAAGCGCACCGTGCCGGCGGCCTTGTCGATCCGCGGCGCCAGAGCCACGGCGCCCGGCACGCGGTCGCCGTTGGTCGCGCCGACCACCTCGAACGCCCCGGTCGGCAGCCGCAGCGTCAGCTCGTAGGCCCCGATCTCGCCGCCGCCGTCCACCACGACCTCGAGGTCGAACGCCTCGCCCTGACGCACCATCGCGGGCGCCCGCAGCGCCAGCGCCACGTCGCCGGCCGCGCCCGGCAGCGGCGGCACGGCGTCGCCGCAGACCTTGCCGGCGCGCCCGGCCGCCGTGGCGATGTCGGCCACGCTGACGCGGCCGTTGCCCGTGAGGTCGCGGCCGGTGCCGGCCGCCCAGTCCGTCGCGACCAACGACGCGTCGAAGCCCGTCAGCCGGCAATCGCGGTCGAAGTCGCCGGCCAGCGCGGGGCGCGCCAGCACCCGACCGGCGTCGATCGCGATCTGGTCGCTGGCGCTGCGGCCCCACACGTCCGGCCGGTACATCGGGTAGGCTTCCGCCGGCCGCGCCGCGAAGGTGCCCGGCGTGATGGCGCGCGCCGCGTATTCGAACACGTGCGTGCCGGCCGGCAGGTAGCTGGCGAAGAAGGTCACGCGGTCGGCGCGCACCTCCTTGCGCTCGTAGCCCCACCAGCGCCAGATCGGCATCCCGCCGGGGCGCCCGGGGGCCGGATCGCCGCCCGGCACCCGGCTCGTCTCGGTGTCGAGGCTCTCGTTCAGCCCTTCCAGGCCCGCCGGCAGCTTGTCCTCGATCAGGACATACTGCAGCATGTCGGCAACCTCGACCGTCAGCCGGACGTTCACGACATCGCCGACGTGCCAGCCCTCGCTGTCGCTGCGGCCGGCGATGGGCGTGTACGCGCGCGTGATGTCGATGCCCAGCCCGTCGGCCTGCGTCGGCTCGAAGGCGGGGTAGTAGGCGGCCATCTGCCCCAGCACGGTGTAGAACAGCGTTCCCTCGCCCTGCTTGCTGAACGACACCACGTGCGGCCCCGGCGCCAGCGCCGGACCGGTCAGGACCACCGGCGGGATGGGCTGGAGCAGGTTGGCGCGGTCGACCGATCCGCCGGCCACCCTGACCCCGTCGAGCGTGACCGCCCAGTCGTAGTCCGAGCTCAGCTCGCCGCTGGCCACGATGTAGTCGGTCAGCCCCAGGACGGCGAATGCCGTCGCCTGCGTCGTCGGCCACGCGCGGCCCCAGCGGTGCTCCATCAGCCAGCGCGCCGCCTTGGGGGCCAGCGGGTCGTTCGGGCGCAGCGCGGCCAGCGCCACCAGCGCCATGCCGGTGCTCTTCTCGGTGCTGGCCATCGAGCGCCAGTGGTAGTCGTCCCACTTCCACTCCGTGCGGGTCTCGATCGGCCACCACGCCGTCGACGGCCCCGTCTTGGCGCGGGCGACCAGTTCGTCGAGCGCGCGCGCGGCCAGGTCGGCCTGCCCCGTCCGGTGCAGCGCCAGCGCCGCCGCGCCGAGGCCGAAGGCATCGAGGTCGGCGCGCTGGCCGTACAGCCGCCGCGCCGCCTCGGCGTCGCCGTAGCCGGCCGCGGCGGCGACGTACACCCCGTAGGCCTGCATCCGAGGATCCTTCTCCTGCGCCACGGCCTGCGCCAGCCACGCGAAGCCGCGGTCGAGCACGCCCTTGTCGACGTCGAAGCCCGCCTCGCGCGTCAGGGTCAAGCCGTGCAGCACGTAGGCCGTGGTGTAGACGTTGCCGTCGCCGTGCCACCAGCCCCAGCTGCCGTCGGTGTTCTGGAACCCGTACAGCTTCTGCAACCCGAGCTCGACATACTCCGGGAGCCTGGCGGCGATCTCCGGCGCCTCGAGGCCCGTGGCCTTGACGAGACGGCCGACGACGGCGTTGGGCAGCACCCGGCTCATCGTCTGCTCGACGCAGCCGTACGGGTAGCCGATCAGCTCCTCGACGCCGTCGAGCACGCCGACCGCCATGCCCGGCGTGACGCGGATCTCGAGCGTCGAGGCGTCCGGCACGGCGTTGAACGGCACGTCGATCGGCTCGTCGGCCACGGTCGCCGTCGCGCCCGACCGCACGAACCGCTCCGGCACGGTGAACGCCTGGACCTCGAACGGCAGCTCGATGCCGTCCTGTCCGCCCGCGGTCGTCAGCCGGCTGAGGATGGGGTTGACGCCGACCTGGCTGGCGACCACCGACCAGCGGGCCACCTGGGTGGTGTTGAACGGCAGCGCCAGGCTGCGCGCGCCGGGATCGAGCTGCACCAGGCCGGGCGTCTCGAGGACGCACTCGCCGGTCAGCGTGCCGCCGGCGTAGTTGCGGCCCAGGACGTCGAGCAGGAACTGGTCGCCCTGCACCGCGAAGCGCGGCAAGGCGGGCTCCGCGATGACGGGCTGCGTGACGACCAGCTCGCCCGAGCCCTGCCCGGCCTCGCTGGTCCGCGTGATGGCGCGGGCGATCGCCTTCCACGTGGTCAGGTTGTCCGGCAGCGCGACGGCGACCTCGACGTCGCCGTCGGGCCCGGTGACCAGCGTGGCGTTCCAGTATGCCGTGTCCTTGAACTCGCGCCGCGGCGCGGGCGGCACGGCGTCCTCGTCGCGCTTGTTGGGGTCCCGGCCCGCGCCCGGACCCGGCTCGGCCGCCGGCGGGCCGGCGGTGTCCTCGCGGCCGCGGTAGGTCTGGCCCACCTGCATCGAGTCGTAGGTCCGGACCGCGTTCTGCCATTGGCCCCAGAAGGCGTCGAAGATGTCGCCCGAGCGATCGGCGGTCAGGGCCAGGACGGCCTTGTCCACCAGCGCCAGCGACACCTGGGCGTCCACGGGCCGGCCGGCGGCGTCGCGGACGCGCACCGTCAGCCGCGCGGTCTCGCCGGGCGCCGCCGTCGGCGCGTCGGGCACGACCTCGACCGTCAGGCGGCGGTCGCTTGCCGGGACGGGCACCAAGCGCTCGGCGGTCAGGAGCTGTCCCTCGCGGGCGTCCCACGCGTTGTCGCTCGGCTTCCAGAGCTGGACCTTGACCCACACGTTGGGGGCGTATTCCGGCTTGATCGGCAGCTCGACGGTCGTGCCGCCCTTGACCGGCACGATCACCTCGTCGTGCACCTCGTCGCGTTCGATGGTCACCAGGGCCGTGGTGGTCACCGGGCTCTTGACGAGCAGGCGCAGGGTGTCGCCCGGCGCGTAGCTCGGCTTGTCGGTCTCGAGCTCGAGCCCGCCCCACCAGTACCACGGGTACGCCACGCTGTAGACCCAGGCGTAGCTCGAGGTCTCGATCCGCCGCCCCGCGTCGTCCACCGCCTGGCCCACGACGCTGTACCAGCCTTCCTTGAGGTCGGCGAACGACACGGTAGCCGAACCGTCCGGGCCGGTGGTCACGGACTCGGTGCGGATGGTGCCGAAGCCTTCGCGGTGCCACTGCCGCACCTCGACCCCGACCTTGCGGCCGCTGGCCGGCGCGCCGTCGTGGCCGGTGGTGCGGACCGTGTACACCGCCGGCCGACCGGCCTCGACGCCGTAGCGGTCGCTGGTCAGGTCGAGGGTAAACGCGGCGGGGTGCACCGGCACGAAGGCCGAACCGACGACGGGGCGGCGCGTGGCGTCCATGACCTCGGCCTCGAGCGTCACCTGCTCGGTGTACGTTTCGTTGCCCGGCATGGCGACGCTCGTCGTCCACGCGCCGTCGGCGCCGAGCGTGCCGGTCAGCGTGGCCACCGGCTGCATGCCGCTGCCCCGGTAGTAGTAGCCGCGGTAGACCCGCAGCGTGGCGTCGGCGCCCGCGGCCGGCTGCCCGAAGTAGTAGTCGGCGCGGACGGTGACCCGCGCCGTCTCGTCGCGGATGTAGAACGGTCGGTCGGTCGCCAGCTTGACCTCGAAGTCGGGCTTGACGTAGTCCTCGACCTTGAAGTAGCCGTAAAAGGTCTGGCCCTCGACTTGCACCTGGACCGACCAGTCGCCGAGCGCGACCTCGTCGCCGAGCGCCAGGTCGCCGGTCACGCTCCCGAAGTCGTCGGCGGTCGGCGCCGAACGCTGGATGAGGTTGCCCTTGCTGTCGCGGATGGTCACGCTGACGGTGGTCGACGGGGCGATGACCGCCAAGCCGTCGTCGCCGAAGCGCCGCAGGCTGGCCTTGAAGTGCATGGTGTGGCCGGGCCGGTAGATCGGGCGGTCAGTGTGGACGTGGCCGGCGTACGCCGGCGCCTCGCCGCCCCACCAGCCGCCATCCCACCACCGCCAGTAGTAGCCGCCGGAGCGCCACAGGCTGTCCAGCCCCACGAGCGTCGTCTGGCCGCCGACGCGGGCGACGGCGAAGCGCGCCGCGCCGACCGCGCCGAAGCGCGCCACGCCGTCGGCGTCCGCGGTCACCTCGCCGACCGGTTGACCGGCGGCGTCGACCAGCGACACCGCCGCGCCGCCGGCCGGCTGGGCGTCGAGCAGGCCGGTCGTCCAGGCCAGGAGCCCCTTGCGGCCTTGCTTGGCTACCATCGTGTGGTCGGTGTAGACCAGGAGCGCCTGGGCGTCGCCGCCGCGTGGGTGCCGGACGTCGACGACGTACAGCCCGGCGGGGACGTCCTTCGGCAGCCGGACGCCCGTCATGGTCTCGCTGTTGTCGACGGTGGCCGACCAGCCCGCGACGCGGGTAAGGCCGGTCACGTCGATCTTCTTCGGCTCGCCCCAGCCGCCGTCGGCGGGGATGGCGGCCGCGTAGCGCGTGGCGAAGCCCGGGACGTCCACGGCATATGCCGCGAAGTCCAGGGTCATGCGCGGGTAGGGCGGGTAGACGCCGATGCCGTGCTTGCCCGAAGGGGCGAGGAGCTGCACGGGCGCGCCGTACCCGAACGTCACGTTGCCGCTCCACTCGCCGGTGGTGAAGGACCACGTGAACGGCGTAGTGAGGAGCGGCCGGCCCTGGGCGTCGCGCGCCCCGGTGCCGAGCGTGACCTTGTACGTGGTTCGCGGGGTCAGCGGCTGGCGTGGGCGCAGCTCCACCCGGTCCTTTTGCCAGACGAAGGCGCCGGGGGCGGGCGGCTCGACGGCGATGGCGGCTTCGACGCTCGCCGTGTCCACGGCGCGGTCGAAGCTCAGCGCGATGGTGGTGCCAAGCCATACCTCGCGGGCGCCGGCGCCAGGCTCGACCGAGACGAGCGGGCGTTGGGCATGCGCAAGGGACGGCACGTCGAATCCCAGGCTGTGGGCCACCAGGATGCCGGCGGCCACCGCGGCGATGGCGGCAACCGCACGTCTGGAGCGGGGGAGGAACCTGAGCTTCAAGGAAGGCATGGGATGACTCCTGCAATGCGTCGCGTCAACGCGACCCGGGAATGGGCTCGACCGGCTGGATGTCGTACAAGCAAGCGCACCGCTGGCGCGTTCGGGCGGTATTACGTCCGGCGGTCGCCGGATGTGACGGCGGGGGGATGGGGCGCCGGACGCCGGCCCTTGAGCCGGTCGATCGCCGCCTCGGTGTAGGTGGCGGTCGCGGGCTTGAGGTGATCCGCCGCCCGGCGCGCGTAGGGCCCGATCGTCCGAGCCGCGAACGCCTGAGGCCCCTCGGCGTCGACGGCACGCAGCACGGCCCGGTAGTGCTCGAGGATGTAGGCGTCGGTCATCTGCAGGCCCGCGCGGCGGGCGCTGTCGGCGATGCGCGGCGCGTTGTCGATCAGCGAGCGGCCGTTGGATCGCGCGCCGAGGTCGATCTCGCTCAGGATGGCGGCGACGCGCCCGCGCCCGGGGAGCGCCGCGGCGCTGCGGCGCAGCTCGTCGATGGTCTGGCGGAGCTCCGCCACGCTCAGCGGCGGCACGTCGATCGTGTCGGCGAGCAGCCCGCTGGTGGCCTCGAGGTCGTCGAGCAGGGCGTGGACCGACGCGACCTCGGCGTCCGGGGCCAGGATGCCGTCGTGCTTGAGCTCGCCGACGAGCGCGCGCAGGTAGACGCGGGTGCCGCCGGTCGCGTCGGCCAGCGCGGCCAGGAGCCACAGCGGCGACCAGCCGACCCGCACGACGCTGGCGGCTTCGAACACGTTGCCGATCGCCTTGCGGGCGGCCAGCGTCCGGGCGTCCAGCGGGTCCGGCGGGAGCACGCCGCGCACGCCCCCGATCCACTCGACGACGATGCGGAGGAGGCGGTCCACGGTCGACTGGTACAGCCGGGTGCGCCGCACGGCGGCCGGCAGCCCGTGGTCGAGCGCCACGTACAGGCCGCCGCCGACGAGGGCGGCGGCGGCCCGAATCAGTCGTTCCGGGAGGGAGCAGAGATAGGCTGTGTTCATTCCACGGTGTACGACGCGGCGGGCGGCGCCGGCGTTACCCGGCATTGACCCGCCGGCGGCGTGCGATCATCATTGCGGCGCCGATGGACGACCCCGAGCGCCGATCCAGGCCCAAACGTTCCGATTCAGGAGGTCCCCATGTCCGACATGCCATCCTCGTTGCCCGCGACGGCGCCGGCGGTCCGCGACCTCGCGCCGCTGCTTGCCGTCCAGGAGGGCGCCATCGTCAGCCGCGTGCTGCTCAAGAACGCCGGCGGGACGGTGACGCTGTTTGCGTTTGACGGCGGCCAGGGCCTGAGCGAGCACACGACGCCGTACGAAGCGCTGGTCGTCGCGGTCGAGGGCCGGGCGGAGGTCGACATCGCGGGCGTCACGCACCGCGTGGCGGCGGGGCAGATGCTCGTCCTGCCGGCCAACCAGCCGCACGCCGTGCGCGCGATCGGCCCCTTCAAGATGCTCCTGACGATGCTGCGCGCGCCGGCGGGTTGACGACAGGCGCGGTGCGCTCGGGCCGGGGCGACGCGAGCGGCTTGTTTCGCGGCCTCCTTGACAAGCCACGAGCGGTTCCGTATACTGGCCGCCGCTTGCAAGAGCATTGGAGACCTTGATGCACTACGACCCTATCATCGCCAGCCTGTGGCTGCACCGCCGTCCGCGGACGGTTGGGGTGGCCCTGCGTGGCCGTAGTGCGTCTGGCTTCCGGTAGGTTCTAGCCACCTCAGGAGCCGTGGGCGCACCGGCAACGACGCCCACGGCTTCTTTGCGTCTCCGCACGACCGTTCAGACGCGCCGTGGGCCTCGGCCCCGGCGCGTCTTAGCGTTGCGCCGGCTGCCGGGCCGGGCCGGCAATGCCGATCCCGCGCCCTGCCCCGTCAGTCCACCCGGTCGCGGCCCGCCCGCCGCCGGAGCCGTCCAGCGAGCCATGCGCCACCATCGACCCGACCGAATCGCCCCGAAAAGGAGCCACCCATGAACGAGACGTTGACGATCGAAGCCCCGGCCATCCACCACGCCCGGCCGCCGGCCGGTGCCGGGACCGACAGTGGGCGCGCCCCGCACGCCATGCCGGATGGCACGCCGCTCGCGCTCGAGGTCGACCGCGCCCGCAAGGTCTTCAACAAGAAGCCGGGACTCGTGGCGCGCCTGCGCGCCGGAGGACCCGGCGCGTCCCGCCCGGCATCGTCTGCCGCGGTCGTCGCCGTCGACGACGTGAGCTTCAGCGTCGCGCAGGGCGAGATCTTCGGCTTGCTCGGCCCCAACGGGACCGGCAAGAGCACGTTGATCCGGCTGATGTCGACCCTGCTCATCCCCGACAGCGGAACGATCCGCGTGTTCGGGCACGACGTGGCGCTCGACGAGATGACCGTCAAGCGGTTGATCAACCGCGTGTCGGTGGAGGCGTCGTTCTTCAAGAAGCTGACGCCGATGGAGAACCTCCAGTACGCGGCGCGGCTCTACCGGGTCGACCCGGAGGCGGCGCGCGACCGGATCGTGGCGATCCTCAAGCGGTTGGGGCTGGACGACCGCGCCATCTTCGCGCCGATGGAGGACATGTCGCGCGGCATGCAGCAGAAGGTGGCCATCGCCCGGGCGTTCCTGACGTCGCCGGTGATCCTCTTGCTCGACGAGCCGACCACCGGGCTCGATCCGCACTCCAAGCGCGAAGTCCAGGCATTCGTGCGCGAGATGCGTGACACCCACGCGACCACCGTCATCCTGACGACGCACGACATGTACGAGGCCGACGCGCTGTGCGATCGCATCGCCATCATCGACGGCGGCCGCTTCGTCGCGCTCGACACGCCCGCCGGGCTCAAGCGCGCGATCGCCGGTCCCGACCGGCCCGCGCCGACGCTCGAGGACGTGTTCCTGGCGCTGACCGGCCGCGCGCTCGAGGCCGCCGCGGTCCCCGACCCGGATTGAACCTGGGTGGCCGCCCGTCACGGGCGGCCACCCGCCGCGCGGCACCGGCGAGCCCCGGCCGCCGCGCGGCGAGACAACGACAAGGAGTTGAACGATGTCGATCATCGCCGGCGAGCTGCGTGCCAGCTACGCCTTTGTCGAACGCAACATCAACCTCGTCAAGCGCTATTGGGGCTGGGAGCTGGTGTGGATCGCGTACTCCGTCGCCAACACCCTGGCGGTGGTGCTGATCGCGCTCGGCGTCAACAGCGCGGTGGGCGCGCGCGCCCTCGACCCCGACCACGTCAGCCGGCTGGTGCTCTTCCTGGCCGTCGGCGCGCTGGTCTGGCACTACCTCGGCGTGGTGTTCTCGGTCGTCAGCGAGATGATCAGCTGGGAGCGCTGGGAGGGGACCATCGAGTACACGTTCATGGCGCCCGTCCGCCGCTCCACCCACATGGTGGGCACGACGCTCTTCTCGTTCGTGTATGGCCTCGTCCACACCGCCATCATCCTCACGGTGGTCGTCCTGGTCTTCGACCTCGACATGCGGCAGGCCAACTTTGCGGGCGCCACCCTGGTGCTGCTCGCCGGGAGCCTCAGCCTCATCGGCATCGGGATCATGGGCGCGGTGCTGCCGCTGCTCTACCCCGAGCGCGGCCCGGAGATGACGCACGTGATCCGCGCGAGCCTGGTCCTGGTCAGCGGGGTCTACATCACGCCCGCCGAGATGCCCGAGCCGCTGCGGACGCTGTCGTACCTCAGCCCGGCCACGTACGTGCTCGAGGGCATCCGCGCCGCGCTGATCGAGGGCGCCGGCCTGGCGCGGCTGGCCCCGACGCTTGCCGGCCTGCTGGCGTGCGGGCTGATCCTCATCCCGCTCGGTGTGCGGGTCTTCGCGTGGGGCGAGCGCCACGCCAAGCGCACCGGGCGGCTCAAGCGGAGCGGGTGAGGCCGGCGGTTGGGGGGCTGGCCGGGGGGCTGCCCCCGGCCGGCTGCCGGACCTATCCCTGCCGCCTGAGCAGCACCCAACCCAGCCCGCCGGCGATCCCCGACGCCACGAGGATGCCGAGCCGGGCCTGCGCCAGGGCCGACGGCTCGAACGCGAGGTGCGCGACGAACAGCGACATCGTGAAGCCGATCCCGGCCAGGCAGCCCACGGCCCCGACCTGCCGCCAGGTGACGCCTGGCGGCAGGTCGGCCCAGCCGAGGCGCACCGCCAGCCGGCTGAAGAGCGTGATCCCCACGGGCTTGCCGACCACGAGCCCGGCGACGATGCCGAGGCTGGTAGCGTCGAGCACCTCCGCGCGCCTGACGTCGACGAGCCGCACGCCGGCGTTGGCCAGGGCGAACAGCGGCAGGATCGCGAACGTCACCCACGGGTGCAGCGCGTGCTCGAGCTGTTGGAGCGGCGACTGCACGTGGTCGCAAACGGCTTCGAGGGCGTCGACCGCCGCTTGCTGGTCCAAGGAGCTGTCGACGTCGGCGCCCATGCCGCCCCCCCGCGCGAACGCATCGAGGATCGATCGGCCGTGGCGGACAAACGCGTCGGCGTCGATGCGGGCGTGGGCCGGGATCGTCATGGCCAGGAGGACGCCCGCGACGGTGGCGTGGATGCCCGAGCCGAGAAACGCCAGCCACAGGGCTGCGCCGAGGCACGCGTAGACCAGCGGGCTGCGGACGTCGAGCCGGTTGAGCGCCGCCAGGGCCGCCAGGATGGCCACCGCGGCCAACAGGTAGCCCCAGGCCAGCGCGCTGGTGTAGAACAGCGCGATGACCACGACCGCGCCGATGTCGTCGACGATCGCCAGCGTGGTCAGGAAGAGCTTGAGCCCGATGGGCACGCGGGGGCCGAGCAGCGCCAGGACCCCCAGCGAGAACGCGATGTCGGTGGCCATCGGCACGCCCCAGCCCGGGCTGCCGGGGTTGACCGCCATGTAGAGCAGCGCCGGCACCACCATTCCGCCGACGGCCGCCACGATCGGGAGCGCGGCCTGACGCGGGTTGGCGAGATCCCCGAGGACGGCCTCGCGTTTGATCTCCATGCCGACCAGGAAGAAGAACACCGCCATGAGGCCATCGCTGATCCAGTGTTCGAGCGACAGCTCGAGCCGCCACGGGCCGGCGCCGATGGTCACGGGGACGTGCCACAACGCCGTGTAGGTGGCATGCCACGGTGAGTTCGCCCAGGCGAGCGCGGCGACCGCGGCCGCCATCAGGATCAGCCCGCCCGATGACTCCATCTGGGCGAAGGCCTGGAATGGGCGGAGGATCGGGGGCATTCGACCCGGCAGCGGCGGGAGGTTCAGCGCTCCGTCGACCGGCGATTCCGCGCGTGCACGGGGGTGGTGTGTCATGGCGGCGAATCCTGACTGGGCTTCGTCTCGCGAGGTCCGGCTGCGGGACCGGTGCGCGGGCTGGGGGCGGGGGTGCCGTCCGGCACGTCGATGTCGGCGCGCAGGCGATCCACCTCGCGGTGGATGATCGCGCGCACGGGCTCGCCGTGGCCGCCGCCCCCGGACGCCAGCTGCAGCTCGGCCGTCTCGCACGCCGCCGCGACGGCCTCGGCGCCGATGTTCCGGCTGGCGCCCTTGAGCCCGTGCACGGCCTGCGCGGCCGCGGCGGCGTCGCCGGTGGCCAGCGCGCGATCGAGCGACGCGAGGTACGCGGCGGCATCGTCGAAGTAGAGGGCCAACATCGCCGCGAACTGGGTAGGCCAGGCCGGGCCGAGCATGTCGCGCAAGCGATCGCGGACGCCGTCGGCGGGCCGCGGATGGTCGAGGGCGGCGTGGGGTCGTGCGCCGCCGGTCGTGCCGGCGTCTCCGCGACCGCCCGCGACCCGCTCCGCGGCCGGGGGGCAGCGCTTCAAGGCGTCGGCGATGGCGTCGAGATGGATCGGCTTGGTGATGAAGTCGTCCATGCCGGCGTCGAGGCAGCGCTGGCGGTCGCGCTCCAGCGCATAGGCCGTGACCGCGATGATGCGCGGCTGACGCTCCGGCGGGAGGCTTGTGCGGATCCGGTGGGTCGTCTCGAGGCCGTCCATGAGCGGCATCTCGACGTCCATCAGCACGGCGTCGAACGCACCGGCCCGCAGCGCGGCCACCGCGGCGGTGCCCGATGCGGCCACGGTGGCGGGATAGCCCAGGCGCTCCAACATCTTCACGGCCACCGTCTGGTTGATGGCGTTGTCCTCGACCACGAGGACCGAGAGCGGGTGCTGCAGCGCCAGGTCGGACGCCACCCGTGGGCGAGGCAGGCGCTCGGTCGCCAATGCGGGCTCGGCGCCGACGGCGGCCAGCAGCGCCGTGTAGAGTTGGTAGAACTTGACGGGCTTGGTGAGGTGCGCCGCGAAGTCGACGGTGGCCACGCTGTCGAGCATCCCGACCGAGGTCAGGAGGATCAGCGGCAGGCCGGCCCCGCCCGGGCGCCGGCGGATCTCGCGCGCCAGGCTGACGCCGTCCATGCCCGGCATCTGCATGTCGAGGATCGCCAGGTCGAAGCCCGGCCCGGCGTCGATGGCCGCCAGCGCGTCCGATCCCGAGCCGGCGGTCGCCACCGTCATGCCCCAAGCCCGCGTCAGGCGCGCCAGGATGCGTTGGTTGTTGGCGTTGTCGTCGACGACCAGCAGCCGCAGGCCCGCCAGCGCGGGCTGCGGGCCGGCGATCCCGGCGCCGAGGGGGTCGGGCGCCGCCAGGGCTTGCACCCGGAAGTGGAACGTCGATCCACGCCCCACCTCGCTCTCGGCCCACAGCGTGCCGTTCATCAGCTCGCACAGCCGCTTGCTGATGGCCAGGCCGAGGCCGGTTCCCCCGTACTGCCGGGTCGTCGACGCGTCGATCTGGCTGAAGGACTGGAACAGGCGGTCCATGCGGTCGGCGGGGATCCCCACCCCGGTGTCGCTCACGCTGAAGTTGAGCACGTAGCGCCCGGGCTCGAAGGCGCGGGCCCCGGCGCGCACGAGGATCTCGCCCACGGCCGTGAACTTGACGGCGTTGCTGAGGAGGTTGACCAGCACCTGGCGCAACCGCGTCACGTCGCCCAGCACGGCATCGGGCGTTCCCGGCTGGATCTCGTAGGCCAGATCCAAGCCCTTGCGCGCGGCGTCGGCGGACACCATGTCCAGGGCGGACTCGATGCACGCCCGCAAGTCGAGGGGCTGCCGCTCGAGGTCGAGCTTGCCGGCCTCGATCTTGGAGAAGTCGAGGACGTCGTTGACGACGCCCAGCAGCGCGGTGCCGGCGCTCCGGATGGTGTCGACGCAGTCGCGCTGGTCGGCGGTCAAGGCGGTGTCCAAGAGGAGCCCGGTCATGCCGATGATCGCGTTCATGGGCGTGCGGATCTCGTGGCTCATGCTGGCCAGGAACCGGCTCTTGGCCCGGTTCGCGGACTCCGCGTCCTCCTTGGCGCGCTGCAGCTCCTCGGCCGCGGCCTTGCGGTCGCCGATGTCGCGAAATACCAGGACGGCGCCCAGGAGCTGGGCGGCCTTGAAGATGGGGTTGAGGGCGTACGAGACCGCGACGTCGCTCCCGTCCTTCCGCCGGAAGCGGCCGTCGTCGTCGCGGAACGCACGGCCGGCACGGACCGAGGCGTTCAGGTCGGCCTTGGTGCTTGGTCTGCCGACCTCGGCGGGGCGTGCCGCGATGACTTCGAACAACGGGCGACCGACCAGCTCGGCCTCGCGCCAGCCCAGCACGCGCTCTCCTTCGGGGTTCATGTACAGCAGGCGCCCATCGCGGTCGATGGCGCACAGGCCGTCCCCGATCGCCCGGACGACGGCCCGCAGCTGGTCGATCTCGTCGGCGAGGCGGGCCGGAGGCGCCTGGCGTGGATCCGCGCCGCGGTCGGAGGGCTTGGGTGGGGAGGCTGACGGATCGGGCTGCATTCGGTTCCTCGGTCAGGCGGCCACCGGCGCGCGGGCGTGGACCGTACAGTCGGGCGGCGCCGACGGGTGGCCCGATGGCCCCGCCGGCGACGCGCGCACCGGTGCCACGGCAGCCAATCATAACAGAATCGGTCGCGCGCCGTGAAGGCGCCGGCTCGGCATTTGCCTTTCACCCGTCATTGCCGGATGATTGGAGACACTTCGGCCATGGACCTCTTCCTCGATCGACTGCGGCGCGCGTGCGTCGGCGGTGTGGTGCTCGCGCTTGGCGTGACCGGTTGCCGCGCGCTGGCGCCGGCGGAGCTCGCCGCTCCGGCTGCCGCGACGCCGGTTGCCATCAAGCCTGTCCAACCGACCGCGCCGCTGGCCGCCGCCGCGCCTGAGACGTCCCCGTCGCCCCCGGCGTCTGACGATGCGGCGGCCGGCGCGGCTGCCGTCGACGTGCCGCTGCCCAGCGGCGAGGTCTGCGACGACACCGGGGCTGCCGTCGACCTCCTGGCCGGACATGCGGCGGCGGGCATGCCGACCGTGGCCATCCCCGGCCTCGCCGGTGCGGGCGCCATCGCGACGTCGTCGCTCGCGCGTGCCTTCGAAGCGCCGGCCGGCCCGACCCCCACCCCCGGCCCGACCCTGCCGCCCGGCGCCTTCGCTCAACCTCGCGCGGCGGTGCTGTCGTTCGAGGCGCGGCCGACCGAGGTCGCGCCAGGTGGGCGGGTCACGCTCACCTGGCGAGCCGTCGGCGAAGCGGCGGACCTCCACACGCTCACGGATGCCGGGCGCCTGTCCGATCCCACGCCGATCGCGCTCTCCGGGATGCTGGAGGCCGTCGTCCCCGCGTCCGAGCGCGACGTCATCCGCTGGGTCTTGATGGCCCGCGCCGGCGACATCCGCTCGAGCGCGGAGGTCAAAGTGTCGCTCACGTGCCCCGACACGTGGTTCTTCGCCGCCCCGCCGGCCGATTGTCCCGCGGGCCCCGCCGGCGCCGACGCGATGGCCGCCCAACGGTTCGAGCACGGCTGGATGCTGTGGTCGCGGGACCGCGATGTCATCGACGTGCTGTTCGACGAAGGGGAGCGCTGGGCGGCCTACCCGGACGATTGGGATCCCGCGACGCCGGCAGCTGACCCGGCACCTGGCGATCCGCCGCCGGGCCGACAGGCGCCGGTGCGGGGGTTCGCGCACGTCTGGTTGACCGCGCCCGGGGTCCGCGACGATCTCGGCTGGGCCGTCGCCCCCGAGGTCGACCTCGGCCAAGGCCATTTTCAGTGCGACACCAACCCGCGGCCGGTGTGCTACATCTCGGGCCCGGACGGTGCGGTCTTCGCGCTGCAGACCGGCACGTGGTGGGCATGGGAAGGTTCGCCGTAGGCGTGGCCCGCGCCTGTTGCCAGGGCGGCCGTCGCGACTGACCGTCAAGGCTCGCGCCGCCACCGATCACCGGAGTCAAGAGGAGGACGCTCATGGCCGCACTCGATTACCGGGCCACCCTGGCCAGCCTGCAGAAGGAGCTCGACGGCGCCGCGCTGTACGCCGTGTTCGCCGAGATCGAGCCCGATCCCAAGCTGGCCGCCGTCTATGGTCGGATGGCGGCCACCGAGACCCGGCACGCCGAGCGCTGGCGGTCGGAGCTCGCGGCGGCCGGCGTCGCCGTGCCGCCCCACCGCCCGAGCGCGCGGACCCGTGCCCTGATGTGGCTCGCCAGGCGCTTCGGTGTCGGGATGGTGCTGCCGAGCGTCATGGCGGCCGAAGCGGCCGACAGCCGGGGCTACCAGGCCACGGCGGTCGACCCCTTCGCCGCCGACGAGCGGTCCCATGGGCGGCTGCTCCGGCACATCCGGACGACGACGACCGGCGGGCTGGCCGGCGAGACGCTGGCGCGGATCGAGGGCCGCCACCGCAGCGCGGGCGGCAATGCCCTCCGCGCGGCCGTGCTCGGCGCCAACGACGGCCTCGTGTCCAACCTCAGCCTCGTCATGGGCGTCGCCGGCGCCGAGCTGGCCGGCGGGGCCATCCTCATCACGGGGTTTGCCGGCCTGTTGGCCGGGGCGATCTCGATGGCCCTCGGCGAGTGGCTGAGCGTGCAGAGCGCGCGCGAGCTGTTCGCGAGCCAGCTGGCGACCGAGAAGGCCGAGCTTGCGGCGGACCCCGAGGAGGAGATCGAGGAGCTGGCGCTGATCTACCAGGCGCGTGGCCTGCCCGACGACCAGGCGCTCGATCTCGCCCGGCGCATCATCGCCGACCCGACCAGCGCGCTCGAGACGTTGGCGCGCGAGGAGCTCGGCATCGACCCCGAGGAGCTCGGCGGCTCGGCGTGGGAGGCGGCGATCACGTCGTTCGTCCTGTTCGCGATCGGCGCCGTGATCCCGGTCGCGCCGTTCGTGTTTTTGAGCGGCGGCACGGCCGTCGCCGTGAGCATCGCCGTCAGCACGGTCGGGCTCTTCGCCGTCGGCGCCGCCATCACGCTCTTCACCGGGCGCACGGTCCTCTTCTCCGGGATGCGCCAGGTGCTCTTCGGGCTGGCGGCCGCCGCGGTGACCTACGGCATCGGGTGGCTGGTGGGGGTCAACGTCGCCGGATGACCCGCCGGCCGTCAGCGCGGCCGGAAGCCGATGTGGATCACCAGGGAGCCCAGCATCAGCCGGCGCGGCGGCAGCGGCACCAGGCCGGCGCCGCGCATGACCGCCGCGATCTCCTCGGGCGCGAGGAACGCGGCCACCGAAGCCGGCAGGTAGCGGTAGGCCGTGGCGTCGCCGGTGATCCATGCGCCGAGCCGCGGCACCACCCGCCCGAAGTACAGTGCGAACAGCGGGCGCCACAGCGGCGCGCACGCCGGCGAGATCTCGAGCGCGACCACGCGCCCGCCGGGTCTGGCCACGCGCGCCATCTCGGCGTACGCGGCCGGCAGGTCGGCGAAGTTGCGCAGCACGAACGCGCTGGTGACGGCATCGAACGCGGCGTCGGCGAACGGCAGCCGCTGCCCGTCCCCGCGCACCCAACCCGTGCGCCCGGCCAGGCCATGCCGCGCCGCCTTGGCCGGCGCGCGGGCCAGCATCGGGCCGGTGTAGTCCAGCCCGACGACGCGCGCGGTGGGCGCGGCGCGGGCCAGGTCGAACGCCAGATCGCCCGTGCCCGTGCCGACGTCGAGCGCCACGCCCCCCGGCGGGACGGCGGCCGCCTCGGCCGTCCAGCGCCGCCACAGCCGATCGAGGCCGCCGGTCATCACGGCGTTCATGACGTCGTAGCGCCCGGCGATGCGCCCGAACATCGCGCGGACGGCCGCGTGCTTGTCGGCGGCCCCGCCCGGCGTCACCGGCGCCACGTCACGCGCCCAGCGCCTGGGCGAGGTCGGCCACGAGGTCGTCGAGGTCCTCGATGCCGACCGAGAGGCGGACGAGGGACGACGGCACCTCCAGCGCCGAGCCCGCCACCGAGGCGTGCGTCATCGCCGCCGGCAGCTCGATGAGGCTCTCGACGCCGCCGAGGCTCTCGGCCAGCGCGAAGAGCCGGGTGCGCGCGACGACCGCGCGGGCCTCGGGCTCGCCGCCGCGCAGCGTGAACGACACCATCCCGCCGTAGCCCCGCGGCATCTGGCGTGCCGCGACCGCGTGGTGAGGGTGGTCGGGCAGGCCCGGGTACGCCACGCGCTCGACCCGCGGGTGGCCGGCCAGCCACCGGGCGATGGCCAGGCCGTTCTCGGAGTGCTGCCGCATCCGGAGCGCGAGCGTCTTGAGGCCGCGCAGCACCAGCCAGCTGTCGAACGGGCCCGGCACGATGCCGGCCGCATTCTGCAGGAACCGCAGCTGCTCCCCGAGGGCGGCGTCGTTGCCGACGACCACGCCGCCGACGACGTCGCTGTGGCCGCCGAGGTACTTGGTGGCCGAGTGGACGACGAGGTCGGCGCCGAGGGCGAGCGGCTGCTGGAGGTAAGGCGAGGCGAACGTGTTGTCGACCGCGACCCGCGCGCCGCCGGCGTGGGCGATCTCGGCCACGGCGGCGACGTCGACGATCTTGAGCAAGGGGTTCGTCGGTGTCTCGACCCAGACCAGGCGCGTGGCGGGCCGGAGCGCGGCCGCCACGCGCGCCGGGTCGGACATGTCGACGTACGTGAATGCGATCCCGTAGCGCCGGAGCACCTTGTCGAACAAGCGGAACGTGCCGCCGTAGAGGTCGTCGGCGGCCACGACATGGTCGCCGGCCGACAGGAGGTAGAGCACGGTGCTGGTGGCGCCCATGCCGCTGGCGAACGCGAGGCCCCACGCGCCGCCCTCGAGCGCCGCGACCGCCGCCTCGTAAGCCGTGCGTGTCGGGTTGCCGGTGCGCGCGTACTCGTAGCCCCGGTGCACGCCGACCTCGGGCTGCACGAAGGTGCTGGTCTGGTAGATCGGCACGGTCACGGCGCCGGTCGTCGGGTCCGGGTCCTGGCCGGCGTGGATGGCGCGGGTGGAGAAGCCTGGCTCTTGGGTCATCGCGTGTCGCTTGCCTCCGGCGGGGTCGCGGCCGCCCGCCGCGCGGGGGGGATTATATCGCATCCCGCTTGTCCGCCATCATGGAATCGCATATCCTACCGCGCGGGCGGCCGGGCTCGCCATGCGGCCGGCAAGCACGGCGATGCCCGCCATCGGAAGACCTCGAGGAGGAGCACGCGCATGAAGGTGACACGCTGGACGAACATGCTGGCGCTGGCGCTATGGGTGGGCGCCGCCACCACCGCCTGCGGACAGCCGGCGGCCGAGAGCCCCGCCGCGGGCGGCGACGATGGGGCGGCGGTCGAGGCCACGGCGCCCGCCGACACCCCGGCCGCGCCCGCCGCGGCGGGCGACGCGCCCGCCGCGCCCGCACCCGGCATGCCCGGCGCGCCCGACACCCCGATCGTGATGAGCTTCGTGCCGTCCGGCGAGACCGAGGCCATCACGGCCGGCTCTGACGCCATCCGCGACCTCCTGTCGGCCGAGACCGGCCTCACCATCGAGACCAACGTGGCCACGAGCTACGCCGCCGTCATCGAGGCCATGGGCGCCGGCAACGCACACGTCGCCTGGCTGCCGACTTTGAGCTACATCCTGGCGCACGAGAAGTACGGCGCCGAGCCGATCCTCGTCGTCGGCCGCTACGGATCGACGACGTACGCCAGCCAGATCATCACCCGCGTCGGCAGCGGCATCGTGACGCCGGCCGACCTCAAGGGCAAGACCTTCTGCCGTCCGGACGCGTTGTCGACGTCGGGTTGGGTCGTCCCGTCGGTCATGCTGAAAGCCGAGGGCGTGGCCGAGGCCGACCTCGGCAAGGTCGTCGACGCCGGCGGCCACGACGGTGTGGTCACCGCGGTCTACAAGGGCGACTGCGACGCCGGCGCCACGTTCGTCGACGCCCGCGGCGAGGTCGAGGACCAGTACCCCGACGTCAAGCGGGTGATCGATGTCATCGCCACCTCGGCCGACATCCCGAACGACAACGTCAGCGTTGCCGCCGACCTGCCCGACGACGTCGTCACGCGCATCAAGGACGGCCTGGTCGCCATCGGCCAGACACCCGAGGGCGCCGAGGCGCTGAAGACGGTGTACGGCGTCGAGACGCTCGAGCCCGCCAACGACACGTTTTACGACGCGTTCCGCGTGACGCTCGACAAGGCCGGCATCGACGTCGCCAGCCTCATGCAGGAGTGATCCTCCCGGGCTCGTGGCCGGGGCCGCCCTGAGCCCCGGCCGCGGCCATGCGCCAAGGCAGCGAGGCTTGCCATGCTCGAGATCCGCCACCTGACCAAGCGCTGGCCTGACGGCACGGTCGGGCTGGACGACGTCAGCTTCACGGTGCGCGATGGCGAGTTCGTCGTCATCATCGGTCTCTCGGGCTCGGGCAAGAGCACGCTGCTGCGCTGCGTCAACCGGCTGGTCGAGCCGACGAGCGGCCAGGTGATCTGGGACGGCATCGACATCACCGCCGCGGCGCCGGGCGAGCTGCGGCGGATCCGGCGGTCGATCGGCATGATCTTCCAGCAGTTCAACCTCGTCAAGCGCAGCAGTGTGCTGCGCAACGTGCTGTCCGGGCGATTGGGCTACGCCGGCACGCTGGCGAGCATCGCGGGGCGCTGGCCCGCCGCCGACCGTGCCGACGCCATGGCCAACCTCGAGCTCGTCGGCATCCCCGAAAAGGCGGGCAACCGGGCCGACGAGCTGTCGGGCGGTCAGCAGCAGCGCGTGGCCATCGCGCGCGCCCTCATGCAGCACCCCAAGCTCCTGCTGGCCGACGAGCCGGTGGCCAGCCTCGACCCGGCCACCAGCCACGGCGTGATGGACTACCTCCGGCTGCTCAACCGCGACCGCGGCGTGACGGTTCTGTGCAGCCTCCACTTCCTCAGCCTGGCGCGCGCCTACGGCTCGCGCATCATCGCGCTGAAGGACGGCCGGTTGATGTTCGACGGCCGTCCGGAGGAGGTCGACGAGGCCCGGTTCCGGGCGATCTACGGCGAGGACGCCGTCGAGGTCGAGATCCGCTGAGCATGGGCGCTCCCG
>CAYQBA010000001.1:28454-58953 GCA_964415605.1 uncultured Anaerolineales bacterium | reverse complement strand
ACCGGCCAAGGCGCCCTTGGCGGCGGATGGTGCGTCCGATGCGTCGAGCACGCCGGTCGAGGCCACCGACACCGAGGCCGGGGGCGCAGCCGATCGCGCGGCGGACGCCGACGTGCCAGCGGCTGCCGATCAGGCGCCTGTGTCGGCGGCCGCGGATCCGGCATTCCAGACGGTCGTCGGGGCGATCAGGGTGGTGGCCGCGCGCCAGCGGGCTCACGCGCCGGCTACCGCCAAGGCGAGGGAGGCGCAGGCAGCCGCGGTGGCTCCGGCGCGCGAGATTCAGGGGCGGGCGCAGGCCAATCAGGTCAGTGCCATGCAGGCGGCGCCGATGCCGGGGTTCGACGCCGCGGCATTCAAGCGGTTGCTGCTGGACAAGCTCGCGGCGATCGCGCCCAAGAACCAGGGCGAAGCCAAGGAGTTCAAGAACGACAACAAGTTGGCGGGCGTCAAGGCCAGCATGCAGGCAGCCGCCTCCGCAGGGGCGGCGTCGGCCCAGGCGCCGTTGGCGGAGCAGACGGAGGCGGCGCCGGACACCAGCCGGGTGGAGCCGAAGCCCGTCTCGCCGCTGCCGGCGGCGGACGCCGGGCCGAAGCCGACCGCCGTCGGGGCCGAGAGGGCCGTCCCCAAGGCCAAAGGGCAGAGCGAGGTCGAGGCACCGTTGGCGGCCGAAAGTCAGGCACTCGACCAACAGATGGCCGACGGCGGTGTCACGCCCGCTCAGATCGAACGGTCCAACGAGCCCGAGTTCACCGACGCGCTGGCGGCCAAGCACGACGCCCAGACGGACGCGGTGACCGCGCCCGCCGCTTATCGCGAGATGGAGCAGGGGCGGCTTGCGGAAGCCGAGGCGAACGCGACCGCGACGGCGCGGCAGCTCACTCAGGGGATGCACGCCGAGCGGGCCGCGTCGTTCGGATCGGCGGCGACACAGCAGGCTGGCGCCAAGGCCGAGGACGAGAAGGCGCGCGCACAGGTGGGCACCGACATCGATGCGATCTACGCGCGGACGAAGGCGACGGTCGAGGGCATCCTCAGGGACCTCGACGGCAAGGTCGCGCGTGTCTTCGACGACGGTGCGGCCGCCGCCAAGCGGACGTTTGAGGACTTCGTCGATGCCCGAATGGAAGCCTGGAAGGCGGAGCGCTACGACGGCTTGCTAGGCAAGGGCCGGTGGGTCAAGGACCTCTTCATGGACTTGCCGGACGAGGTCAATCGCTTCTATGAAGACGGGCGGAAGCAGTTCCTGAAAGAGATGGATGGCGTCGTCGACCAGGTAGTGGCGATCATCGGCACTGAGCTGACGCGCGCCAAGACCGAGATCGCCAACGGCAAGCAGAAGGTCCAGGACTACATCTCGGAGCTCCCGGCAAGCCTCCAGGCGGTGGGCCAACAAGCCGCAGCGGGCATCCAGGAGAAGTTCGATGCGCTCGAGCAGAGCGTCGACGACAAACAGGGCGCGTTGATCGACACGCTGGCGAGCAAGTACCAGGAGAACCTGCAGGCGGTCGACGCCCGGATCGCGGAGCTGAAGGAGGCTAACCGGGGGCTCGCGAGCAAGGCGGCGGACAAGATCAAGGCGGTCATCGACACGATCCTGAAGCTCAAGGATCTCCTGCTGAGCGTGCTCGCCAGGGTCGCCGATGTCGTCGCGGTAATCATCGCGGACCCGATCGCGTTCCTCGGCAACCTGGTCAAGGGTGTTGGGCAGGGCTTCGAGAGCTTTGCCGACAACATCGAGAAGCACTTGATCGGCGGGCTCGTGACTTGGCTGACGGGGGCGCTGGGGCCGATGGGGATCCAGATCCCGGAGGAGGTCTTCAGCCTCAAGGGGATCTTCAGCCTCGTGATGCAGATCCTGGGGCTCACGTGGGACTACATCCGCGCCAAGGCGGTGAAGCTGCTGGGCGAGCCGGTCGTGAAAGCCCTGGAGAAGGGGTTTGAGCTGTTCGAGATCCTCCAGACGAAGGGGGCGATGGGGCTCTGGGGCTACATCAAGGAGGAGCTCGGAGATCTGAAAGACCTGGTGCTGGGCCAGATCCAGGAGATCATTGCGAGCGAGGTGGTCAAAGCGGGGATCAAGTGGATCTTGGGTCTCCTCAATCCCGCCAGCGCGTTTGTCAAGGCGGCGATGGCGATTTACGACATCGTGATGTTCTTCGTGAACAAGGCCGGTCAGATCGCCGACTTGATCAGCGCGATCGTCGACGCGGTGGCTGCGATTGCCGGTGGAGCGGTCGGCGGCGCCGCCAAGCTGGTCGAGAACGCGCTGGCACGCGCGGTGCCGGTGGTGATCGGGCTGTTGGCTAGTCTGTTGGGTATTGGCGACCTGGCGAAGAAGGTACAGGCCGTTGTCGAGAAGGTCCGCAAGAAGGTCGACGGGTTGATCGATAAGTTGATGGTGAAGGCGAAGGCGGCGGGGCAGAAGTTGCTTGGTAAGCAGGTGGACGGAGAACAGGATGCGGCACTCGTAACGCACGTCGAGGCAGCCAAGACAACCTTCCACATGGCCGAGGAGTCCCACTCGATTTCTGTGGTGCACACACCAAGTGGTCTGATGACCGAGATGAGCTCTGAAACCGCCAGGCCCATCCTGGATGCAATCGAGGCTCAAATTGCATCAGAGAAGGCCGTGATTGAATCTGGGAGCGGGCCACAGAAAGGACGCGCAAAAGAGATTGTTGGAATTCTTGACGGACTAAAGAAATATTACAATGACAACAACAATCAGATCAAGAACACCAAGAACACCGATGACATAGGCATGTTACGAGATGCGATGATCAAGAAACTCATGTCGACCCTCATTGCGCTTGGCGACAAGTACGGACTCAAAGCACTTACGAATGACGCTCTTGGAATCAGCAACGCTCTGAAGGCCATCGGTGCTCAAGTGGCGGAACTGAGAAAGCACCTGAACAAGCCAGGCACGATTGGTGATGGTCACAGCAATACTGCCGCTGCCGCTGAAGCTCTCGGTGTTGACACTGGGTACGATCATATGACCAGAACCAAGAACGCCATTCCGGTCTTGGATAGTGCTTTGAAATCACTGCAGGAAATCAAGCAGAAGCATGGGATCGATGTATTGTCTGATCCTGGCGTCATCAGCGGTGTTGCCGAACTCGAAGACAGTCGCGCATGTCTGAAAAACCCCGCGGAATACCTCAGGTCAAAGGGTCTGCGCGTGATAACTGGAGCAAGGGGAAGAAAGAGGGTAAAGAGTCTGTAGCACCTTTGAATTGACCATACGCAGTCCAACATCGACGCAGTATCACACGCGAGGAGCAACACAACCCATGGCAACCCTCCCCTACATCATCCCATACGATCCCGCCTTCCTCCTCGACGGCTTTCAGGTGCCGTACCCCGGTCCGGCCTGCCACGGACAGCTTCTCGAGGAGGGGCGTGCGTTCGACTACCTGCACTACTCGCTCGTCATGCACCGCAATCGCCGGACCGCGCTCTTCACCGCCCACAACATCGACATGGCCCAGAAGCGGTCGGCCGTGCGCCATGACAACTGGTCGCTCGACCCGCGCATCGGGGCCGCGTTTCAGACCGGCCCGGCCGCCTACGTGAACAACCCTTGGGACCGTGGGCACCTGGTGCGCCGCGACGACGTCGCATGGGGCGGCGCGCAGGAAGCCCAGGACGCCAGCGACGCCACGTTCTACTTCTCCAACGCGGCCCCGCAGCACGAGCGGTTCAACCAGGACGAATGGCTGAAGCTCGAGGATTGGGTCCAGCAGAAGGCCGGCGCGGCGTCCGCGCGTCTGTGCGTGTTCTGCGGACCGCTCTATACCATCCAGGACCAGTTCGTCGGCGATGTCCGAATCCCATCCGCTTTCTGGAAGATCGTCGTCCTGCGCGATCCCACCGCCCCGGACGACGACCTCGCGGCGCTCGGCTTCGTCATGAAGCAGAACGAGCTGTGGGCTGACTGGAATGGCGCCGCCATGCTAGACCTGCACCTCTACCAGGTCGGCATCACCGAGATCGGCGGCTACACTGGCCTGCAGTTTGGCGATCTCGCGCTCCTCGACGAGTTCGAATGGCGGCAGGCCCGCTTCCGCGATCGAACCCGCATGCGGCCGATCCCGATCACCGGCCCCGACGACCTTCGCTTCTTCGGCGACCGCCGCCGCGAGCGCGGCATCCGCGCCCTGCGCATGGGATCGGGCGGCGGGGCGAACGGGACGGGGGGAGCGAGCGCGGCAGGCGGGTCGCGTGGAACCGGTGGCGAACCGGGCGCCGGCAGCCGGCTCGGCCGATCGCGTCCGTGCGGCTGCTCCGAGCACGCTGCCGCGCCGGACGACCGGATCGAGATCCTGGCTCGCCAGGTCGATGCCCTCCGCGACGTCGTCGACACCCTGCTCGAAGACGCCCCGGCCACGCGCGATGCCGAACGCGGCCTGGCGCGCGCCCAGGCCCGCGAAGCCTACACCCGCATCGTCGGGGGGCAGACCACGGCGTCGGGCGAGTTCCCGGAGTGCGCCTGCATCGGTGGCGACGGGGGGCCGAGCGACTGGTTCTGCAGCGGCGTCCTCATCCATCCGCGTGTGGTTGTGACCGCGGCGCACTGCGCCGAGTCGATCCACCGCGTCTACCTGAACGGGCGCTCGATCAACCTCGTCGGCGCCGTCGGCGAAGTCGTCTCCGTCGAGCGCGTGTTCGTGCATCCCGATTACGACGACGCGCTTGTGCCGTCGCATGATCTCGCCGTGCTCGTCTTGGCCCAGGCCGCCCAGACCGCACCGGTGCCGGTGGCGGCGCAGGGCGAGGTCGACGCCGAGGACAACGTGACGCTCGTCGGCTTCGGGTACGAACACCCGACACAGAACGTGGGCTTCGGGACCAAGCGCAAGGTCGACGTCCCGCTCACCGGCATCACGGGGCTGACCCCCGACGAGGTCACGGCGCTCGAACAGCTTCACGGCTTCGATGCCCGCTACGAGATCCACGCCGGCCGCAAGATGCTCGGCAAGGACAGCTGCAACGGCGATAGCGGCGGCCCGGCTTACGTCGGCGCCGTCGCCGCCCGCAAGGTGGCGGCGGTCACGTCCCGCGCTGCTTTCTCGTCGGTGTTGCGCTGCGGCGACGGCGGGCTGTACACGCGCATCGCACCCTACATGGCGTGGATCAGCACCGTCACCGGGGGCTTGGTCGATGCCGCCGCTGGCCAGCCGCCGCCCGAGCCGTCCCCGACGCCCGTGCCAGTCGCCGCGGCCGGCGGCCGACCTTACATCAGCGCCGCGCAACCGAACCCGGCCGGGGCCGATGACGGCAACGAGTGGGTGGATGTGACCAACGCAGGCGACGCGGACGTGTCGCTGAGCGGCTACGCGATCGCGGACCGACAGGGCGGCCGGCAGCCACTGTCCGGCGCCCTGTCGGCGCGTGCCACGCGTCGGTTCAGCGTGGGCGCAAGCTCGCCGGTGGTGCTCGGCAATGCCGGCGACGACATCGTCCTCCTGCGGGACCAGGTGGAGGTGCACCGAGTCACCTATTCGAACGCCGGCTCGGGCGAGGTGCTGCGCTTCGACGCACCGGCCGATCCCGGCGCGGGCCCGGCCGAAACCCCCGCCGCGGCGCCGCTGTCCGGCGCGGATCCCTGTTGATGGCCGGCGCGAGCCACCCGGTCCACGATCTTCTGGCCCGGCTCGACGGCCTCCTGGCCCGAGCCGTCGAGTCGATGCCGCCGGCGCCGGGCGGCGATCCCGGCGCCCCGCCATCCCCAGGGTCCGGGATGTACGTTCCGCTGGCCGAGGTCGAGGCCTTGCTGAATCGCGGTCGGCGCGTCGCACCCCGCCTGCCGCTCAACGGCGCCCCATCTTCCGGCCTGTGGGCCCGGTTCCGCGGCGGCACGCCAGGCGGCACTTCGGCCCGGCCGCCGGGACCCGCCCCCGAGCTTGCCGCTGCCGACTTCACCGCAGATTCCGAGGCCCTGGCGCTCCTGGCCGGCGCATTTGGCTTGTCGGCGTTCGAAGTCGGGGCCATCGTCGTCGCGCTCGCGTCCGAGATCGACGTCAAGTACGCGCGCATCTACGGCTACCTGCAGGACGACCTCTCGCGCCGCCGCCCGACGGTCGACCTCGTGCTCGGTCTGCTGGCCGCAGGTGGTGACGACCGCGTCGCACAGCGCGCCAGCTTCGATCCCGATGCACCGCTGCTCCGCCATGGGCTGCTATCCCTCATCCCCGATCCCCACGACGTCGCTCCGCCGCTGCTCGATCACTACCTCAAGCTGGATGATCGGATCGTTGACCACATCCTCGGTCATGCTGCGATCGAGCCGCGCCTGCGATCGGCCGTTCGGTTGGTCGAGCCGCGTGTCGTGTGGTCGGACCTGCCGCTCGACGAGGCGACCAAGGCCCGATTGGCGACGATCGCCGCGGCGCGGGCCGAGGGTGGCGGCCCGCCAAGCCTGGTGATCCAGTTGCATGGCCCGGACGGCTCCGGCAAGCGCGCGGTGGCCGAGGCGTTGTGCCACCGCGCCGAGTCCTGGCTGGTCGCGGTAGACCTGGCCGAGCTCCTCCGCGGGGACCTTGCACCGGACGTGGCGGTAACCCTGGCGTTCCGGGAGGCGGTGCTGCTGCAGACGCCGCTCTATCTGGATGGTCTGGATGCGCTGCGCGCCGACGATGATCGCGCTCGCACGGCACGGCGCGCGCTGGTGGCGCAGCTCGAGGCGATTTCGGGCTTGACGTTCCTGGCGGGGCGGGTGGCCTGGGCGCCGCCCGGCGCGCTTCACGGCAAGCCCGTCGTCAGCGTGGGCGTGTCGCTTCCCGGCCCCGCGGCGCGCGATGCCCTGTGGCGTCGGGAGCTGGGCGGCGACGCGGCCGCGGGGATGGCCATCCATGATCTGGCCGGCCAGTTCCGCTTCGGCGCCGTGCAGATCCGCGACGCCGTGGCGACGGCGCGCAACCGGGCGCTGTGGCGCGCGCCCGAGGCGCCGCGAATCGCGATGGAGGACCTGTTCGCCGCCGGCCGCCTCCACTCGCACCATCAGCTCGGGACGGTGGCCACTCAAATCGAGCCCGTTTACGGCTGGGACGACATCGTCCTTCCGGCCGACCAGCGGCGGCAGCTGCGCGAAATCTGCCATGCCGTGCGGTATCGCGCCACGGTCTACACCGATTGGGGGTTCGAGACCAAGCTGGCGCGTGGCAAGGGGGTCAACGCGCTCTTCGCCGGGCCGAGCGGGACCGGCAAGACGATGGCCGCCGAGATCATCGCGCGCGACCTTGGGCTGGACCTGTTCAAGATCGACCTCTCGAGCGTGGTCAGCAAGTACATCGGCGAGACCGAGAAGAACCTCGAAGGCATCTTCCGCGAGGCGCACGCCAGCAACGCGATCCTCTTCTTTGACGAGGCGGATGCGCTCTTCGGCAAGCGGTCGGAGGTCAAGGACGCCCACGACCGCTACGCCAACATCGAAATCGCCTACCTGCTCCAGCGCATGGAGGACTACGACGGCGTGGTGATCATGGCCACCAACCTCAAGAAGAACCTCGACGAGGCGTTCGTCCGGCGTATCCAGTACATCGTCGACTTCCCGTTCCCAGAGGCGCCGGATCGCGAGATTATCTGGACGAGCATCTGGCCGGCCGCCATGCCGCGCGACGCCGACCTGGACCTGGCGTTCGCGGCGCGGCAGTTCCGCCTCACGGGCGGGAACATCAAGAACATCGCCGTGGCCGCCGCATTCCTTGGCGCGGCGGAGGGCTCGGGCGTGCGCATGGCGCACCTCATCCACGCGACGCGGCGGGAGTACCAGAAGATGGGCAAGCTGTGCACCGAGGCGGAGTTCGGGCCGTACATGCACGTGGTGTGCTCGATGGAGGAGGCGTGATGTCGAAGGGCAAGACCCGCGCGCGAACCCGTCCCAAGCAGGTGCGCCCGGCCCCGGCACGGGCGCGCGGGGTCGATCGAGCCACCGAGTTCGCGCCCGAGCCGTCGCCGCTGGCGCGATTGCAGCGGGCGGTTGGCAATCGGGCAGTGGGGAGTCTCATTCAGGCGAAGCCAGAGGTGGGACAGTCGGACGACCGGTTCAAGCACGGGGCCGATCGGGCTGCGGCGTTGGTGCGAAGCCGGCCCACGTTGCGACGCGGCGATCGCAATGGCTCGGTCAAGCTGCTCCAGGAGAAGCTAAATGCCGCCGGGCTGACGCCATTGGCCTTGCTGGTGCCGGACGGCGACTTTGGCGCGACCACCGAGCTTCATGTGGCCGAGTTCCAGCGCAGGCACGGGCTCGTGGCCGATGGGATTGTCGGAGCCAGAACCTGGCGTGCGTTGGACGACCCGAATGCATCGGCAGAGCTTCGTCCCGTGCCTGATGATCATGCGCTCCGGGGTGGGTTGTCGACACCGTCTGTCGAGGCGAGCGCCGAGGAACCGTCCTGGGTCCGGATTGCACGGGCTGAGATCGGCATGAAGGAGATCAAGGGCGACCTACACAACCCCCGTGTCGTGGAATACCTCAAGACGACGGGGAGCTGGTGGTCAACGGACGAAACGCCCTGGTGCTCGGGATTCGTGAACTGGGTCATGGCGCAGTCAGGCTACACCGGGACAGGCAGCGCCAAGGCGACGTCGTGGCTGGATTGGGGCCAGAAGGTCGATCAACCGGCCATGGGAGCGATCGGCGTGATCTCTTACGGCGGCGGCAAGGGGCATGTCGGCATCGTCGTTGGCAAGCAAGGCGGCAACGTGCTGCTTCTGGGCGGCAATCAGAGTGACCAGGTCAAGATCAGCACCTTTGCAGTCGGCAAGTTCAGCGCCTTTGTATTCCCAGCCGACTACAAGATCCCGCCTTCGGCTTCTAATCTCCAAGAGACCAAGGGCGATCATGGCAAGCCGGTCGGGTTCGAGAGCACGCGGTAGATAAAGGGCGGGAAATCACCCCGTCCTGAGCACAACGGTCCGCAAGCAAGACACTCCGTAGACGCCCGGTAGACGCCGCCAAAGACGCCGATCGGCCATACTGGGAGCGGAGGGGTGGTCGTGCGGCGCCGTGCTCGACGCGGCGCCCGGCGGACACCGACAGGGCATGAGGAATGGGACTGGTCAGCTTCCACGATCTGGACTTCACGCTGCGGGCCTTGCTGAAGCTGTCGGCGATTCCCGGCGGCCCCCTGGGCCTGGGCGAGCTCAAGGTCGCCGACATCAGCTTCGAGACGCCGGCGCGCAGCTATGATCCGAAGGAAATCACGCTGAACCTGTTCCTGTACGAGATCAAGGAGAACCGCGAGCTGCGGGATCCCGTGCCGATCTACGAGCTCGGTCTGAACGGCTTCGAACGCCGCCGGCCGCCGATCCGGGTCGACTGCACCTACATGGTCACCGCATGGTCACCGGAGGCTGGCGCCGACAAGATCCGAGAGGAGCATGCCCTCCTGTGCCAGGCGCTCCTCTGGCTGAACCGCTTCCCGACCATTCCGGCGTCCTACGCCAACGAGCCGATCTGGAGCGGCACGATGCTGACGCAGCCGTATGCCCCGCCGACGATGGTCGCGCAGATGGATGGCGCCCGCAATCTCGGCGAGTTCTGGGCATCCCTCGAGAACCCGCCCCGCCCGAGCTTCAACCTGATCGTCACCGTGGCCATCGATCTGCTGGATCCGGTTGTCGAGGGGCCGCCGGTGATCACGAAGGAAGTGCACCTCAAGGCGATGCGCGCGCCGGGCGAGGTCGAGCCGACGCTGTTCGACGGCTTCCAGGTCGGCGGCGTGGTGCGGGACGCGGCCAGCGGCAATCCGATCGCCGGTGCCGCCGTGGAGGTGGTCGAGACGGGCCAGCACACGGTCACCGACGACGAGGGGCGCTACAACTTCATTCTGCTGGACACCGGCACGTATCGGATTCACGTCGCCGCGCCGGGATTCCCCGCGGCCGACCAGCTGATCACGGTGCCGCGTGCGGCGGTCACCGATCCGACGTACGACGTTCCATTGACGCCCTAGCTGAGACAAGCGCCAACCCGTTGATCCCGCATGTGCAGACAGGAGCAGTGACATGCCAGTCTACCTTCACCCAGGTGTCTACGTGGAAGAACGACCCGGCGTGCCGCCCATCGCCGGTGTGGGCACGAGCACCGCGGCGTTCATCGGAGTTGTCGATACTGCTGCTCCGTTCACGATGCCGTTGAAACCCGTTGAACCGGGGCAGCAGCCTAGTCGATACGCGATGCCGACAATGGACACCCCGGAGCTGGTGACCAACTTCGGCCAATTCGTGACGAAATTTGGAGACTTCCAGGCCGGAAACGAGCGGATCGCTCACTCCGTGTACGGCTTCTTTCAGAACGGTGGCACTCGGTGTTACGTCGTCGCAGTGGCGCCTCCGGCGGCCAACGCCGCACCTGATATCGGCGCGGCACTCACGGCCCTGGGCCGGATCGACGACGTCGCCATCGTCGCCATGCCCGGCGCGGATCCCGCCACGAACAACACGATCGCGCAGCACTGCGAGACCCTCAAGGACCGCGTTGCCGTCCTCGACGCGGTGGACAGCGACGATGTCGGGGCTGCCGCCAATCTCCGCGGCAATGGACTGGGTCCGAGCAACTACGCAAGTCTCTACTACCCGCGCATCAAAGTCGAGAACCTCACGCTGGTATCCGACACCAACACGCCGATTGAGCAGTGGAAGCGCGACCCCGACCCGACCAATCGGTTCCACTTCGTCCCGCCCAGCGGTCATGTCGCCGGCATCTTCGCCCGTGTGGATGCCGAACGCGGCGTGCACAAGGCACCGGCCAACGAAGTCGTGCGGGGCGCCGTGGGCTTGAAGCTGCAGGTCACGGACGGCGAGCAGGATGGCCTCAACCCGGTGGGCATCAACGTCATACGTGAGTTCAACGGATCCATCAAGGTCTGGGGTGCGCGCACGCTGGGTGGAGACGCCAACGGGGAGTTCAAGTACATCAGCGTCAGGCGCTTGATGAACTTCATGCGCGAGTCCATCGACGAAGGGACGCAATTTGCCGTTTTCGAGCCCAACAATACCGCCTTGTGGCAGCGCATCCGGCGCTCCGTCACGGGCTTCCTTACCCTTGTCTGGCGCGATGGCGCGCTGTTTGGCACCACGCCCGAAGAGGCGTTCTACGTCAAGTGCGACGAGACGACCAATCCACCCGAGGTCCGCGAGCTCGGGCAGGTCATCACCGAGATCGGCGTCGCCGTCGTCAAGCCCGCCGAGTTCGTCATCTTCCGGATTCAGCAGGTCGCGTCCATCCAGCAAGGTTGAGTGCCGGACACTGTCCGGCTGCGTCGTGCTTCGTGCCAGACACCCGTAGGAGCAACACATGGCCACCGCAAAACGCGTCGATCCGTATCGCAACTTCAACTTCCGGGTCGAGATCGACGGCATTCAGCAGGCCGGGTTCACCGAGTGCACCGGCTTTGGCGCCGACAACGCGCCGATCGAGTACCGGGAGGGCGGCGAGAACACCACCGTCCGCAAGTTGCCTGGCCTCACCAAGTACAACAACGTGCAGCTCAAGTGGGGCCTCACCGACTCGCCGGAGCTCTACAACTGGTTCCGCACGGTCACCAAGGGCAAGATCGAACGCAAGAACGGCAGCATCATCGCCTATGACCTCGACGGTGTGACCGAGAAGGTCCGCTGGAACTTCTTCGAGGCGTGGCCGACGAAGTGGGACGGCCCGGACTTCAACGCCAAGGGCACCGACGTGGCCATCGACATGCTCGAGCTGGCGGTCGAACGCATCGAGAGGGCGTGACCCCATGATCCAGACCGAGTACGACTTCACGTTGCCGATCGGCTACCTCGACGACACCGGTACGCTGCACCGCCAGGGCACCATGCGCCTGGCGACGGCGGCCGACGAGATCCTGCCGCTCAAGGACCCGCGCGTCCAGGGCAACCAGGCCTATCTCATCGTCATCCTCCTGGCGCGCGTCATCACCCGGCTGGGCACGGTCGACAGCATCAATCCCAAGGTCATCGAAGGCCTCTACTCGGCCGATCTGGCCTACTTGCAGGACTTCTACAACGAGATCAACCGCACCGGCAAGGCAGCCGTGCCGGCCACCTGCCCCCGCTGCGCCCACGAGTACCACGTGGAGCTCAACGGCGTGGGGGGGTGATCGGCTACCCCCTCGGGGCGCTGTACGAGGAGGTAGCCTTCATCGCGTACCACTTCCACTGGCCGCCGGAAGCGATCATGGCGCTCGAACACCGTGACCGGCGGCAATGGGTCGAGCAGATCTCCACCATTCATCAGCGCATGAACGAGCAATCACGATGACTTCCCACGCCATCCTCGAAAGGCTGTTGCGCCGCCAGGCCTGGCCCGGCCGTCCTGCCATCGGCGGGCATTGGGCGGCCTGGGCACGTGACCTCCTCGGGCGCCACGGCCCGGGCGCCGTCCGCGTGCCCGGCCCGCGCATGACGTGGCTCGCACCCGCGGGCGGCACGGCGATCCACCATCACCATCACCGGTGGCCCTCGATCGCCGACCGCTCGTTCCACCCGCGCATCACGCTGGCCTGCGCGCCCGTCTTGCGCCAGCTCATCGCGATGACGGTGCCGATGACGGGTGGCGCCGGGCCGGGATCTCCGATGCCCGCCGCCGACCAGTCGCGCCGACCGATGTCCGCGCTTACGATGGTGGATCCACCCCGCACCGGTGTCCCGTCCGCCGGGATCGATTCGTCGGCTCGTCACGCGGTCCCGGCCGCCGCCGGCGACGGGGCGCCGGCATGGCCGCCCATCGCCCGCGTGCTGGCCCGGACGAATGCGGCCCCAGCGAGCGGCGCCGAGACGCTGTTCGTCGCCCGCCGCGGCCGCCAGCTCTGGCAGCACCATGCTTCGGCGCACCAGCGCGTGGAGTCCTTCGCGTCGCGGGCCATCGTCGCCCGTCCGCCGGCACCGGCGGCGGTCGTCGTTGTCGGCGCGTCAGGCGACGCGGCCCTTCAGAGGGGCACGGCGCGGATCGCCGACGGCGCCCCGTCCTTCGGTCCCGCGGTCCATGGGATCTCCGAACACGAGCTGCAGCGTGTCGCCGACCAGGTGGTGAGGCAGCTCGACCGACGGCTGACCGCTCAGCGGGAGCGCATGGGCCGTGCGTTCTAGCGCCGTGCCGCCACGGCCGTCCGATCGACGCGCGGCCGACCGACGATCCCCCGAGGGTTGACCATGGGACTCGAAAAGCTCCAGATCAAGGTCGAGCACACCGGCGAGCAGTTCTCCGTGCTCTTCAACCCGGAAGAGTACACTGTGAACAAGGAGAACAAGTTCTCGTCGCAAGAGGTTCCCGGCCTGTCCGGCCCGATCGTCCAGTTCGTCAGCGGCGGCCAGAAGTCGCTGGACATGAAGCTGTTCTTCGACACCTACGCCCCCGCCGATCCCGCCAAGGCCGCCAGCCTGGACAAGGTCGACGTGCGGAACGAGACACGGAAGATCACACGCCTCCTGGACATCGACCCGAAGCTGCACGCGCCCCCCATCGTCAACCTGTCGTGGGCGACGCTGCAGCTCCGCTGCGTGCTCGTCAGCGTCAACCAGCAGTTCGTGATGTTCATGCCCGACGGAAGGCCCGTGCGCGCCTGGCTGACCGTCAAGTTCAACGAGGTCATCGATCCCGCCCAGGAATCCGCCAAGGTCAAACGCGAGACCGCGGACTTCCACAAGATCCACACCGTCATCGACGGGGAGACGCTGAGCGGCATCGCCGGCCAACTGTACGCCGATCCGCGGCAGTGGCGGCCCATCGCGATCGCCAACGCCATCACGGACCCCCGGACGCTGTTCGTCGGCCAGCGGCTGCGGATCCCATCGCTGCCGTACAACGATCCCGCGACCGGCGAGGCGGTGCGCTGACATGGCCTCCCTGGGCCCCTACGCCCCGCAGTTCGACCTGCGGATCGACGACGACAGGTTGCCGCCCGGCCTGCGGGCGTCGATCGTCAGCGTCAAGTTCGATACCAGCCTCCAGGGCGCCGATCGCGTCGAGGTATCGATCGCCAACAAGGGCTACGCCTGGCTCGACCATCCGCTGCTCCACGTTGACAGGCCGTTCAGCCTCTTGCTGGGCTATGCCCCCGATCCGCTCGAGATCGTGTTCACCGGTGAGATCACCGGCGTCGAGCCGACGTTCCCCAGCAGCGGGATTCCGGCCATCAACATCGCCGCGCAGGACCGCATGCATCGGCTGGCGCGGCCCAAGAAGGACCGCGGTACCCAGAAGAGCATCCCGTCCATCGGCAACTTCCCGCTGCCGGATACGCTGAACGTTCAGACGCTCGCCGGCCAGCTCCAGCCGGACATCGATCCCGTGGGCGGCGCGCTGTCGCTGCTCAGCACCCTGGCGACGCACCTCGTCGCGCCGCAGATCGCCCAGGAGGCCGTGCGGGTGCAGGAGAGCGTCTCCGACCTCGACTTCCTGGCCCAGATCGCCAAGGACAACGGTTGGGAGATGTACATCGACCACGGCGCCGAGCCGCGCGGCCTGGTGCTGCGCTTCAAGTCGGTCGTCGACGACTTCACCCCGGCTCTGACGCTCAACCACGGCAGCACGCTGGTGGACTTCACGCCCCGCCGGACCACCGTCGGCGACATCGCCGCCGTGTCGGCCCGCATCTGGGTCGATAGCCTGAAGACGGAGTTCCTCCTCGTCCTGAAGTGGGACGACGAGACCACGTCGTTCGACCTGCGCGTCATGCCGAGCCAGGTTCTGGGCATCGGCCTCGAGGAGATCCTCGGCAAGGACGTGGCGGCCAACACCGTGGACATCAAGCCCGCCAGCTTCGCCCAAGCGCCCCAGAAGCTGTTCAACGAGCTCCTGCCGCGCCTCAACCATCGGCTGACCGGCTCGGGGAGCTGCATCGGCGACCTCCGGGTCCAGGTTGGCAAGGTCATCAACATGGAAGGGGTCGGCGCGCTGTTCGGCGGCCTCTACCGCGTGACCGCGGCCACGCACACGTTCGACGCCGGCGGCTACAAGACCACGTTCGAGGTACGCAAGGAGCCATGGTTCGGGCAACTGACGGTCCCCAAGGGAATCGAAGGCGTCGCGCGCGCGCTGACGCAGCAGGTGGCGTGACGCCGTGCTGGGGACATGGGGTGGCGCGATGAAGAGCCAGCGAGGAGCATGATGGCAAGCGGCATGATCGATACCCTGGCCGCGGGCGGCGGCTCGGCTGAGAAGCCGGGCTTCGCGGTCGCCCCGGGCATCGTCACCAACAACCTGGACCTGACGGGCGATGGCCGGGTGCAGGTCCGGATCCCCTCGCGGCCCGGCTTCGAGCCGTGGGCGCGCCTCCTCGGCGTTGGCGGCGGGCCGGATCGCGGGTTCGTCTGGACGCCGCAGCGCGACGACGAGGTGCTCGTGGCCTTCCACCACGACGATCCGACCGACGCCTACGTGCTCGGTGGGCTGTGGAACAGCCGCGACAAAGCGCCGTTGGACGGGCCGCAGGATTTCCTGACCAAGCGCAAGCTCAAGACGGGCCTCTCCAAGGCGCCCGGCCACGAGGTCGAGTTCGACGATGTCAAGCAGTCGATCTCGATCAAGACCACGACCGGCCAAAAGATCACGCTGGACCCGACCACGATCGAGCTGGCCAACACCGCCGGCACGCTCAAGATCACGCTCGACAACACGACGCAAACGGTCAGGATCGAAGGCGTCAACATCGAGCTGAAGGCCACCGCCCGGCTGACGATCGGTGCGGTCAACATCGACATCAAGGGCGACGCGCTGACGAGCGTCAGCGGCGCCATGGTCAAGATCAACTAGGAGGGACGCACCATGCCATCCGCGGCCAGGCTCGGCGATCTGACCAGCCACGGGACCCCGTTGGGCCCGGGACCGGGCAGCCCGAACGTGCTCATCGGTGGCCAGCCGGCCTGGCGGGCCACCTCGGACTTTCACGCTTGCCCGCTCTCCGACGGACCCAAGCCGCATGTCGGCGGGGTTGTGGCCAAGGGCAGCCTCACGGTCTTGATCGGCGGCCTGCCGGCAGCCCGGCAGGGCGACATGGTCGTCGAAGCCGGCGCGCCCAACACCATCGTGCTCGGTCTCGCGACCGTCCAGATCGGGGGTTGAGGGGCGATGAGCGTTGCCATCGATCCGGCCAGGGCCTTCCTCGGCGTCGGCTGGGCGTTCCCACCTGGGGTCGAGGCCGACGGCACGATCGCCGAAGCGGCATACGAAGAGGACATCCGCCAGGCGATCCGGATCATCATGTTCACCAATCCGGGCGAGCGGGTGATGCGGCCGGACTTCGGGGCCGGGCTGAAGGCGCTCGTGTTCGAGCCCGTCAACACGTCGACCCTGGCTGCGGCGCGCAAACGGGTCGAGGACGCGCTGACGCTGTGGGAGCCGCGCATCGACGTCCTCGATGTCGCGGTGACCACCGACCCGCCAGAGCGCAACCTGCTGCGCATCGAAGTGAGCTACCGCGTTCGCGCGACCAACACGGTCGAGAACTTGGTCTATCCGTTTTATCTCGAGGAAGGCAAGCCGGCATGACCGCGCCGCGGCCCAGGCCGGTGCTGGACGACCGGGACGATCTCGCGCTCCGCGACACCTTGCTGGCGCGCCGCGCCGGCTACCTGCCGGAATGGCTGCCCGAAGGGGCGCGCGTCGATACCGGCCTGGTCCGAGTGGCCGCCAGCTACGTCCAGACGGTGCTCCGCCGTTTGGACCGGAGCCTCGACAAGAACGAGCTGGCATTCCTCGACGTGCTCGGGATCCAGCTGATCCCCGCCCGCGCCGCGCGCGCGCCGATCGTCTTCCGCCTCGCCGCCGACGCCCAGGACAGCCGCGTGCCGGCCGGCACGCGCGTGGCGGCCCCGCCGCCGCCCGGCCGCAGCGACCAGCTGGTGTTCGAGACGGAGCGCGCGATCGGTTTGGCTGGCGCGAAGCTGACGCAAGTGTTCAGCCTGGTGCCGGGCCGCGACGCGTACGTCGATCATTCCACCGCGCTGGCCGAGGGCAAGCCGATCCGCCCGTTCGAGCCGCGTGCGCTGCTGACGACGCCCCATGCCCTTTACCTGGCGCACGACACGCTGCTCGCCTTGACGGGCGGATCGACCGTCGAGGTGCTGGTCGACCTGCTCGAGGGGGGTAGTGAGTCGATCGATCTGACCTGGGAGTATTGGGACGGCAAGGTGTGGCGCGAGTTCAAGTCAGCGCGCCGCGAGTGCGACGAGGTTGAGGCGCGCCGCCTGGATAGCACGATCGGGCTGCGGCAAGGCGGCAGGGTCCGCCTCGAGGCGGATTGCGCCAAGGCCGAGAAGACCAAGGTCAATGGCGTGGAAGCCTACTGGATGCGTGGCCGACTGGCGGACGGAAAGTCGCTGCCGCCCGGTTCGGTGGCGATCCTGCCGGAGGTCGATCAAATCAAGCTGCAGACCGTGACGGAAGGACGGTTGGTCGCGACCGATCCGACGTCCGGCGTGAAGCTCGACAAGGCGTTTGCCGGCCCGCAGCCGCTCGACGTGTCGCAGGCGTTCATGCCCTTCGGCCCGCAGCCGGGCGGCGCGTCCGACAGCGCGTTCTACTTCACGTGCGCGGAGGTGTTCTCGAAGCCGGGGGCGCGGTTCACGATCGGGGTGAAGACCTCAGCCCCGGCTCAAGCGGTCGTCGTCTTCGACACGGCGGCGAGAGTGGAGCAGCACTCGGTCGTGTGGGAGTACCACAACGGACGGGAATGGAAGGCGTTGTTGGGCCCGTCGACCGGCAACACGCCGCGTTTCGATGATCCTCCGGAATCCGCTGCCACGGGCGCGGCCGTGTGCCTGACGGCCGATGGCAGCGTCCCGGACCTCGTCGTGCCTCCCGACATCGCCAGGGTCAAGGTCAACGGCGACGAACAGCTCTGGATGCGCGTGCGGGTGGTCGGTGGCCGGTTTGGCTTCACCCAGACGGTCCAGCACAACCCCCAGGTGCGCGTGTTCTTTCCGCAGCCGCCGGCTCTGGCCGACATCCGCATCGGCTACACGTGGCAGCACGGTCCGGATTTCCCGGAGCACGTGATCACGTACAACGACTTCCAATATCGCGACGAGACCGGGACCGCCAAGTGGCCCGGGAAGGCGCTGAAGCCGTTCACGCCGGTGGACGACATCACCCCGGCGCTATACCTGGGCTTCGATCGCGCGCTGCCCGTCGACGCACTCAACCTGTACATCGACGCCGAGGAGCAGACCGCGGGCATCGACGGCGGCCCCGCGCTCGTGTGGGAGCACTGGAACGGCGGCGAGTGGCGGGCGCTGGCCGGGGTCGAGGACGAGACGCGGCGGCTGCGATCGCCCGGCATGCTGGGATTCATCGGCCCGGCCAACGCGGCGGCGCTGGCCCGGTTCGGCACGCCGCTCCACTGGGTCCGCGCCCGCCTCAAGGAAGACGAGCCGCCGGGCGAGCCGGTGATCCGGGCTATCCATCCCAACGCGGTGTGGGCGGCGCAGAACCAGACGATCGTCAACGAGCCGCTCGGCTCGAGCACGGGCCAGACCAGCCAGGTGTTCACCTTCCGGCAGGTGCCGGTGCTCGAAGGCCAGGTCGTCGAGGTCCGCGAGCTCGCGGGCCAGCGTGCGAACGTCGAGTGGCGGATCGTGGCGCTTGACGTGCTGGGGGGCAACGCGCGCGCCGTGCGCGATATCGAGGACCAGCTGGCGGCCGACGGTACCCCGCTCGAGATCGAGCGGGACGGGCTGCGGTTCAGGCGGGACCGACAGAAGCGGGTTACCGAAGTGTGGGTGCGCTGGGAAGCACGTTCGCACCTGCGCTTCTCGGGCCCCGACGATCGCCATTATACCGTCGATCGCGCGCGCGGGCGGATCGCGTTCGGCGACGGGATGCTCGGCAAGGTGCCGCCGGCGGGGGCTGCGGTCGTGGCCCGCCGGTATCGGTCCGGCGGCGGGTTGGCCGGCAACGTTGCCGCCGAGGCCATCAGCCAGATCCTGGGCGCCGTGGGGGCCGTGGAGGCCGCGTTCAACCCCCGGCCGGCGCAAGGCGGCGCGGACGGCGAATCGGTCGAGGCGGTCCTGCTGCGCGGGCCGCAGTCGGTCCGCCATCGCGGGCGCGCCGTGGCCGGACCGGACTTCGAGACGTTGGCGCGGGAAGCGTCATCGAGCGTGGCCGTGGCACGTGCGATCCCGGGTCGCGACCCGGCTGGCCGCCGCGCGCCCGGCTGGGTAACCGTGGTGATCATCCCGCAGGGCGCCGAGCCGCGGCCATGGCCGACGTTCGGGCTTCGCGAGGAGGTGCGCCGTCACATCGGTCGGCACGCCGCTGCCGATCTCGTGGCTGCCGATCGCATCTTCGTCACGGGACCGGCGTACGTGCCGGTCGACGTCGACGCCGCGATCGCGGTGCGCGATCCGGCCACTGCCGGCGCCGTGGAGCAGGCCGTCCGCGGCGCCATCGCGGCATTCCTGCACCCGCTGCGCGGCGGCGCCGACGGCCGCGGCTGGATGCCAGGCCGCTCGGTATACCTCTCCGACCTTGCGGCGGTGGTCGAGCGGGTCCCCGGCGTCGACTTTGCGGAGCGGCTGGCGCTCCTGCGCGATGGCGCGGTGCTCGGCCAGCGTGCGGCGGTGCCCGAGACCGGGACCGTCGTCGCGGGACACATCCAGCTGACCGTCGTCACGGGCGAGGGACGGCCATGACGCTGCCGCTGCCGAACCTCGACGACCGACGCTGGGCCGACCTCGTCGACGAAGGGCGGGCCCTCCTTCCGGTCCATGCGCCGGATTGGACCGATCACAACGTGTCGGATCCGGGCATCACGTTGCTCGAGATCCTCGCGTGGGTTGCCGAGATGGACGTGTTCCGCGCCGACCGCGTGCCTGAACGCCATCGGCGCAAGTTCCTGGCACTGGCCGGCATCCGCCCGCGTCCACCCGCGCCCGCGTCGACGGTGCTTCGGCTCGGAGTCCTGAGCCCCTCGCCGGCCATCGATCTTCCGGCTGGGATCGAGGTTGTTGGGGCCGACCCGTCAGGTGCCACCGTGCTGTTCACGACGCGGAACCCGGTGACGGTCGTTCCCACCGCGCTCGTGACCGCACTGCGGCAGACCGGCGAGCGGTT
The DNA here is from genome assembly GCA_964415605.1 of uncultured Anaerolineales bacterium. GTDB lineage: Bacteria > Chloroflexota > Anaerolineae > Epilineales > Epilineaceae > UCB3. Next base: position 38,891 of record CAYQBA010000001.1, on the reverse strand, counting down.
CCACGATCTCACCGATGGGCTGGCGCGCGGCGAGCCGATTCAGCCGTTCGGCGTCGATCCTCGCCCGGGCGACGCGTTCTATCTCGGCTTCGATGCCGGCCTGCCGGCCGGCGCGACGGTGAGCCTCTACCTTCTCGGCCCGGATCCGGCGGAGGAAGCGGCAGAGCAGGCGCGGTTGGTCGAGGAGCGTGCGGCCGCAGAGGCGGCCTGCGCTGCCGGCGCCACAACATGTCTCGTGGCATGCGCCGACGCGGCAGAGACGAACTGCGCCGCCGCAGCGGGGCCATGGCCGTGCGGCCCGACAGTGATCGCCCCCCCGCCCGCGCCGGCAGCGCCGATGTCCGAGTCGCCGGGCGATGGCACGCCGGTCGATGGCGTGAACCATCACTCCGCCCGCCTGGCTTGGGAAGTCGCTGTCGCACCCGGCGTCTGGCGGCGACTCGATCCCGAGCGCGGGGAGGTGTGCGACACGACCCGTGCGTTGACGCTCGGCGGCCAGGTGGCGATCCGCGCGCCGGCGACGATGGTGCGTCAAGTGATCGGTGGTGTGCGTGCGGCCTGGTACTATCTGCGCTGCCGCCTGGAGCGAGGCCAGTACGATGCCGCGCCTCGGATCGGCCATGTGATCGTCAACGGCGTCGAGGCCACGCAGGCGGCGAGGTTCGCCGGCGCCGGCATCGCGCCATCCGAGGCCGTGGGCACAGGCGATCCGTTTCAACGCCTGCATTTACGCGACGCGCCCGTGGTGAGCGCCAGCGTCCGGGTCTTCTCCCGAGCCGCGTCGGGCGTGTCTTGGACGCTCTGGGAACCACGAGACGACTTCGATGCGTCCTCGCCGACGGACGCCCACTACGTGCTCGATCCGACCGCTGGGGTGATCACGTTCGGCGACGGGGCGCACGGCCGCGTGGTGCCGGCTGGTGATGAGATCCGATTGGACTATTGGGTCACCCGGGCGGCGGCCGGAAACTGCGCTCCGCGGTCCATCGTGGGCCTCAGCCTGGCGGGCAGCGATCGGAGGCACCACTGGGCAGCCCTCGATGCGGCGGCGCGGGCCCAGGCCGCGCTGCTTCCGGCGACCGCGGATGCGCTGCGCGCGTCGGTCACCGTCGACCAGCCGATCGCCGCGACGGGCGGCGCTGCGGCCGAGACGCTGGCTCATGGAGAAGGCCGGGTGCTGGCGGAGATGACGGCGCGGACGCGCGCGGCGACGATCGAGGACATCGAGGTGCTTGCGCTCGATGTACCCGGCACGCGGGTGGCGCGTGCGCATGCCCGGGCCAACGTGCATCCCCGGATGCCATGCTACCGGGCGCCCGGCATCATCACCCTGGTGGTGATCCCGCACCTGCCGATGGCGCGCCCGATGCCGTCGGCAGGTCTGCGCCAGGCGATCTCGACCTTCCTTGGGCGCCGCCGCCTCGTCGGATCACGGATCGAGGTCGTCGGCCCGACGTACCACGCGGCAGCGGTCACCGCGGTGGTCCAGGCTCGCGGCGACTCCAGTCGGACCGCCACGCGCGCACGCATCGAAGCGGCGCTGGTCGAGTTCTTCCATCCACTGCGCGGCGGGATCGACGGGGCCGGTTGGCCCCTCGGGCGGGACGTCTACCGGTCCGAGGTCCTCCAGGTGATCGACGGCGTGGACGGCGTGGACCATGTGCTGGATCTCGCGCTGGCGGGCGACGACGGCGTGCCGAGCTGCGGCAACCTCTGCGTCGGCCCGTTCGGGCTGGTGGCGGCGGGTGGCCACGCGATCGAGGTGAGGTGAAGGAGCCATGACGCGCTTTGACCGACGTGCGCTCGAGCGCGTGCGTCACCAGCCTGCGGCGCGCCTCCACGGGTGCGACCTGCATGCCCAGGCGGCGATCGACGACCAGTTGCGCTGGTGGCACAACCGGGCGCTGCACCGGGCATATGGCGTGGCGGCGGGGTTGGGCGTGCGGCTGGCGATGGATCCTGCCACGGGTGTGTCCACCCCATCGAGGGTCGACGTCGACCCCGGCGTGGCCTACGATGCTTACGGCCGAGAGATCGTGAGCCCCTTCCCCATGCGGCTGGATGTCCCGAGCGGTGCCGCGACCCTCGTGGTGGCGTATCGCGCACCGGTCGGCGTTGCCGCGCCCGTTGATGCGGCCACCGGATGTGCGGTCGACGGCCTCGGGGGTCTCGGCGGCCGGGTGTCGACGGCGACGTTCGTGTGGGTCGGACCGGATGCGGCCTCCAGCCCCGACGCCGTCCCACTCGCCGACGCACGCGGCGGCGTCTTGGCGCCACGGCGGGTGTATGCCCACGCCATGGCGCAGCCGATCGTTGCCAGCGGCGCGACCCGCCCGGGCTTCACGGCGTGGCGGCCGTGGATGCACCCGCGACCGGGGACCAAGGACGGCCAGCCCACGACCGTCGACGAGTGCCTCGGCGTGCAGACCGACATCGATACTGCAGGGGCGGCCTTCGAAGCGTCGCCCGTGCCGTGCTACTTCGCGTGGATCGCGGAGAGGCCCGGCGACGGCGTTGGCACGACACCGTTGGCGCGACGCGATTGGCCGGGCGGCTTCTTCACGCACGTGGCGCCGGGCGCGACGCATCGCGGCTTCACGTTCCGCGTACGGATGCTCGGGCTGCCGGTCATCGGCGGGCAGCTCGCCATCGTCTCCGACACGGGCGAAGTGCAAGCGCGCACCGCGCGCTTCGAGGTCTGTTGGCTTGGGATTCAGATGTCGTCCGGGCATTCACGCCATGAACCTGGGAGGTGATCGATGCTGAACATGAGTGCCGACGGCTTCCCGGTGCACGAGCGGCCATCGTTCTTCGAAGGGCAGCGCCTGCTGGCGGCCGATCTGCAAGCCGTGGAGTCGTTCAACCGCGAGATGCGCTGGCTCCACAACCGTTCGCTGCACCAGGTGGGCATCGGGAGCGGGCTCGCGATCGCGGGCGTCAGGGGCGACCGCGAGGTGACCGTCACGGCCGGCTACGCCATCGACGACCTTGGCCGCGAGATTGTGCTGACCGAGCCCGTGACGCTTGCCGTGCCGCCCGTGGCGGGCGCCGGCAACGGCAGGCCGGCCGTCTACGACCTCACGGTCGCGTACGCCGCCGACGATGCCTTGGAAGAGGCCGAGACGCGGGCCGTGATTTGCGCGCCCGGCGAACGCGGTGCGGTCCGGTTGCGAGAGGCGCCGGCGCTGTGCTGGGTGCCGGTCAAGAACGAGAATGACGTGTCCGATCTGGTCAAGCAGGGACGCCGGATTGCCCTCGGGCGGATCGGGGTCGTGGATTGTCAGCTGGACAGCTTGGCGATCGATCGCCGCCGCAACGCGCGGCCGTCGAGGCAGCCGTACATTGCCTGCGGGGTCGAGACGCCGACAAGCTGGGGGGTCTGGGAGGTGGAGGTCGGCACCGAGAACGGATCCCGCTTACGGACCATCGGCCTGCGCGCCACGATCGACACGCGCGGGGCGCGCTTCGCGGCGGTGCCGTGCTATTCGGTCGGGATCGACGGGCCTCGGCCGATCGAGATCACGAGCAGCAATGGCGCCGTCCATTGGATCTTCGACGGCCCCGTCAGCACCGAGGCGCCGAAGGTCGACAGCCTGGTGGTGCGGGTGCTCCTGCTGCAGGTCTCGTTTCAGGCGCCCGTGGAAGAAGGCGGAGGTGGCATCAACCTTGTCGAGGCGCCCGCTATCGAAGAAGGAGCGGCGCTGGCGAATGGTCCGCTGATGGTCGAGGCCGTGGCCGCCGCCGTGCCGTCGCCGCTCGACCTGTCGCCGTTCTCCGGCTGGTCGGTCGCGTGGATGGGCGTCGAGGGATGACGATGCACGACGCGCCGCGCTTCCACTACCTGAACCGTGAGAGTCGATGGGCGGGGTTCCACTTCAGCGGTGGCCTGGCGGTCGGCGACGACGGCGCGCTCCGGCTGGCGCACCTGCCGCGGCTCGTCGACGCGCCGCCGCCGGGGCTGGCGGCGCTGTCGAAGCCGACGGCGCCTGGCGGTATCGCGGCAGGACCGGACGACACGGCCTACTACGCCGATGCCGGGGGACACCGCGTGCTGCGAATCGACGGCTGCCACCCGGACGGGGCGCCGCTGGCGTGCATCGGCGGCCCGGGCGACCTGCCGGGACGGGTCCATGCACCGCGCGGCCTGGTCTATCTTCCGCAGCGGCGCGCGCTGGTGGTGGCTGACAGCCTCAACCACAGGTTGCAGCTCTTCGACGTCGACACCCAGCAGCTGGTGGCCGTCTGGGGTGAGCACGGCGACCGGGATGGGCAGTTCCGGACCCCGTTGTCGGTCGCGGTCGATCGGGGGGGCAACGTGTACGTGGCGGACCAATCCACCCCGCGGGTGCAGAAGCTCGATCCGGATGGGCGCGTGGATCCAGGTTTCTGGACCGCGGCCCGTGCAGGGTTGACCGCCAACGGCGAGGGCCTGCGCCGCCCGGCCGCCGTGGCCGTCGCCGCCCGTCCGAGCGGCGACGTGGTCTTCGTTCTGGACAGCGCCGCACGCAGGATCTGCGCCTTTGGCGTGGCCGGCGACTTCGTCGGTGCGTTCGACGTTGCGGCCGCGGGCGACGGAGGCGACGGCGAAACCGCGAGCCTGCCCGTGGAGCCGATGGGTGTCGCGGCGGGATCGGACAAGATCTACGTTGGCGACAACGCCGGGCGGCAAGTCCTGTGCTTCCTCGACGATGGCACGTCCGTGGGCGCCGCGATGGGCTACAACGGTCCGATCGCGGCGTTGGCGCTGGGCGGCGGACAGCTGTACGTCCAACCGGGCCCGGACAGGCCGTTGGTCGCGTTGGCGGCCCGAGGCGGTCACGCCTCGGACGGTCAGGCCTGGGGCGGCCCGTTCGCGAACACGAGCTTCCACAAGGAACAGTGGCATTGGCTGACATCCGAGCTGGAGCGGCCACCCGGCACCCACGTCGAGCTGCTGGTCTACCGCGCGCCGGCGGGCAGCGGCGGCGCCGGGCCCACGCCGGCCGCGACCGGCCAGACGTCGCCCGGCCCCCGCATCGCACCTTGGCAGCGGGCGGATGCAGCCGAAACGCTGCTCGACGTGATCCGGCGGATGGAGACAGGCCAGCCGGCCGCGTTCCCGCCGCGCTGGACCCGGATGCCCCCCGACGTGGCGGAAGGACTGGTGCCTGGCGGCCCGGCCGAGAACGTGTGGATCGGCATCGCCATGATGGGCGATGGCGCGGGCACCCCCGCCCTGAGCCAGGTCCGGCTCGAGTTCGACCACCGGACGTGGCTGCCCTACCTACCCGCCGTCTATCAGGACGATGACCGGTCGCGGCACTTTCTGGCCCGGTTCCTGACGTTGTTCGAGAGTCTGTTCGCCGAGGCGGAGCACGGGATCGACGGGCTGCCCCGCCTCTTTGACGCGGACGCCGTGCCGGCGCCAGCCCTGTCGTGGCTGGGCAGCTGGCTGGGCCTGGATGTCCACGAGGACTGGCCGGAGTCGGTGCAGCGCCGCGCCATCGCCGAAGCCATGGCGCTGTCCGGCCTGCGCGGCACGGCCGAAGGTCTCCGGCGGGCCATCGCATTGCAGGCCGGCGTGAATGTCCGGATCGAGGAGCCCATCCTCACCGCGCAGTGGTGGTCGCTGGCGCCGTCTGCCGACGCACCGCCGGCTGACGCCGAAGGCTCAGTCCTGGGCCTCACCACGATGCTTGCGCCTGCGGCGCCGCAGGGTGCGATCGTCGGCGCCACCGCCACGCTGGGGGGATCGCACCTCATCGCGGGTGACCAAGCCGGCGAGCCGCTCTTCACCGACGTCGCACACCAGTTTGCCGTGCTGATGTACCGCGGCGCGGCGTACAGCGTGGCTGCCGAGGCGGCGGTCCGTGCGGTGATCGCCCGCGAGCAGCCCGCGCACACGACCTACCAGCTCTGCGTGGTGGAGCCGGCGATGCGCCTCGGGTGGCAGGCGCGCATCGGCATCGATTCGATCGTTGCGGGCCGGGCTCCGATCACGCCGCTGGGCGAAGCGGCCCCCTTGGGCGCCGGCATGGCGATCGGAGGCAGCCCGTCGGGCCGCATCGGTCAGCACAGTCGGATCGGGCGATCGACGCGGCTGGGCTAGCCGTCACTGGAACGACGCATCCGTCAGAGTCATTCAAGGAGGCAACATGATTCACAGCCACAGACACTCAGGCGGCGGGAGCGACATCGTGTCGCCGCTCCGCAACCATTACTTCCACGGGAAGATGATGGATGCGTACCACTTCGAGATGGAGACGGCATATCACAGCCACCTGCGGGCGCTTGTCAACCGAACGGTGCTCGGTACCGGCGTCGTGTGCGGGCTGAACGTCACGCATCCGCACGATTGCGCCGCCGACAGACCGGCGGTGAACCTGGCGTACGGGGTGGCCATCGATGCCTGGGGTCGGGTTGTGGTGGTGCCGGATCGGCTCGAGGGCGTCGAGATCCCGAAGGGCGTCATCCACGAGGCGCTCGGGCTGGACGACGAATCGGCGGCCGGGACGGCCAGCCGGCATGTGGGAGCGCACGCCCCATACGGCCAGGGCCACGATCATCACGGGGATGACGACGACGAGGACGAATCAGGCTGGATCCAGCTGTTGATCGCCCATCACGAATGTATGGTGGATCCCGTACCGGTGCTGGCCGGGGATTGCCACAGCGGGCAGGGCTGCGCCGCGGGCACGGTGCGCGAGTGGTACAAGCTGCGCTTCCGAGCGGGCCGGTCACAGCGGGTCAACACCGAGTGCGACATCCCCAACCTCATCTCGCGGGGGCGGGTCAACTACGAGAGGATTGTGGACTGGGTGTCGCTGACGGATGACGACGAAGCCGGCGGCTGCCGCGCGCGGCCGGAGAAGCCATGGACGCCGCTGGCCGATATCCGGGTGAGCCTGGACACGGACGGCGACGAGATGCGCTACGTGGTCGAGGCGGTGGACATCTATCGCCGGCGGGTGGCGTACTCCAACCGCATGCTCTTCGAGATGTTCCTGGACGCGGTCCAGGGCCGGCGCGGGCCGAACCGATGATCTTTCAGCACGAGGTGACACATGCAACGCACCCTTGACTGCGGCTGCGGCCACATCCACAACGGCGTGACGGAACGGCCACGCTACTTCCCGCGCCAGCTCATCACGCCCGACGACATGAACCTGGAGCAGGACTACTTCCGGGACCGCCTTCGGCGGCATAACCGCTTCCTGCACGGATGGGGCGTCGTGTGCGGGGCGGAGGTCTGTGAAGCGGTGGAGACCGGCAGCGACGGCACGGCGACGAAGAAGCCGTGGACGGTGGTCATCCAGCCGGGCTACGTTCTCGGGCCGTACGGCGACGAGATCTACATCGACTGCCCACGTGAGGTGGATGTTCGCACGAGCGGTGTGTCGGCAGTGACGGGTGACGCCCTGGCCGGGGCGGATGATCCCTGGTGCGTGCCGGTGCGGACGGCGCGCACGGCCGGCGGCACCGTCTATGTCGGTGTTCGCTACCAGCAAGTGGCCACGCGCAAGGTGCCTGTCCACCCCGTAGGGTGTGGCTGCGACGACAGCCCGTGCGAGGCATCGCGTTGGTGCGACGGGTTCGAGATCTGCGTCCTGGACAAGTGCCCGGACAGCCGGGCGGGATCCGCGCCACTCCAGATGGTGTCGGCATCCGCGCATGGTGTTGAAGCGTTCGTCGGGGGCCGGTCGCCCGCGTGCCCAGGCAAGGTGGAGGACGACTGCGTGGTGCTCGCGAAGGTGACGTTTGATGCCGATGGCACCTTCGTCGCGCCGGACGGTGAGCGGCCCATCGACAACTGCGCCTGCCGCCGGAATGTGCTCGGGTTCGGGCATGTATGGTGGGGGTGTGGCGACGCGGGGCCCGCGTCGCCGGCGCCGCGTGAGGATGCATGCGCGATTGAGGTGAATCGGATCGTCGTGCGCACGCTGCGGTCGGATGGTGCAGGCCAACAGGAGCAGGTGGTGGTCGAGATCCGCTGTGTCGACGGCACGGCGCAGACCCCGGTGGAGATCAGCGTGGCGGTTGGGAACGTGCTCGAGTTTGAGCTCGAGGGCAGTGGCTTCCGCTGCGGCGACACCGACGACCCAACGGTGCTGTTGGGGGAAGGACTCTTCCCGGGTTCGATCGGCGTGGAGTCGGTGAACCTACTCAACAGCAGCCAGCGCCTGAGGTTTGGGGTCGTCGTCGACTACTCGGGCGCGACGCCCGTCGATCGACCGCTCAACATCGTCAACGCGGAAGGCAGGCACTGGCGCTGCGATCGAATGGTGCGCATCACGCCCTGATCAGTGCGGCTGCGGAGCGGGCAGGGCGACTGTCAAGCGTTCAGCCCGATGAGAGGAACCACCGATGATTCAGCCCATGCTGCTCGCGCTGCTCCAACCCGCCGCAGATGCGGCAGGCAATGTTCTCGACCAGGTCAGGAATCCAACAACGGTTGACTTGGTCTTGAGCACGGTCTCCGCCCTTGGCATTCCCACCATCATTTGGTACGTGCGCCGGCTCTTTGGCCAGAGCCGACTCGATCGATTCGGCCGGATCGTCGCGGTTGCCGACCAAGCCGTCACGTTGGCGGAGGAGCTCAACCGCACGGACAGGCTGCCGCTTTCCGAGGACCGGAAGACGCGGCTCACGAAGGCTCAGGCGGCCACCAGGTTCCTGATCGAGGAGCTGAAGAAATCCGGCATCAACGTCGACGTCGAGCAGGCCAGGGAATACATCGACGCCACGTACGGAGCCAAGATCGGCGGCGTTCGGCCGCTGAAGGCTATCGAGGAAGCGGCCAACGCCGCGGCAGACGAGTTGGAGCGGCTCCAGGCGCGGACGGACCTCGACCTGCCCGCGCACGTCGATCGCGCCGCGCAACTCATGGGTCTGGCGTCGCACGCGCTGCAGGTGACGCTGGTGAAGCAGGGCATCGACATCAGCCTCGACGACGCCGCCAGCTGGCTCAAGGCGGCAGTGTACCGGCGCCTGCAGGATGACGACGCTGACGTGCCGGCCGGCGAGCGGCTCACGCAACTGGCTCGCCGGGCTTTTGAGTTTGTCGACGATCTGCGCTCGTCTGGGGGGTTTGTTCTGACGTCCGACGGTGCCCAAGCCGAGACCGACCTGCGGGTGGCGGCCGCGTGGCTGCTCGCGGAAGTCAGCCGCCGTGGCCTGCCGGTGGCGTTGGATGAGGTGGAAGATGCCATCGTCACGGCGGCCTCCGGTCGGCCGATGCCGTCGGCGGCCACGGCCTGAACGGGTCGCGGGCCGAGTGGCCGGTTGCGGCGGCGCGTGCTGTCGCCGGTGGCGCCGGTCGATCCCGTGGTTCCGGAGATGCCGGGCGACCGGGTGAGACCCGTCGACCCATGCGACATTGAGAGTCGCGATCACGTCAGCCGGCCCCGCGAGGCCGGCTGACCCTTTCGGACCGCGCGGACCGGGCTAACCGTCGCTGCGGATGGGATCGCTCAGGCCTTCAACTCATGGGCATCGTCGGCGCGTGCGCCACGGCGTCTGCCGACCTCATCGGACGTCGGTCTCACGATTGAATGCGGATCACGCTGTCCCAGTCGGTGCCTGCGATGCCGTTGCCGCTACGCCGGCGCGGCACACCGGGCGCAATCGGGGCGCCGTCCAAGGCATGCGCGGCGTCGCCTTCCTCCGTCGGGCGGCTGAGGATCCAGGCACCGCGCAGCACGATTCGGAGCAAGCGGATCTGGAACTGCTGGTTGTCGTTGCCCAGCCACTTCCGCCAGTATTCCGCCCAGTCGGGACTGGGGTCCGGGATGCAGATCCGCACGCCGTTGGCGACGGCAGTCGGCGCCGGTTGGACGGGCGTGAACTTGTCGATCAATCTCGGAGGAATGAGCACCGACTCAGGCACCATGACCGGCTCGACTCTGACCGGAATCCCGCGCATGCGGCGGACCGTGACCGGCGCAATGCCCGCCAGCTCCTTCTCCCAGCTTTCGTTGGCCTCGGCGATGAGCAGCACCGTGTCACGGTTCAGGGTTTCGATTTGCACTGGCAGGCTGAGCTGGACGACGAATCCAACCTTGTCCGGCGTGGTGCCGCATCGACTGTACGTGTTCAGGAACCCGTCGATGCCCAGCGGTCGGCGATCCTGCTCCCAGCTGGCGTTGACGACGTGCAAGGGGCGGCGCACATCGGTCGTGACCATGCTTGGTCCCGTCGGGCCGGTGGGTCCTGGCAACCCGATGCCGGTGGCGCCGGTGGCCCCGGTGGCGCCGGTGGCCCCGGTGGCGCCGGTGGCCCCGGTGGCGCCGGTGGCGCCGGTGGCGCCAGTTGAACCTTCGCCGCCTGTGGTGACGCCGGTAGGACCGGTAGGTCCTGGCAGCCCGACGCCAGTCGCGCCGGTGGCTCCGGTGGCTCCGGTCGCGCCGGTGGCTCCGGTCGCGCCGGTGGCTCCGGTCGCGCCGGTGGCTCCGGTCGCGC
>CAYQBA010000001.1:15478-28354 GCA_964415605.1 uncultured Anaerolineales bacterium | reverse complement strand
CGGTGGCTCCGGTTGCGCCGGTGGGCCCGGTCGCGCCGGTGGGCCCAGGAGAGCCTTCGCCGCCTGTGGTGGCGCCGGTAGGACCGGTGGGCCCTGGCAGCCCGACGCCAGTCGCGCCAGTGGCTCCGGTCGCGCCGGTGGTCCCGGTGGCTCCGGTTGCCCCGGTGGCCCCGGTGGCTCCGGTCGCGCCGGCCCCAGTCGCCCCGGTGGGACCGGTGGCTCCGGTCGCGCCGGTGGATCCGGTCATGCCGGTTGCCCCAGTCGCTCCGGTCGTGCCAGTCGCCCCGGTCACGCCGGTTGCCCCAGTCGCCCCAGTCGCCCCGGTCGTGCCAGTCGCCCCCGTCGCACCCGTAACGCCTGGTAATCCCGAAGGCCCTTCCGGCCCAACAGGTCCCGGCGGGCCGACAACACAAATCGTGTCGCTCATGGTGGGGTCCTCATCGTGATGGCAGGATTGACTGCAGACCGGCAACCGTCGTATGCCCGACAGACCGCTCGTGCACCCAAGCGCATCGTCGATCCGCTGGGGTGGGGTTAAAGACCGCTCCATTGTCCCTGCCGCCGTCTTTGCATCTGTCTCCTGGGCGTCTCCTGCTCCGTCTGTCGAGGTCGATTCGGGGCCGACAGCATGTCGTTCAATGGCGTTTGACTGCACATGACGGCTGGCAAGTGGGCTCGACCGCGCAGCGCGGTTTGACTCCCTTGGGTGCGCACCGTCATCATCTGGCGCCAGGCAGGGAACTTCGGATCTGTGTCGTGAGGCTGTTGCTTCGAGATCACCATCATGCGTGTGCTCATCCGTTCATACGATATCGCCGATCTTGGCGGGAGTGGCGTGTCGCTACGCACGACAGCGGACTTCCTCGCTTCTGAGGGTGATACGGTCTGGTCCACCGCTGCCGCCGAATCCGTGGATACGATCCGAGAGCGGGCGCCCGACGTGATCGTCGGGCAGCAGTGGGCCACCGAGGAGGCGAGCCGCTGGGCGATATCGTTGCGGAAGCCGTTCGTGATGTTCGTCCACGGGCCGGGTCAGTACGAGCACTTCTGGCCCCAATGTGATCTTGTCGTTTTCAATGCCGAGTCACAGCGCGTGCTGGCGGCGGCCGCGCTCGGTGCGACACCGTGGCACGTGCTGCCCCCGCCCGTTTTGCGCGCCGACTACGCCACCGACAGCCAAGGGACGCACGTCACGCTGATCGGCAGCGGACACGTCAAGGGCGTCGACCGGTTTCTGGCCTTGGCGTGCGCGATGCCAGAAGCGAGCTTTCTCTGGGTCACCGACGAGCCCGAGCCTGATCTTCCGCCCAACGTCGAAGTGCACCCCAGGCGGTTAGACATGCGCCCCATCTACGCCCGGACGCGATTGCTGGTCATGCCGTCGCGTGTCGAATCGTACGGTCGAGTGGCCATCGAAGCCGCCATGAGCGGCATACCCGTGGTCGCCGCCGACACCCCTGGCTTGCGTGAGTCCACCGCTGGCCACGCGCGGCTTGTCGGCGACGGGGAAGACTGGGAGGCCGCCGTGCGCGGCGTGCTGGCCGACATCGAGCCCCACCAGCGTGCCGCACGGGCGCTCGCCGACCTGCGTGATCCCACCGCGGGGCTGATGGCGTTTCGCGAGCAGCTGTGCTCGATCGCCGCCGCGGGGCGGCGTCGGCCCACGCTGTCGCTGTGCATGACGGTTGCCAACGAAGCGGCGACCCTTGCCGCGGCCGTGGCGTCGGTAAGCGACGTCGTCGACGCCGTCATCATCGGCGTCGACACCCGCTCGTCGGATGAGACCGACGCGATCGCGCAGTCGGTCGCCAACGACTGCTTTTCCTATACCGAATCGAGCCCGCCCGACTTCCGGCGCATGCGCAACCGTGCCATGGAACGCGTCACGACCGACTGGGCGATCGTCCTCGATGGCCACGAATGGATCGAGAACGCCCATCTGATTCGCCCCGCGCTCGAGACCACGGCATGGTCGATCGAAATCCAGACGCTTTACGAGCCCGACGAGAGCCGGATTCCCGGCCTTGCCTTCCCATTTCCCCGGATCCACCGGCGCCACGTGCGGTTCACCGGCCCAGCCGCGCACGAGGAGATCGCGGTACCGCTCGATCGGCGGGTCAGTTGCCCAGAGATCAAGGTGTGGCACGAACGCAAGCCGGGCGCCGCTTCGGCGACTCGCGGCGCCGAGAAGTCGGGCGCCGAGCTGGACGTGCTGCGCGCGGCGTGGGAGCGAGACGCCGATCGGCGGGCCTTGTTCTACCTCGCCAATGGCCTGCGCGATGCCGGGCGCATCGCGGAGGCCATCGAAGCCTACTTGCTCTACCTCGCCGCGCCCAGCTTCCCGGAGGAAGGTTGGCAGGCCGAGCTGTACCTCGGACGCTGCCATGCCGCGCAGCACGCTTGGTCGGACGCCCGACGCGTGTTCGAACAGGCCATCCTCGCCGCGCCGGACCGGGCCGAGCCCATGATCGCGCTCGGCCACACGCTCCTTGCGCTCGGCAACGATCGCCACGCGGCGGCTTGGTTTCGGCTGGCGACGAGCTTGCCCCAGCCGACACACTATCGGTTGTTCGTCGAGGTGCCGGCGTACCGTTGGCACGCCTGGCACGGCCTGGCCATCGCGCTCGATCGCTTGGGCGACGTGGATGGGGCAATCGGAGCCGAAAGCGAAGCCCGCGCCCGAGGCGCCGGTGCATGGGCCGACGCAAACATCGCGCGCTGGAAGGCGGCCCGATCCGCGTCTCGGGATTGACCTTCCCGCCGACCCGGCGGGGCCGAGCGACCGCCCGTCCCGGCCATCCTCCCCACCAACGCTGGTTCGACCCTTCGCGGCCTTGCTTGTGCCGAATTCAGCACCCACCCCCGCCGCGGCGCCCTTGGCCGGTGCGGACCCGTGCTGATACCATTGGGGCTCGATCATCGCCCGCCGCGACCGCCGGCACCGCCAACCCAAGGATCCCAAGCGCCATGCCCACTCCCGCCGCCCCCGTGTCCGCCTCGCTCCTCAGCCCGACGCTCGAGGCCGCGCTCAACGCCCAGATCGGCCGGGAGTTCGGCGCCAGCCTGCAGTACGTCAGCATCGCGGCGTTCTTCGACGGCGACAGCCTGCCGCAGCTGGCGGCGTTCTTCTATCGCCAGGCCGAGGAAGAGCGCATGCACGCCATGAAGTTCGTCCACTACGTCACCGAGACCGGCGGACAGGTCCGGGTGCCGGCCATCGACGCGCCGCAGCACGCCTTCAACGGCGCGGAGGAGGCCGTGACGCTTGCCCTGCAGTGGGAGATCGACGTCACGCACCATATCAACCGCCTCATGGACATCGCCATCGACGAGCGTGACCACATCGCCCAGCAGTTCCTGCAGTGGTTTGTCGCTGAGCAGCGCGAGGAGGTGTCGAGCATGGGCACGCTGCGCGACATCATCCGCCGCGCGGGCCCGAACGGCCTCCTGTTCGTCGAGGACTACCTTTCGCGCCAGCCGGCGCCCCCCACCGGACCCGGCGGCGAGGCCGGCTGAGCGCGGGCGGCCGCCTCGAACGGCATGACCGGGCGGTGGCGACGGCCGCCGCCCGGCGCGGACATGGGCACGCCAGAGCCAAGCTCGCGCACCCGGTGTCACACGGGCGCTGAATCCCGGAGCTCACGCATCCGCCATCGCCTGCGCGCGACGGCCCGGCGCCCCGCCGTCCCCCGTCCCATCCGCGACCCACGCGCTTGCCGCACCTGGCCGACGTCGCGGCATCGGCGGGGCGTCGCGCTGCCGCCGTCTGCCCGCCACTCCCCGCCGATCTCCTCTGTCAGCATCGCCTTGATCTCCCGAAGCGCCTTCGCCTGAGCCGTTGGCCGCCGCCCTTGCCAACCACGCCCCTCGCGGGTAGCTTAACGCACAGATAACCGCTTGCCCCTGCTCGACCGGTCGTCGGGTGACCGGCGGCTCAGCCGACCGAATCGCCCGCCCGCGTGTGTGGGACCGCTCTCCCGCACCCGGCGCTGGTCGCCTTTGGAGGAACAACATGTCCCTGCCGTCCCCTGCCCGAGCGGCGCGCCGCGCGCTGCTCGCCCCGCTCTGCCTGGCGTCCGCCGTGGGCGCCGGCACGATCGCTCCGGCCAGCGCGGCGCCGGAGCGCCCGCCCACGGCGGCGCCTGCTCGCCACGTCGTCCGCTTCCTGCCAGGCGCACCGGATGCCGCGCGCGCCGCCTTCGTTGCCGCGGCGCACACCCGCGTCGCCCGTGCGATCCCCGCCCTCGACATCGTCGTGCTGGAGGCGGCTGACGCGGCCGACGGCAGCATGGGATTCCCCGGTGCCCCGGAAGCATCCGCCGGCGTGCCGGCGTCCCGCACGGCCGCCCGGCCCGACGTCGCGACCCTCGCGGCCAGCCCTGGATTTCGATCCGCCATCGCCTACGTCGAATCCGACGGCGCGGTCGCCGTGGCCGGCGAGCCGGGACCGCTCGCATCCAGCACCACGCCCGCACCGCCGCAGCCCGACTTCGACTCGGTTTGGCGGGCGCCGTGGCGGCCCATCCCTGGACACGCCGACCGCCGCAACGCCGACGGCGCCGATGGCCCGGCCGCCGGCGTGCCCAACGACCCGCTGTTCGACCGGCAGTGGCATCACGCGGCCATCGGCAGCGTCACGGCGTGGGAGTGGTCGCGCGGCGATGGCGTCACCGTCGCCGTGGTCGACACCGGCGTGAGCTGTGACGCACCCGACCTCGCCGGGCGCTGCGTCGCCGGCGTGGACTTCGTCAACGACGACGCCGACCCTTCGGATGACCAGGGCCATGGCACGTTCGTGGCCGGCGTCATCGCCGCCGCCGTCCACAACCGGACCGGCGGCGCCGGCGTCGCGGGTGAAGCCCGCGTCATGCCGCTCAAGGCGCTCGGCGCTTCGGGCAGCGGGGCGATGTCGGACATCGCGGCCGCCGTGGTGCACGCCGCCGACCACGGGGCGCGGGTCGTCAACCTGTCGCTCGGGGGCTTTTACCGGTCCCAGGCGCTGGCCGACGCCGTCGCCTACGCCCGCGGCCGCGGAGTCGTCGTCGTGGCCGCCGCGGGCTCCGAAGCGACCAGCAACCCGACCTACCCCGCGGCCTACCCCGGCGTCATCGCCGTGGCGGCCACGACCCAATCCGATGCCCGCGCCGCGTTCTCCAACGGCGGCGCCTGGATCGATATCGCTGCCCCCGGCGTCGGCATCCTGTCGGCCACGCGCGGCGGCGGCTACCAGGCCTGGTCGGGCACCAGCCTGTCCAGCGCCGTGGTCGCCGGCGCGGCCGCGTTGCTTGCCGGCCAGGATCCGGACCGCGACCCCGACGCCGTGGAACGCCTCATGCAAGCCACGGCCAGCGACGTCGGCACGCCGGGCTGGGACCCGAGCTTCGGCGCCGGTCGCCTCGATGCCGGCGCGGCCCTCGTGCTCGGCGCCGCCGAGCGCATGCCGGCGCCGCCGGTGGTGGAGCCGACCCCCATCCCGACGGAGGGCCCGCCCGTCGATCCGCCGCTGCCACGCGACCCCGACTGACCGACCCCACCCGGGCGACCTGGGAAGATGGCCGCGACGGCAATACCGTTGCCAGCGCCCACGACCACCCGCCCAGCCGCGCGGGAAGACGCCGAGCGCGCCTTCCCGCGCGGCCGAGCATCCTCATCCGCCGCCCCCGGCGTTTCGGTCACAAACGGCGCCTGCGTCGGCTCCTCCGGCGGCGGGTCGGTCGGCCGCGGCGCGAGCGTCGGCTCGCCGGGCGGCGGCGGGGGCGTGTCGGTCGGCACGGGGTCCGTGGGCCGCGGCGCCAGGGTCGCCGGCGCGGCCGACGGCTTGGGGGTCTCGGTCGCGGCCGGCGACGGCACCGGCGACGGGGCGGCCGCCGAGGGGCTTGGCGTCGGGGCGGCCGTTGCCTCTGGGGTCGCGCTCGGCGTGGCCGTGGCGTCGTCGCCGACCACGGTCACCCGCACGCGGTCGACCACCGCTTCGCCGCGCGCGTCCTGGACCGTCAGCCGCAGCGTGTAGCCGCCCGGCGGCAGGCCGCGTGTGTCCCAGATGGTCAGGCGGTCGCCGATCACCGGCGTGTCGCCGCGGGCGATCACCGACCACTCGCCGCGCGTGCTGAACCCGAAGGCGAACGCCACCTCGTAGCCGGCCATCTCCGGCGCACGCGCCGTGCCGATGACCGCGACCCGTCCGGACACCGCGTCGCCGTCGCCCGGGGCGTCGATCTCGGCCATCGGCCGTTCCTCGGGCGGCACCGGCCGTTCGGGCGGCTGCGGAATGCCGTGCGCGAGCGCCCATTCGCGGTGCTCGGCGGGATAGATCTTGAAGACGACTTCATCGATGCGGTCAGGCGGGGTGTCGTCGCCGGCCCACTGGCCGCTCTCGCGGTCGATCGGGACGCGCTGCCACAGGTCGTGCTCCGCAGTCAGCGGCGGGCGGTCGTCGGCGAACCATGCCGTGCGGCGCGCCGGGCACGCCTCGCTCGGCTGGGCGCCGGTGTCGGCGCAGATCTCCCACTGGCGAACGCCGGGCGGGGGCGTGAAGTCCACGACCGGCAGGTCGCGGTGCGCGGCGCGCATGAACGCGTTCCAGATCGGCCCGGCGCCGGTGACACCCGACACGCCCTGCATCGGGCTGTTGTCGGCGTTGCCGACCCACACGCCGGTGACGAGCTGCGGCGTGAACCCGATGGTCAGGTTGTCGCGGTAGTCGTTGGTCGTGCCGGTCTTGACCGCCGCCGGCCGATCGAGCTCGAGCGCGGACCCGGGGCCGAACGCCGGCACGCGCGCCGGGTTGTCGCGCAGGATGTCGGTGATGAGGAACGCGTCGACCGGGTCGACCACCCGCTCGCGCCCGACGCCGCCGCCGACCGGGCCGGGCTGGCACGGCCGGGCGGGGTCGGCCGCGTCGCACACGATGGTCCCGGCGCTGTCGGTCACCTTGAGGATGAGCGTCGGCGCCCGGCGGTACCCGCCGCTGGCGAGGACCGCGAACGCGCTCGTCATCTCGACCAGCGGCACCTCGCCCGCCCCGAGGCTGAGGCTGAGGCCGTAGTCCGGCCGCGTGAGCGTCGAGATGCCCACGCGGCGCGCCACGGCGAGGAACGCCGGCAGCCCGGCGGTCTGCAGGGCCTTGACGGCCGGGATGTTGTAGCTGTTGGCCAGCGCATCGCGCACCGTGACCATCCCGTGCTCGCGGCCGTCGTAGTTGACCGGCACGTACGGCGGGTTGGCGCCGTCGGGGAACTCGGTGCGGACGTCGGCGACGAGCGTGCCGGGCGTCCAGCGCTCGGCCGTCGGACGGTCGGGCTGCTCGAACGCCGCCAGATACGCCAGCGGCTTGATGCTG
Organism: uncultured Anaerolineales bacterium; assembly: GCA_964415605.1. Taxonomy (GTDB): domain Bacteria; phylum Chloroflexota; class Anaerolineae; order Epilineales; family Epilineaceae; genus UCB3. The sequence goes on along the minus strand of CAYQBA010000001.1, from coordinate 21,015 downwards.
CTCCCCGGCTGGCGCGGCGCCACGGCCATGTTGACCTGGCCGCTGATGGCCGCGTCGTCGAAGGCCTTGCTGCCGACGAGCGCGACGACCTCGCCGCTCTCGGGGCGCAGCGCGACCAGGGCGCCGTTGGTCACGTGGCGCCCGGCCAGCGCATCCACCTGCTCCGCGACGATGCGCTCCGCCTCGGACTGCAGCGCCCCGTCGAGCGTCGTCGTGACGTTCAGCCCGTGCTTGTACAGCGCCTCGGGCCCGTACAGCCGCTCGATCGCCTCGCGCACCATCAGGGTGAAGTGCGGCGCCTTGAGGTCGAAGCGGGGGGGGACGAGATCGATCGGATCGTTCGCCGCGGCCGTCGCCTGCTCGCGCGTGATGTACCCGTTCTCGGCCATCAACGACAGGACGACGCCCTGGCGGCGGCGGGCGCGCTCGAGGTTGGTGTAGGGGTCGTAGTACGCCGGCGCCTGCGGGATGCCGGCCAGGAGCGCCGCCTCGGCCAGCGTCAGGTCCTTGACGTCCTTGCCGAAGTACGTCTCCGCGGCCGAGCGCGCGCCGTAGGCCAGGTTGCCGTAGAAGATCTCGTTGAGGTACAGCTCGAGGATCTGGTCCTTGGTGTAGCGCCGGCTGATCTCCTCGGCCAGGACGGCCTCCTTGACCTTGCGGCTGACGCTGCGCTCGGACGTCAGGAACACCAGCTTGACGAGCTGCTGGGGGATCGTCGACCCGCCCGAGACCACTTCGCGCTCCAGGACGGCGTACCACGCGGCGCGCGCGATCGCCACCGGGTCGACCCCGCCGTGCGCGTAGAAGTTGGCATCTTCGGTCGCGATCGTCGCCTGGACGAGGTAGGGCGAGATCTGGGCCAGCGGCACCACCGTGCGCCGCCCGGCGTCGGGGTTGAAGGCCTCGTTGAGGAGGTTGCCGTGGCGGTCGAAGATGCGCGTGCTGCGGAACGGGGCGCTGCGCGCCGCCAGCTCCTCGGCCGGCGGGAGCGCGGCCGCGAGATAGGCGTAGCCCGAGACGGCGACCCCGGCCGCGACGACGGCGAGGCCGAGCACGACCAGCAGCGCGGCCGCGACCGATGGCCGGCGGCCGGGCCCGGCGACCAAGCCGGGCGCGGCGGGTGAAAGCGACGGCATGGCGAGCTCCGGTAGGCGGGACGGGCGGCGGCCGCCGCCAGACGCGAGCGACCGCTCACCATGATACGCCGACCGCGGCCCAGGCGTCGCATCGAACCACGTCGAGACGGGCACCTCCGGCCGGTTGGCGACGCCGGGGGCCTGAGATCTCGCCGACGGCTCGACCGCCTCGGGTCAACTGGCGCGAAAGTCGGCCTAACGCTCTCTGCAACCCGCACGTTGTGTGTGGCGGCCGGCGCGACGATTTTCCCCACCCAGCCCGCGCGGCCCAAAACCGATATTCGGTGCGTCGGCGCGACGCGCCATCGCGCCTGAACGTTTGAGGATTTTCGAGGAGCCAGTTGATGTCAGCCATCCCACGCCGCACTTGGATCAGCGTGCCGCTGTTCGCGGTCGGCCTCGCCGTCGGCCTGGCGGACCTGCCCGCGCGCGTCATGACCCTCCAGGCCCCCACGCCGAGCCGCTGGGCGATGCTCGAGCAAGACGGCGAACGCACGTGCGCGCCCGAGGAAGCGGGCCGAGACGCCACCGCGGCCTATTGGGCCCACGAGGGTGGTTATATCCACCTGCGGTTGTGCGTCGCCGGCGAGCCCGGCTGGCAGCCCGGACCGGCCGGCTGGACCGACGGCCGCTACAAGTGGTGGATCACGGCCGGTGACCGGCGCTACATGCTGCTCCTCGAGGACGCCGCGGTTCCGGCCGGGGCCGACCCGCTCCTCGAGTCCGACGGGCAAGGCGAGATCACGCTGATCGACGACCTCAACCGCAACGGGTCGTTCATGGACGACTGGTGGACGAACTACCCGCCCGAGTACCTGACCAACGCCCGCAAGTCGGCCGTCTGGCGGCGGGCGTCGGCGTCGGGCACGGGCCCCAAGCAGGCCGCGTCGCGCGGCCACGTCGGGGACATTGGCTTTCGGTTCGGCGAGGCGCCCTGCGGCCCGGTCGTCGACGTCTACGTCAAGGCCAGCCTCCTCGGCAACCCCGACGCGCTGTGCGTGCGCTGGGCCACCGACATGGAGGGCCCTGGCCTCGACGACGCCATCGCGTGCGACAGCGGTGGGCCCGAGCAGTGCCTGAGCCTCAAGGAGGAGATCGAGCCGACCGCGACGCTCACGCATGCCCCCCCGGTGCTCCCGTCGCCCACGGCCACCGAGCCGCCAGTGCCGCCGACACCGACGTTCACCCCGCCGCCGACGGCGACCGACACGGCCGTCCCGCCGACGGCCACCGCGACACCGACCGACACGCGCACCCCCACTCGCACGGCCACGGCCACCGCGACCGAGACCGACGTGCCGCCGACCAAGACGGCGACCGCCACGGCGACCGCGACCGAGGCTCCGGTGTTGACGGAGGTGCCGACGGCCAAGCCATCGCCGACGCTCCCGCCCGTGGAGCCGCCGACGGCGACGCCGACCCATACCCTGGTCCCGCCCAGCCCCACGTCGACCCATACGGCCGTGCCACCGAGCGTGACCCCGTCGCCGACGCACACCGACGTCCCCCCGACGGCGACCCAGACGGCGGTCCCGCCGAGCGCGACGCCCGCCGATACCACCGTGCCGCCGAGCGCCACGCCGCTGCCCACGAACACGGCCGTGCCACCGACGGCCACGGCGACCGACATCGCGGTGCCCGCCACGGCCACCGCCACCGCCACGTGGCCGCCGTTCCTGACCGCCACGCCCAAGGCAACCGCGACGCATACGCCGGCCTCCGTGCCGGCGACCGCGACGTCGACGCCACCGCCGGTCCCGGCCAGCGCGACGCCCACGCCGCCGAGCGCGCCGGGCGGCACCGGCACGCCATGGGTGCCGACGCCCCCCGGCCCGCCGACGCCGTTCGCGTCGTCGACGCCGTGGGTGCCGACGCCCCCGTCGCCGCCCGGCAGCAACGGCGGCATCGGGGTGTGCGTGCTCCAAGTCGAGCCGCCGGACGGCCGCAACCCCGTGCCGTTCCCCGAGGCGGTGAACGTCTACGCCCAGCTCCTGACCAACTACGGGTCGCCGGCCAAGCCGCCGGTGAACCAGTGGACGGCGCCGCCGGTCGGCGGGACGAGCTGCGTCGCGTTCGACAACCTCGAAGCCGGGCTTTACCGCACGTGGGTGGCCAACGTCCCGCAGGGCTACGCGCTCTTGCAGGGCACGACGCCGACGCAGACGATTCAGGTCGGCGTCAACCAGCCCTACGGGCAGGTCGTGTTCCGCTACATCCATTGTGTCTGCCCGCCTGGCGGCGTTCCCACGCCCCCGGGGCCACCGACGGCCATCGTTCCGTGGACGCCGACGCCTTGGATCCCGACACCGCCGGGCCCGCCAACTCCCGTCGGCCCGCCGACGCCGTGGCCGGACAGCCCGCACCGCCCGCCGGTGGCGTGCTCGTCGCACCTGCCGATCCTCAGCTTCCTCGGCAACGACCCCGTGTGCAAGACGTGGATTGAAGCTCAGAACATCGGCGACCGGCCGGCAAAGGGCCTGCTTGTCGTGTGGGGGCCGCCGGGCTTCTGCCCGCCGCAGTGCGCCGGCCCGCTGAAGGTGGAGTGCTCGGGCCTGCTCATCCCGGGCAGCACGTGGAACTTCCTCGGCGCGCAGCTTCCGAGCACGGCCAAGAGCGGCGTGGTGATCTCGGCCGACACCTACGACATGGGCAAGGACATCTTCGCCGACGCCTTGTGCGAGGCGCTGTTCACCACGGTGGTCGGCAACTGCAACGAGTGGCGGCGCTTCTGGAAGGCCTACACCGAGCACGGCAAGTGGGGCCCGTTCGACTTCGGGTACGCCGCCTGCCAGCCCATGGGCGTCGAGGTTCTGCGCACGTGCCCGGGCGACGTCCGGCCCGACCTCAACGTGACCAGCAGCTACGGCGGCCTCGCCGGCGAGTTCCTCGGCGCGTGGGATCCCATTGCCGGCGGCTTCGCCTTCTACGCGCCGTCGTTGTATGCCGGCGCCGGCGGCTACACCAGCGTCCTCTACATCCAAAACGCCGGGCTGGAGTGCACGTCGCTCGAGCTGTGGTTCAAGGCTCACGACGACTGCCTGCGGCCGCGGATCTGCGACGTGCTGACGCTCGCGCCCGGCGAGAGCTACCAGTTCGACGCCTCGAGCTGCATGCCCGCGGGTTGGAAGGGCGGGGCATGGGTGCGCTCGACGCAGCCGCTGGCCATCGCCGTCGACCACATCGGCAACGATGTGCTCATGACCTACACCGGCTCCCCGGCGTCGCTCAACTACGCCTGGAACGGCCAGGCCCTGTTCACCACGGGCTCTCAGGTGGCCTACGGGCCGCTGGTGTACTCCGAGTACCAGGGTTGGGACACCCAGGTGACGGTGCAGAACCTGTCGCGCGCCACGGCCGCCAAGGTCAAGGTGTACTTCTTGGACCGCTCGGGCGACATCATCACGACGCTCGTCGACTGGGTCTGCGCCCAGGGGTCGCAGACGTTCTTCCTGCCGGTCGTGGCCGGCCTGCCCGGCAACTGGGTGGGCAGCGTGCGTGTCGAGAGCCAGGACTGGTTCTCGCCCGGCTCGCAGCCGGTCGGCGCCCCCGACATCTTTGCCATCGCCGAGATGGTGCAGTACACCGACGTTCAACGCACCCAGCCGCAGGAGGCCCTGGCCTACGAGCTCTTCCCAGAGCAGCTGGCGTACGACTGGCAGGTCGGCTTCGGCTGCGGCGGGCTGTGCTCGGGCGTCGGGCGCATCGGCATCCCGAGCTTCGTCAAGGACCAGCACGGGTCGGGCGTGACCAGCGAGGTGTCGATCGTCAACCTGGTGCCCAAGCCCGGCTTTACGGACTTCGCGATCTTCGTCTACGACCAGAACGGCCTCCTCGACTACGTCTGCGAGAAGCTCAACGACCGCCAGGTCGAGTACATCGACCTGAGCACGTGGGGCTTCATCAACGCGGGCTTCAAGGGCAGCGCGATCATCAGCGCCACGTTCTGGGAGCACGAGGTATTCTCGAACGACGGGGCATTCCTGCGCAACGTCGTCGGCCTGGCGGCCGTCAAGGTCGAGCGCTCGGGCACCGCCCTGGGCCACGCCGTCCCGGGCGACGAGTCGGCGGGTAACCCGGGGATCCCGATCCCGGGCGCGTTCCTCTTCGGCGGCCCGGCCGCGCCGCGCTGCCCCGGGCAGCCGGGCGGTGGCTTCCCGCCGCCCGGCGGGAACCCCGGCGGGAACCCCGGCGGGTTGCCGCCGGGCGCGCCGACGCCGACCCTCCCGCCGGGCGGGATCCCGACGCCGCCGGGGCCGCCGGGGCCGTGACGCTCGGCGCCTGCCCCGTGGGTGGCTGATTCGCTTCGGATCGGATCATGACCGAGGGGCCGGGGGGGGGGGCGTCCGGGGGCGCGCCCCGCCGGCCCCCCGACGGGGGGGGGGGGGGGGGGGGGGGTGTGGA
>CAYQBA010000001.1:0-15468 GCA_964415605.1 uncultured Anaerolineales bacterium | reverse complement strand
CCCCCCGGGGGGGGCTCACCCCCCTGCGGACGGCACCCGGCCCGGGGGGGGGGCGGGGGGGCCCCCGGCCCCCGTCCCCGCCAGCCCCTCGTCCTTGCGGGCGGCGGCGCTCGGTGTTATCCTCTGCCCCCGACAGGAGGCGCACTGCCACGCCGTGCTCACGATTCGCCATTGCCCGAAGTGCCATGCCCTGCAACCGGACCAGCCGGCGTGCGGGGTGTGCGGCGCGCGCAAGGCCGCGGGCCGCGAGGAGGCGCCCGGCGGTCCGGACATGCTGTCGCTGCGCGAAGCCGCCGAGCTGGCCGTGTTCCTCGTGACCGGGCTCGGCGGGTTCGTGGTGGCCGCCGCCGTGGTGCTCGTGATCGTGTTCCTGGGCTTGCGCTGAGCACTGGGCGCGGCAGCCGGCCGCGCCGACCCAATCTGACCGCGACGGGGGAGACGCCGTGAACTTCGAGCTGAACGACGAGCAGCGCCAGATCCGCGACACCATCCGCGAGGTGGCGCAGGCCGAGTTCGCGCCGCGCGCCCACGAGATCGACGAGACCTCGCGCTTTCCGCAGGAGAACGTCGATCGGCTGGTCGAGCTGGGTTTCATGGGGCTGCCGATTCCCGAGGCCTACGGCGGCGCCGGCGCCGACACGGTGTGCTACGCCATCACGGTCGAGGAGCTGGCGGCGGCGTGCGGCTCGACGGCCTTGATCTACGCCGCCCACGTCAGCCTGGGGGCGTCGCCGTTCTACCTGTTCGGCACCGAGGCTCAGAAGCAAAAGTACCTCCCGCGCCTGTGCAACGGCGGCCTCGGCGCCTTTGGCCTGACCGAGCCGCATACCGGGTCGGACGCCTCCAACACGCGGACGGTCGCCGAGAAGCGCGATGGCGGCTGGGTGCTCAACGGCCAGAAGATGTGGATCACGAACGGCGCGCTGGCCGACACGGTGATCTGCACGGCTCGAACCGTGGTCGATGGCGCCGACCGCGGGGTGAGCTGCTTCGTCGTCGAGCGGGGGATGCCGGGCTTCACGCCGGGCAAGAACGAGCCCAAGATGGGCCTCAAGGGCTCGGTCACCAGCCAGCTCTTCCTCGAGGACTGCCCCATCCCGGACGAGAACCTGCTCGGCGAGGTTGGCAAGGGCATGCGCCAGATGCTGACCATCCTCGACGGCGGCCGCATCTCGATTGGCGCCATGGCGCTCGGTCTTGGCCGCGCGGCGCTCGAGGCCGCGGCACGCTACAGCCACGAGCGGCAGGCGTTCGGCCAGCCCATCGCGGGCTTCCAGGCGGTCCAGTGGAAGCTGGCGGACTGCGCCACCCAGCTCGAGGCGGCGCGGCTGCTCCTCTACGAGGCGGCGGCGCTCAAGGATGCCGGGCGGCGCTTTACCCGCGAGGCCGCCATGGCCAAGCTCTTCGCCAGCGAGGCGGCCGAGAAGGCCTGCTTCGAGTCGATCCAGATCCACGGCGGCATGGGCTACAGCCGCGAGCTGCCGGTCGAGCGCTACTACCGCGACAACCGGCTGACCGAGATCGGCGAGGGCACCAGCGAGATCCTGCGCCACGTCATCGCGCGGGACATCCTGCGCTAGCGCCCGGTCCGGCTAACCCGTCGACGGCGGCGCGAAGAACCGCGGCGGCCGCCCGCCCGCCCCGCCGTCATCGAGGCGCTCGAGCTTGCGCTGGGTGTCGGCCCAGGTGATCGGCGACAGGCCAAGGGTCTCGCGCAGCCGGTCCGGCGCCTCGCCGGAGCGCCAGATGCGCAGCGCGCTTGTCCAGCGCAGCGTCTCGAAGTGCGTCGCGGCCGGCAGGCCGCCGCGGCGCACGAGGTCGGCCAGGATGTACTCGAGGTTCCGGTCGGTGCAGTTGAAGAGCCGGGCGTGGCCGTCGGCGGGCGGATGCCGCTCGGCGTAGGCCGCGAGCAGTGGCCGGACGTGCGGGCTGATCGCGACGCGGCGCTCCTTCTCCCGCCAGCGCGGATCGTCGTACCGCACGAGCAGCGACGGCGGGTCGGCGTCGGCGGCCACGTCTCCGGCGAGCATCCGCGTCAGCTCGCCCTTCTTCAGCGCGGCGTCGAGCACCAGCCGCGTCATCAGCACGGGGCGGGGGTCGCCGTCGGGGCCCTCGAGCCGGGCGCCGGCCGCGGTCAACAGCCGATGGACCTCGGTGTCGGACAGCACCATCGGCAACGGGGGCTCGGCCTTGCGGTGGATCACCGCGCGCGCCGGATCGGTGGGTATCGCATCGGCGGCGTGCAGCCAGCCGAAGAACACCTTCAAGGTCGTCACCCGCCGGGCGTAGCTCTTCGGGCTGCACCGCCGGCCGCGATATGACAGCAGCCACGCCAGGAACCCGTCGAGGTCGGCGGTCGTCACGTCGCCGATCGGTCGCCCCGCCCCGAGGTGCTCGCACACCAGCCGCAGGTCGCTGGCGAACGCGACGCGGGTGTTCGCGGTCTTGCCCAGCCGCGCCAGGTGGTCGTCGAACGCCCCCGCCGCGTCGCGCAGCGCGGTTCCCGCGGAGGGCGGCGCATACGGCCCCGCCTGTCCGGCGTCCGTCCCCCAGCCGGGCGCCGCCGACGGCCCGGCGCCGTCCGAAGGAGGCGCGCCCGCGGCACCGTCCGGCCTCCCGAACAGCGGGAGCTGCGCGGGCACGTGGTCGCTTTCCATAAGATGAGAATACGCGGATCGCCGGTGATCGCCAAGCGCCGCACGGCGAACGGGCTCTCGGCCTCTGGGCTGATCCTCGCCCGTCGCGCGCGCCTGCCGGAGGCAAAGGAGGGGGTTGCGCACCCCGTCCGCCTGTGGTAACATTGGTGTTAATTCACCCGTTTTGCCGCACCCCACGCGGTGCAACGTTCCATTTAGTTGCCGAGGAGGCGATCTCATGCATCGGATCCTGGTTCTATCGGTCTTGGTGTGCGGGTTCACCGCGGCCATGGCGGTCACGGCTCACGCCCAGGACATCGTCGGGCTCAGCTTACGCGCCACCGGCGAGATGCCGAGCGGCACCGGCCGCGGCACGCTGGACATTGTCAAGTCCAGCGGCGCCAGCAACTACCTCATCAGCGTCGACTTCGCGGGCGCCGCCGAGAGCCTGGAGCTCAACGCGTTCGAGGGTGCCGAGGCATGGGTCGTGTGGGCCGTGGACATGGACGGCGTGCGGCACAACCTCGGCGTGCTCAACGCCGAGTCGGCGCTCAAGGACGTCGCGGTCGACTACGTGGTTGCCCGCGTCTACCTCACGGCCGAGCCCGACGCGGCCACGAAGGCGCCGACAGGGGCGCCGCTCTTCAGCGTCACGCTCCGCAACGTGACCGAGGTCGACACCCTGCCGGCTGAAGCGCCGGCGGCCGCGGCCACCGCGGCGCCCACCAGCGCGCCGGCCGGGGGAGCCGCGGCGGGCGCGGCCCCGACGGCGGCCGCGACCAAGGACTCGTCGAAGCCCAACGCCTTGCCGACCACCGGCACGTGGGTGCAGGACGTCCTGGCCGCGCTGGCAGTGGCCACGGTGCTCATCCTCGGCGGCTGGCGGCTGCGGATGGTCCGCGTCTGACCCGATCCCCGGGCGCCGCATTCACGCAGGTCACCTGGCCGTCGGCGCCTCGCCGCGCAGCAGAGCCTCCAAAGCATCGTCCGAAACCCGCCGCCGCGCCTGGATGCGGCGGCGGGCCGGCAGCATCCGCGGCCACGTGATCAGCCCGGCGGCCAGGCCGCGCAGCGTGGCCCGGGCCGCGGCGCCCCGCCACGCCGCCAGGGCCGACCACCCCGCGCGCGTCAGCGCGGCCGCGACGCTGCCGAGGTGCCGGGCCAGGAGGCGGGCCGGGTAGTCGCGCGCGATCAACCACACGCGGTTGCGGGCGACCAGGTAGCTCGCCAGCGGTCCGCCGCCGGTGGCGCTGACGTGATGGTAGACCACGGCCTCGGGCACGAACACGCACCCCCAGCCGGCCAGCCGGGCCCGCCAGGCCAGGTCGACGTCCTCGAGGTAGCTGCCGAAGGCCTCCTCGAACCCGCCGACGTCGTCGAAAAGGGCCCGCCGGTAGGCGGCCGCCGCGGCGTTGGCCCCGAACACCGTGCGCCGCTCGTCCCATTGCCCGCGGTCGACCTCCCAGACGCCCCGATTGGCGGCGCTGCCCGCCAGGTCGACGGTGTCGCCGGTGGTGTGGAGGACGTCGCGCCGGTCCCACAGGCGCACCTTGCTCGTGGCCATGCCGGCGCCGGGGTCCGCCTCGAGCGCCGCGACCAGTGCGGCCAGCCACCCGGGTTCGACCTCGGTGTCGTTGTTGAGCAGCACGACGACGTCCGCGCGGCTCGCCGTGATGCCGGCGTTGACCGCGGCCGCGAAGCCGCGGTTCTCGTTGAAGCGGATCACCCGCACGGCCGGGCGCATCGCCAGCACCTCGCCCGTCGCATCGGTCGAGCCGTTGTCGACCACGATGACCTCGTAGGCGCCGCCGCCCGGCGGCCCGAGCGTCTGTCGGTCCAGCGCGTCGAGGCACGGGCCGAGGAAGCGTGCTCCGTTCCAGGTGGGGATGACGATGCTGGCGCGCATCGGCGTCAGCCCACGGCCGGCCACGCGGCCTGCGGCGTCTCCCATGCGAGGCGCCGCGTCTCGGCGGTGCCACCGGCGAAGCCCGTGATCAGGCGGGCCAGCGCCGCGGCGAGGTCGTCGGCGGCCTCGGCTTGCGGCGGCAGGAGGTCGACGTGCACGAGGACGGCCCGGCACGCCGCGTCGGCGGCGGTCGATCGGCCTTGGCGGCCGTGCCAGTGGCGCGCCAGGACCTCGTCGGCGCTGTCGGCCAGGATGATCTCGTTGATGGCCGGCGCCGAGGGCGCGGCGTCCCCGATGCCCAGGAAGTGCTCGCACCCGCGGCTCGGGCGCAGCCACAAGTCGCCGCGGATCCGCGCCACGGCGTAGGCCGCGGCGGGCACGCCGTGCTGCAAGCTGAACGCGTGCACGATGTCGCGCACCGTTCCTTGCGACGGGATCCCGGCCGGCGTGGCGGCCCAGGCGGCGAGCGCCTCCACGGGCGTCGCGACCGACGGGTCGATGCCGGCGGCCGCGTACGCCGCGCGCCAGGCGGCGATCCTGGGATCATCCGGCCCGGGCAGCGCACCGGGTTTCGCCGTGCGGGCGAGGAGGGCCGCCGCCGCGCGGGTGCCGCGCCCCGGCTCGATGCCGGTCACGAGGATGCTGATGCGCTCGAAGCCCGGTGCCAGGCCGAACACGCCCATGTCGATCTTCTCGCGCCAGGCCCCGGCGGCAGGGGCGTCAGCCATTCGCGACGAGCGCCTGACGCTCGAAGAACCGCGCCAACCCCTCCTGCCACGGCGGCAGGCGCACGCCGGCCTCGGCCGCCGCGAAGTTGCGCAGCGGGGCGTACGACGGCGGCCGGGCCAGCCGCGGGTAGTGGTCGACCGGGTGGATCGGGTAGTCCAGCCGGCCGGCGAGGTCCAGGATGGCCCGGGCGAAGGCGTGGCGGGAGCACGACCCTTCGTTGACGAGGTGGCAGATGCCGTAGGCGCGGGTGTGGATGAGCGCCAGGACGGCGTCGGCCAGGTCGTCGCAAAAGGTCGGGTTGCCGACCTCGTTGTCGACGACCTCGAGCGCCGGCCGCTCGCCCGCGAGGTCGAGGATGCGTGTGACGAAGTTGCGGCCGCCAAGGCCGTAGAGCCACGCCGTGCGGGCGATGTAGGCGCGGTGGTGGACGCGCGCGACCCACTCCTCGCCGGCCAGCTTCGACGCGCCGTAGACGCTGATCGGCGACGGACGGTCGAACTCCCAATAGGCGTCGCCCTTGCGGCCGTCGAAGACGTAGTCGGTGCTGATGTGGACGAGGTCGGCGCCCGCCAGGGCGGCACCGAGCGCGACGTTGCGCGCACCCAGCGCGTTGACGCGGTAGGCCTCGTCGGGGTCGCGCTCGCAGCCGTCGACATCGGTCATGGCGGCGGCGTTGACCACGACGTCGGGCTCGGCCGCCGCGATGGCATCGCGCACCCCGACGTCGGTCACGTCCATCTCGGTGCGCCCGTACGCCACGACGGCCCGGCCGCGCGCCAGGTCGGCCCGGCCCAGCGCGCGGCGGCGAAGCGCCCGGCCGAGCTGGCCGTCGGCGCCGACGATGAGGATCCGCATCCCGTCTGTCACGGCCCCGATTATAACACGCCCCGGGAGCGGGCCGGGCGCTCCGCCGCGCGGCCGAATTCCGCCGTAACACCGGCGGGGGCCCAACGTAACATAGGCTGCAGCAACCGTTTCGCGCCGATTTCCCCTCGCACAGCATTGCGCTTCGCACGAGCGGCGTGCGCGTCGTGCGCAACCCAAGGAGGCATCCCATGCAGAGTTGGCGACGACAAGGCGCCGCGTGGCTGGCGCTGGCGACGCTGGCGCCGGCCTTCGCGGCCGCGGTGGCGCCCGCGCCGCCCACGGCCCACGGCAAGGCATCCGGGCCGGCCCCGGCCCAGGCGACGCCGGTCAGCGAGACCGTCGTCGTCGAGGGACGGGTGCTGTACATCGACCGCGACAGCGACCGCAACCACCCGGGCGCGGGCCTCAAGGTCGAGGTCTGGGACCGCGACAAGAACTTCCCGGTCACCGGCCAGAAGCTCGACGAGACCGTGACCGATGCCAGCGGGTTCTTCCGCTCCAAGGCCATCAGCAACGTCGATCCCGACGGCCCGACCGGGCAGCGCGAGGGCACACAGGACATCTTCCTCAAGCTGTTCACCAACAACGGCACGATCCGGCTCTACCAGTACGGCACCACCCTCGAGTACACGTGGCAGAGCTACGACGTCGACCCCCGCGACGGCTACGTCGCCAACGTGCCCAACGGCGTGTACGGGATGCAGCCGCTCATCATCCAGGAGAACACGCCCAACGTCGAGGCGCTCTGGACCTTCGTCAACCTGGCCGAGGGCTGGCTCTACCTCAAGGAGCAGACCGGCCGCGACCCGGGCGAGATCACGGGCTTCTGGTCCAAGGGCAACACCGATGGCCCCCGCTACGACCCGGCCGCCCGCGCGCTCTTCTACCGCACCGACAACGCCGGCTACGGCGACGTGATCGTCCAGCAGGAGGCCTACGCCCTGGCCCACAACCTGCTCGGCGAGCTCCCTGGCGGCTGGGCCGCGTGCCTCGCCGGCCCGGTCGACGGCGTGACGCAGCCCACGTCGGCCGCGTGCGCGTTCATCCAGGGCTTCGCGACGTTCTACCCGATGGCGGTCTACAACGACCCGATGTTCGACTCCCCGGCGCTGCGCGGCGACTTCGACAAGCCGCGCGCCGGCACGCTGGGTTGGAGCGACGGCGACAGCGTGGCCGGGCGCGTGGCGGGGGCGTTCTGGGACCTCTTCGAGGGCGACGAGACCGAGGACGGCTACGACCAGTTCAACGCCACCTTCGCCGACGTGTTCGCCGTGATCCAGGCCCACAAGCCCGAGACGATGGCCGCGTGGTGGACGGGCTGGAAGGCGATGGGCAAGGACGGCTGCAAGGCGCTGGGCAGCCTGGCGCAAAACACCATCGACTACAACTCGCGGCCGCAGGTCGGCGCCATCCCCGAGGTCGTGCTGAACGAGGACGAGACGGCCGTCGTCGACCTCCGCACGTACGTCACCGACAGCGAATGCCCCGACGACAAGCTGGTGTTCCGCATGGTCGACGGCGGCGATCCCAAGGCCGGTGTGGTGTTCATGCCCACGGGCGTGGTGAGCATCACGCCCGCGCTGAACTGGTTCGGGCAGACGCAGGCGAGCTTCGAGGTGAGCGACGGCCCGGCGGTCGTGCCGTTCCCGCTGCGCATCCGGGTGGTGCCGATCAACGACTGCCCGAAGGTCAAGCCGCCGGTGTCGGACCCGCCGACGGCGCGTTACAAGGAATCGATCGTGCTCAACCTGCTGCCGCACGGCGAGGACGTCGAGGACCAGCCGCAGCTCCTGCGCTGGGACGCCGCGGTTCCGCCGCAGAACGAGGCCGACATCAAGGTCGACGGGCGCGGCACGACGACGCTCTCGTTCAGCCTGCTCAAGGACACCATCGAGCAGTACAGCGCCCGTGTCGAGATCATCGTCAAGGACCGCGATGGCTGCGAGACGCGCCAGCCCGTCGTGCTGTCGTGGGACAGCCGGCCGAACGAGGCGCCGGTGATCATCTGGGACCGTTTCACGCGCGAGTACACGGCGGCGATGAACCAGAAGATCACCGTCAACCTGACCAACGTCGCCGGTGACGACCGCGACCCGCCGGACCAGCTCGAGTGGTTCGTCGACCCGCAGACGGTGGACCACGCGCAGTTCGGCTATGCGTTGCCGGACAACAAGCAGATCCTGGTGTTCGAGCCCGAGGTCAACTTCAAGGGCTCCGACGAGGTCGGCATCTCGGTCAAGGATCTGGGCGGGCTCTCGGCACGGGCGGCGATCACGCTGACGTGGCTGGACCCGGCCGTCTACAACAACGTGCCGCCGCAGATCCTGCGCAACCGGCTCCAGGGCCAGCTCGGCGGGCTCAACGCGACGATGTGCTACGACCTGCGCGACAAGGCCGACGACCCGGACGACCCGATCTCGTCGCTCAAGTGGTACGCCACGGGCTACTCGCTGCAGGATCTGACGGTACGCGGCGAGGGCACGCGCCAGCTGTGCCTGGACCTCTCACCGCAGCGCTTCAACTTCGAGGGGTGCTTCCCGACGATGTTCGTCGTGCGCGACCCGAAGGGCGGCGAGGACAAGCACGAGGTCCGCACGTGCTGGCGGAAGATCGCGCTGTACATGCCGTGGACGGCGCAAAAGAAGCCGAACGCGCTGGCGCGCGGGCGGTAAGCGATCGCGCGGGGGTGGGGCGGCCAGGAGGTCGCCGCGGCCCCGTGGCCTGATCTCGACCAGCGGCCGCCGTCGTGCATGCGCGACGGCGGCCGCGCTGTCTCCGCCAACAGCCCCTCGGTCGCGCCGCTATCCGCCCCCTGTCGCCTCACGGGGGCGGGGGTGGACAGTCGGGGGCGATGGGGGGGGCCGCAGCGGCGTCAGAGCGAAGCATCACCCCGTCAGGTTCAACGCGCCTGATCCGCGTGCCGGTGATCGACCGTGGCTCGGCGCCAGGCATCGCCACGCCGTCCGGCCTCTTTGCCCGGCCCCCACCGGCTATCCTTGGCCCCACGGAATGGCACAAAAGGAGACAGCGCCCATGTCCGACGCGACGGGGACCCCGACCGCACCGACCGCCGCCCCCGCGACCGGCGTGCTCGGCATCCACCACGTGACCGCGATCGCCGGCGACGCGCAGGCGAACCTGGACTTCTACACGCGCGTGCTGGGCCTGCGCCTCGTGAAGCGCAGCGTCAACCAGGATGCGCCGACGACCTATCACCTCTTCTACGCCGATGCGGCGGGCACGCCGGGCACGGATATCACGTTCTTCCCGTGGCCCGAGATGGGCCTGGGGCGGTCGGGCGCTGGCCTGGCGGAGGAGATCCCATTCGCCGTCCCGCCCGGCAGCCTGGCCTGGTGGGCGGCGTGGTTCGATCGGCACGCGGTGGCGCGCGACGGGGCGGCAACGCGGTTCAGCGAGCCGACGCTCCCGTTCGCCGACCCGCACGGCCTGCGGCTGGCGCTGGTCGAGACGGCGGGCGCGCGCCCCTTCGCGCCGTGGCCGGCAAGCCCGGTGCCCGAGGCGCATCAGATCCGCGGGATGCACGCGGTGCGCCTGGTCGTCCGCGATGCCGAGCCGACGGCACGGTTCATGACGGGCGTCCTGGGGTTCACGCGGGTCGGGGAGGACGGTGGCTGGACCCGCTACGCGGCGGCGGACGGCGGCTCGGGGACGTACGCCGAGCTGCGCGCCGAGCCCGGCGCGCGGCTGGGGGCGTGGGGCACCGGCGTGGTCCACCACGTGGCCTGGCGCGTGCCGGATGCCACGACCGAGCTGGCGGTGCGGGCGGCGGTGGCCGACGCGGGCCTCCGGCCGACCGAGACCATCGACCGGTTCTGGTTCCAGTCGGTGTACTTCCGCGAGCCCGGCGGCGTGCTGTTCGAGCTGGCGACCGACGGGCCGGGCTTCGCGCGCGACGAGGACGCGGCGCGCCTCGGCGAGCGCCTGATCCTGCCGCCGTGGCTCGAGCCGCGGCGCGCCGACATCGAGGCCGCGTTGCCGCCTTTGCGCACACGCTGAGGGGGCGGGCGGCGAGATGCCCGCCGCCGCGGCCGATGTCCCGCCGTCACCAGTCCGGCTCGTCCCCGCCGGAGAGCGCGGCGCGCACCGCGTCGAGGTGCCGCTCGATGCGCCCCGGGGGGTAGGCCAGCGCCGTCAGCGCCTCGCGCGCCATCGCCACCCCGCCCTCGAGCTCGGGTTGCACCACCTGGTCCGCCCCAAGGGCCTGCAGGGTGTGCATTTCGGCGATGCTCGTGGCGCGCGCGATCACGCGCAGCTCGGGGTTCAGCCGCCGCGCGTCCGCCAACAGGCGCTCGGTGACGTGCGGGGCCGGCACGGTGCTGATCAGCAGCCGGGCGCGCCGGATGCCGGCGGCCTCGATGACCGGCTGCATCTGCGCATCCCCGAACACCGCCGGCAGGCCGGCCGCGGCGCACTCCTCGAGGCGGTGGTGGTCGAGCTCGACGATGACGAACGACGCACCGACCGAGCGCAGCGCGTGCGCGATCTGTTGGCCCACCCGGCCGCCGCCGGCGACGATGACGTGCCCGTCGATCTCCCCGTCCGGCAGGTTGGCGACCGCGGGGGGCTCTGACGGGTGGCGTCGGCGCACCCAGGCGTAGATGGGCTCGGCGGTGCGCAGGACAAGCGGCGTCAGGCCCATGGTGATGACGGCCGTGGCCAAGGTCAGCGCGTAGGCGTCGGGGTTGAGGGCCCCTTCGCGGAGGCCGACGCGCGCCAGGACGAACGACAGCTCCCCGACCTGGAAGAGGCCGAGCCCGAGCGTGAGCGGCACGGCGCTGCGGTAGCCGAACAGCCGGGCGAGCCCGGCGACGATCGCGGCCTTGCCGGCGGCGACGACGGCGACCAGCACGGCCACGGTGGCGAGGTTGGCGGCGACGAAGCCCGGGTCGAGGAGCATGCCGACCGACGCGAAGAACAGCAGCCCGAACAGGTCGCGCAAGGGGATGATGTCGCCCAGCGCCTGGTGGCTGTAGCGCGATCCGCCCAGGACCATGCCGGCCACGAACGCCCCGAACGCGAACGAAAGGCCGGAGAGGTACGTGACGTACGCCACCCCGAGCCCGATGGCGATCACCGCGATGAGGAACAGCTCGCGGCTGTTCCAGCGGGCGATCCGTGCCATGAGGGCCGGCAAGAGCCGGGTGCCGCCGACGACCATGGCGGCCAGGAACGCGACGGCACGCAGCACGGCGCCGGCCAGCGCGCCGGCGCCCTCCCCGAGGTCGGCGACCTCGGGGAGGAGGATCATGAGCGGGACGAAGACGAGGTCCTGGGCGATGAGCATGCCGATCATGACGTGGCCGGGCAGCGAGCCCATGAGGCCGAGGTGTCCCAAGGACTTGAGGACGACCATGGTGCTCGATAGCGAGATCAGGGCTCCGAACCAGAGCGCGGGGATCACCTCCCAGCCCAGGAGGCGCGCCGTGCCGAAGCCGTAGGCGATGGTCAGGACAACCTGGATCGGGGTGCCGACGAGCGCGATGCGCCGCACCGGCCGCAGCTCGCCCAGCGAGAACTCGAGGCCGAGCGCGAACAACAACAGCGCGACGCCGATCTCGGCCAGCAGCTCGATGTCGTGGACCTCGGTGACCGTGACGCCGCCGGTGTACGGCCCGACGAGGATGCCGGCTAGGATGTAGCCGAGGATCAGCGGCTGGCGCAGGCGCTGCGCGACGAGCCCGCCGGCCAGGCCGGCAACGACGATGATCGCGATGTCGGCGGCGATGCCCATGACGGCTCCGGGGTGTCGGCGGGAGGCCCACGCGTGTCCAAGCAGTCTAGCGGCGGCGGCGGTGACCGTCAAGGCGCTTCCAGCCAT
This sequence comes from uncultured Anaerolineales bacterium, assembly GCA_964415605.1. Taxonomy (GTDB): domain Bacteria; phylum Chloroflexota; class Anaerolineae; order Epilineales; family Epilineaceae; genus UCB3. The sequence continues at coordinate 3,491 of CAYQBA010000001.1, read as the reverse complement.
GGGCGAGACGGCACGGGGCCGGTTGACGCGGCGCGCCGGCCGGTCTATCCTGGCTGTCTGACGATCGGGGCTCCCCATTCCATCGGCGCCATGGACGGCATCGGCGCGCACGGCCCGGCCGCCGCCCGCACCGCCCGGGAGCCCCACGCAGCGCCGCCCGTCGAAGCATGACGACACCCGCGGGTCCGGGCGACCCCCACGCGTCGAAGGAGTCGAAGTCGATGGCACGACACGCGTTCACGCTGAACGGCCGGGCACACGAGGTCGAGGCGCCGGATGACATGCCTCTCCTGTGGGTCCTGCGCGATCTCATCGGGCTGACCGGCACCAAGTACGGCTGCGGCGAGGGCGACTGCGGCGCCTGCATGGTCCTCGTCGACGGCGGCGCGGAGCCGAGCTGCCTCGTGCGCGCCGCGCAGGTTCGCGGCCGCGCCGTCACGACCATCGAAGGGCTGGCGGCGGACGGCAGCCACCCCCTGCAGCAGGCTTGGGTGGCCGAGGACGTGCCGCAGTGCGGCTACTGCCAGGCCGGGCAGATCATGGGCGCGGCCGCGCTGCTCGCTGCCCATCCCGCGCCGACCGACGCGCAGATCGACGCCGCGATGGCGGGCAACGTCTGCCGCTGCGGCACCTACGTCCGCATTCGCGCCGCCATCCACCGCGCCGCGAAGGAGGCCCGCGCATGACCACGCGCGTCGCAGGCTCGCCCGACCCGGCGACAGGCTCTGCCGCCGCCTTCCCCAATGCGACCGCTCCCCGCGCCGGCGCTCCGCCCGGCTCGGCGACCCCCGACGCCGGCGCCACGAGCCCCACGCCTCCCCACGCCCTCTCTCGGCGCGACGTCCTCAAGCTCACGGCCGGCTTCCAGCTCGCCGCGGTCATCGGCCCGTTCGACCGCGTCGTCGGCTTCGTCACGCCGCGCACGGCCGGGCTCGACGGCCCGGGTCTCGCCGCCGCGGGGGTGACCGCGGCCGACGGGCCGGCACAGCCCGGCGCCGCCCGGATCAGCCAATGGGTGGGCATCAGCCCGGACGGGACGGTGACCATCACCGCCCACAAGGGCGACCTCGGCCAGGGCATCCGCACGACCCTGGCGATGATCGTCGCCGAGGAGCTCGACGCCGATTGGGGTGCGGTGACGGTCGTCCAGGCTCCCGCCGACAACGCCTACGGCAACCAGGGCGTGGCCGGCAGCGGCAGCACGATGAGCGCGTTCAACCCCACCAACGGCGGCCTGCGCGCCGCCGGCGCCGCCGCGCGCCAGATGCTCGTCGACGCGGCCGCGTCGCGCTGGGGGATCGCGGCCACGCGCTGCCGCACCGAGCGCGGCGAGGTCATCGCCGACGACGGGCGCCGCCTGGGCTACGGCGTGCTAGCCGCCGACGCCGCGCGCCGCACGCCGCCGGCCGCCAACGCCGTCCGGCTCAAGAGCCCCGCGGAGTTCAAGATCGTCGGCCGCCCGACGCCGCGCGTCGACAACCCCGACGTCGTCACCGGCCGGGCGCAGTTCGCGCTGGATCCGGCGCGGCCGGGCACGCGCTACGCTGTCGTCAGCAAGTCACCGTACGTCGGCGGCCGTGTCCGGCGCGTCGACGATGCCGCGGCACGCGCCGTTCCGGGCGTGCTCGACGTCGTCACGGTGGGCAACGGCGTCGCCGTCGTCGGCGAGCACACCTGGGCGGCGCTCCAGGGGCGCGCGGCGCTCCAGGTGGAATGGGACGACCGCGGCAACGCCGGCCTCGCCAGCGGCGCGATCATGGCCGCCAAGGCCGCCGCGCTGCCCGCGCCGGCGCCCATCGAGGGGCTGGGCGCGCGCATCGTCGAGACGACGCTCGACCTGCCGTTCCTGGCCCACGCCACGATGGAGCCGATGACGTGCATGGCCGAGGTGGCGGGCGACCGCGTCACGGTCTGGGTCGGCACGCAGAGCCCGTCGAGCGCCCGTCAGGCGGCGGCCCAGGCGGCCGCGGTCCCCGAGGCCAACGTCACGGTGAACTGCATGCTGATGGGCGGCGGCTTCGGCCGGCGCGGCGGCACCGAGTGGGTGCGCGAGGCCGTGACGCTGGCGAAGCGCCTCGGCGCCCCAGTCAAGCTCCTGTACCCGCGCGACGACGACATGCGGACCGACAACTTCCGCCCGGCCAGCCACCACCGCCTGCGCGGCGCGGTCGACGCGGCCGGCAAGATCGTCGCCTGGCAGCACCACCTGGCCTCCGGCGGCAGCGGCAACGGGCCGAACCCGAACCTCGCCAACCAGGCGCGCCCGAGCTACAGCGTCGGGTCGCCCGACGTGCTGGCGGTCGGGGTCGGCGACCCGGTGTCGGTCGGGGCGTGGCGCTCGGTGTCGCACTCGCAGACCAATCCCGCCAACGAGGTCCTGATGGACATGCTGGCCCACGCGGCCGATCAGGACCCCTTGGCCTTCCGGCTGGCGAACGCGACGAACCCCCGCCTGCGGGGCGTGCTCGAGCTGGCGGCCGAGAAGGCCGGCTGGGGCACCCCGCTGCCCGCGCGGCGGGGCCGCGGCATCGCGGCCTGCGCGGCGTGGAGCTCGTACGTGGCCCAAGTGGTCGAGCTCGAGGTCGCGCCGAGCGGCGCCATCAAGGTCTTGCGCGTCGTCGCCGCCGTCGATTGCGGTCAGGCCATCAACCCGCTCGGCGTCGAGGCCCAGATCCAGGGCGCCACGGTCGACGGCCTGTCGACCGCCCTCGGGGCGGCCATCACGGTCGACGGCGGCCGGATCCAGGAGCGGACGTTCCTCGACTACGTCTGGTTCCGGATGGCCGACACGCCGCCGATCGAGGTGCACCTCATCACCGGCAAGAGCGCCACGGCCGGCGGCATGGGCGAGCTCGGCTACCCCGCGATGCCGGCGGCCGTGATCAACGCGGTCTTCGCCGCCACCGGCATCCGCGTCCGGCGGCTGCCGATCCGCCCCGAGGACGTGGCCGTGCCGGGCGCCCCGACGGCCGTGCCGACCGCGGTCCCGACGGCCGCCCCGACCGCGGTCCCGCCGACGGCGCCGCCGCCGCGGCCGACGGACGCGCCGCCCGAGACGGCGTCGAAGGTGTTCCTGCCCTGGACGGGCACCGGGCGCCCTTGATCGGATGAAGATGGCCCCGATCGCGCGGCGGCGGGCTGGGGTTTGACCTCCCGGCGGCCGGGCGCGCGCGATCGGGGCGGCCGGCCACGCAGGCAACGGGGAGACCGACATGCGTCACGTCCGCCGCGCCGCGATCCTGGCGCCCGCGCTCGCGGGCGTCGCCTTGGCCGTGGCCGGCGGCGCGGCGGACGTGGCGGCCGGCTGGCCGGCGCCCGGCCCGATGGCCTTGCCGACAGCGTCAGGCGCGACCGCCATCCCCGGCGCGCACGGCCCGTGGCGTGCCCACGCCGTGGCGGCCCCGGCGCGCCCCCGCGCCCCGCGCCCCGCCCGCGCCCCCCCCGCCCCCGCCCCGGCGGCGCCCCGGGTGGTGGTTCGCTTCGAAGTCGGG